>NZ_JBHSFP010000007.1:0-318793 GCF_042654065.1 Sphaerisporangium dianthi | reverse complement strand
GGCGCCGGGGGCGCGCGGCCGGCCGCGTCCGGCCCCGCCGATCCGGGCCCCGGCCAGAAGACTGCCGCCCGGACGGGCGGCGCGGCCGGCCGGCGCAGCGACCAGCCCACGGTCGAGAGCGCCCGCCACCCGTTCCGCCCGAAGTCCGCGCCGCCGCCGCCCAGCGGCCCGCCCGCCTGGGACGGCCCGCCGCCGTTCGCCCCCCACCCGGTCGCCGAGGACCTCCTCGCGCGGCTGAGGCGGCTCACCGACCGCATGAGCATCCGCGTGCGGTTGACGCTGACCTACGGCGCCCTGTTCTTCGCGGCGGGCGCGCTGCTGCTCTTCGTGATCTACTCCTTCGTCGGCAAGGCGATCTGGGACTCCTGGCCCGCCTTCCCGTTCTCGCTGGACGATCTCGATCCCTCCGTGGCGGCCTCCATCCAGGACAGATGGGCGAACTTCCGCGCCGACACCATCGTCGCCGCGCGGCACCATCTGCTGGTCAGATCGCTGCTGGCACTCGGAGGGGTGGGCATCCTGGCGCTGGTGGTGGGCTACTTCGTGGCCGATCGCGCCCTGCGCCCCATCCAGAAGATGACCGCGACGGCCCGGCGGCTGTCGGAGACCTCGCTCGCCCACGAGCGCATCGACCTGCAGAGCGGCCCCGACGACGAGATCAAGGAGCTCGCCGACACCTTCGACGCGATGCTCACCCGGCTCAACCGGGCCTTCGACGCCCAGCGGCGCTTCGTCGACAACGCCTCCCACGAGCTGCGCACGCCGCTCGCGATCAACCGCACGGTCCTTGAGGTGGCGCTCGGCGACTCGCGCGCCTCGGAGGACCTGAAGGTCCTGGGACGCACCCTGCTCGGCACCAACGCCAGGAACGAGCACCTCATCGAGGGGCTGCTGCTGCTCGCCCGCAGCGAACGCGAGCTCGCGACCCGCAAGCCCGTCGATCTGCGCGACGTCGGCCAGACGGTGGTGGAGCAGCACGCCTCCTTCGCCGGCGAGACGGGGGTGAGCGTGCACTCCGACCTGCGTCCCGCCCCGACGATGGGCGACCCGGTCCTGCTCGAACGCCTCGTCGCCAACCTGGTGGAGAACGCGATCAAGCACAACGTCCCCGAGAACGGAGAAGTCTGGCTGCGCACGGGAATGGTGGACGGCACTCCGGTTGTTCAGGTGGCCAACACCGGGCCGCACGTTCCCGCCTACGAGGTGGACGACCTGTTCGAGCCGTTCAGGCGCCTGCACTCCGACCGCGTGGAATCCGCGCGCGGCGCGGGGCTCGGGCTGTCCATCGTGCGCGCGGTCGTCCGCGCTCACCAAGGGACTGTGAAGGCGATCCCGAGGGAAGGCGGGGGACTCGTGATGACGGTGAGGCTTCCGGCGGGCTGATACGGCGGGGGGCGTCTCGTTCACGCCAGACATGTGGTTGGATGTGCCGTCGAACACGGTGGGTCCTGTCGCCAATGCTTAGGTTTTCGCCATATTTGGCTAACCCGGTGGCGAAGGCGGCAAGTCCCTCACGTGTAAGGAGGTTCGTCGACCGTTCCGACGGGGTACCGATTGCAAAATTCCCCGAGAGATGCGGGCACAAGATGGATCGCCCAGACGTTAGAGACGCGCGGCGCGCGACGCGCACCAATAGATGAGGGGGATGAATACGCAAATGGCCACCGATTACGACAGCCCGCGCAAGACCGACGACGACCTGAGTGAGGACAGCCTCCAGGAGTTGCAGGCGCGCAGGACCGACAAGTCCTCCGGCAGCATCGACATCGACGAGACCGATCTGGCCGAGTCGCTCGAGCTTCCCGGTGCAGACCTGTCGAACGAGGAGCTCTCGCTCCGGGTGATCCCCAGGCAGGCGGACGAGTTCACCTGCTCGCGCTGCTTCCTGGTGCATCACCGCAGCCAGCTCGCCTCTGACAAGGGCGGGCAGCAGATCTGCAGGGAATGCGCCGCCTAGAACTCTTGGAGGGTCCGTGACATCTGGAACGGATCGAACACCGCAGGACGAGCCTGGGCGGCCGGAGTCCCCGGCCCCGGGGCCGAAGATCGAAGCGGAAGCCGAGACCGCGGAGGTCGCCGAGATCGTCGGCAGGCTTTCCGGCGGGGGCGACATTGACGGGGCCGAGCGGCGACGGCTGCTCGGCCGCCTCAGCGGGGCGCTGGTGACGGCCCAGAGGCGGGCGCGCAGGTCCGGCGTCGCCCGGGGCCGCTGGCTCGCCGACATGTTCGCCGCCATCGCGCCGCGGCTGCCGATACGCGACCTGGCGACACTCCAGGAGCACCACTACGGCCTCACCGGGGACGCCCTGGCCGACGACCTCGTCCGCACCGCCGGCAAGGCGACCATGGCGGTCGGCGCGGTCGGCGGCGTGCTGGCGGCGGCCGAGTTCGCCGCACCGCCGTTGCTGCTGTCGGCGCCCGCGCAGCTGGTGGCCGAGACGCTCGTGGTCGCCGCCGTCGAGGTCAAGCTCATCGCCGAGCTCTACGAGGTGTACGGCGTCCAGGTGCCGGGCACCGGCAGCCAGCGGGCGATGGCGTTCACGGTCGCCTGGTCCAAGCAGCGGGGGGTCGATCCCATGGCGCCGACATCGGTGCAGGTGGCCCTCGGCGCCGCGGCCAAGGCAGCCCTGCGCAACCGGCTGATGCGCACGCTCGGCCGCCACCTGACCACCTTCGGTCCCTTCCTGACCGGCGCGGTCGCCGGAGGCGCGCTCAACATGGCCGCCACCAAGCGCCTCGCGCAGGCGGTGCGGGCCGATCTCCAGCGCCAGCGAGCCCTTCCGGCTCCCGACTGACCATCACCTCCCTTCACCGCGACCTCGCCACCATCTCCGGCCTCCCCGGCCCGGGATCTCCCATCTGCCTCCCCGGTCCAAGGCGCCCGGGGCCTCCCATCCGCCTCCCCGGCCTCCGCCCCCGTGACTCCGTGATTCCGCGACTCCCGGCATTCCCGCGCGCCTCGCCGTGACCCCGCGACGGCCCGGTGTCCTCTCCCTCCCCTTCGTGCCCTTCCTCCCCTGGCGTCGTCCGCCACCCGAGGCCACGTACAGAGAGCCACACCCCGTTTCGTAAGGTGGTCATGAACCGATCACATGGGAGCGAGGGAGGACGTGTGCGCAGCTCATTTCTGATCGTCGCGAACCGGTTGCCCGTGGACAGGACAATCGCGGCGGACGGCACCGCCAGCTGGCGGCGCAGTCCAGGGGGTCTGGTCACGGCGATCGCGCCCGTGATGCAGCGTCGCGACGGCGCATGGCTGGGCTGGCACGGCGCTCCGGACGAGGAGCTCAAGCCCTTCGAGCACGACGGCATGAGCCTCATCCCCGTCCCGCTCTCGGCGGGCGAGGTCGAGATGTACTACGAGGGGTTCTCCAACGCGACCTTGTGGCCGCTCTACCATGACGTGGTGGCCACGCCGGTCTTCTCCCGCGTGCTGTGGGACGCCTATCGCGCCGTCAACGAGAGGTTCGCGCGGGCGGCGGCCGACGCCGCCGCCGAGAACGCCGTCGTCTGGGTCCAGGACTACCAGCTCCAGCTCGTCCCCTCGATGCTCAGGGCCCTGCGTCCCGACCTGCGCATCGGCTTCTTCCTGCACATCCCGTTCCCGCCCGCCGAGCTGTTCTGGCAGCTCCCGTGGCGGCGCGAGATCCTCGAGGGCCTGCTCGGCGCCGACCTGGTGGGCTTCCAGCGGCCCGGCGGCGCCTCCAACTTCATCCGGCTGTGCCGGCGCCAGCTGGGCCTGCAGAACCAGCGCCAGGAGATCTTCGTCGGCGACCGCACCGTCCGCGCCGAGGCGTTCCCGATCTCCGTCGACTTCGGCGAGCTGGACTCACTGGTGCGCGAGCCGCACATCCTGGCCCGCGCCAAGGAGATCCGCGCCGAGCTGGGCGAGCCCGAGCACGTCCTGCTCGGCGTCGACCGCCTCGACTACACCAAGGGCATCGGCCAGCGCCTGAAGGCGTTCGGCGAGCTGCTCGCCGACAAGACGATCAGCCCGGGCGAGGCGGTGTTCGTCCAGATCGCCACGCCCAGCCGCGAGCGCGTCGAGACCTACCGCCACCTGCGCGACGAGATCGAGCTGCGGGTCGGGCGCGTCAACGGCCTGCACGGGGTGCTGGGCGTCCCGCCCGTGAACTACTTCCACCAGTCCTACGACCGTGAGGAGCTGGCCGCGCTGTACTGCGCCGCCGACGTCATGGTGGTGACGCCGCTGCGCGACGGCATGAACCTGGTCGCCAAGGAGTACGTCGCCTGCCGGCACGACCTGCGGGGCGCGCTCGTGCTCAGCGAGTTCGCGGGCGCGGCCGACGAGCTCAAGCACGCCTACCTGGTCAATCCCTACGACGTCGAAGGGCTCAAGCGGCAGATGGTCGCCGCCATGCGGGCGACCCCGCACGAGCTGTCGCGGCGGATGCGCTCCATGCGCCGCCGCGTCGCCACCTATGACGTCGACCGGTGGGCGGGGGAGTTCCTGGCGGCGCTGGAGCGCTGACCCGTCCTACGACTTGATGACGCGCTCGGCCTTCTCGGGGATGGCCTTCCACGCCTGATACCTCTTGTGGGCCGAGCGGGTCGCCACGATGCGGGCGACCTCCATGCCCACGCCGAGCACCACCGCGAAGCCGACCGCCTCGGCGAGACCGGTCTCCAGCGAGTTGGGGTCGGCCGGGGGCTTCTTGCCCGTGGTCTTCCGCCAGCCGAACTCGATGGCCTTGCGGGTGGCGTATCCGACGCCCAGCGCGACGACAGCGCCGATGAGCCGCCACGCCATGTCGGGCTTCTCGGCCTCGTCTGATCCGGCCATGACCTCTCCCCTCGTCGATCTAGATGAACCCTAGCCCTTTGTGCGGAGGGGCGGCGTGACGCCATACCATTGGGCGCCATGACCCAAGAGCCACCGCGCCATGCCACCGTTCCCGAAAGGCCCTCTCTCGATGGCCTGGAGCCGGTATGGGTATCGCGCTGGGAGGCCGAGGGCACCTACCGCTTCGACCGCGCCAAGACGCGCGAGCAGGTCTACTCGATCGACACGCCGCCGCCGACCGTCTCGGGCGCCCTGCACGTCGGCCACGTCTTCTCCTACACCCACACCGACACGATCGCCCGCTTCCAGCGCATGCGCGGACGTGAGGTCTTCTACCCCATGGGCTGGGACGACAACGGCCTGCCCACCGAGCGCCGCGTGCAGAACCACTTCGGCGTGCGCTGCGACCCCTCGCTGCCCTACGACCCGGGTTTCCTGCCGCCTGACAAGCCCGACGCCAAGCGCCAGGTCCCCGTCTCGCGGCGCAACTTCATCGAGCTGTGCGAGCGCCTCACGAAGGAGGACGAGAAGGCCTTCGAGGAGCTGTGGCGGCATCTGGGGCTCTCGGTCGACTGGTCGCTGACCTACGCCACGATCGACGGGGCCTCCCGCGCCGCCTCGCAGCGCGCGTTCCTGCGCAACCTGGCGCGCGGCGAGGCGTACGTGGCCGAGGGGCCGACCCTGTGGGACGTGACCTTCCGCACGGCCGTCGCCCAGGCCGAGCTGGAGGACCGCGAGTGGCCGGGCGCCTTCCACCGCGTCCGGTTCGGCGGCGTCCCCGGCACCGCGTACGCCGAGGGCGTGCACATCGAGACCACCCGCCCCGAGCTGATCCCGGCCTGCGTGGCCCTGGTCGCCCACCCCGACGACGAGCGCTACCAGCCGCTGTTCGGCAAGACGGTGCGCACGCCGCTGTTCGGCGTCCACGTGCCGGTGCTCGCCCACCGGCTGGCCGAGCGCGACAAGGGCTCGGGCATCGCGATGATCTGCACCTTCGGCGACGTCACCGACGTCGTCTGGTGGCGCGAGCTCGACCTGCCGACGCGGCCGGTGATCGGCTGGGACGGCCGCATGCTGGCCGAGCCGCCCGAGAGCGTCCCGGCCGGCACGTACGCCGAGCTGGCCGGCAGGACCACCCACTCGGCCCGCGAGCGCATCGTCGAGATGCTCCGCGAGTCGGGCGAGATCGAGGGCGAGCCCCGCAAGATCTCCCGTCCGGTCAAGTTCTACGAGAAGGGCGACCGGCCGCTGGAGATCGTCACCACCCGCCAGTGGTACGTCCGCAACGGCGGCCGGGACGCCGGGCTGCGGCAGGCGCTGCTCGAACGCGGCGGCGAGCTGCGCTGGCACCCTCCGCACATGCGGGTCCGCTACGAGAACTGGGTGCGGGGCCTGGCCGGCGACTGGCTGATCTCCCGCCAGCGGTTCTTCGGCGTGCCCATCCCCGTCTGGTACCCGCTGGACTCCGAGGGCGAGCCCATCCACGACGCGCCGATCGTGCCGCCCGAGAGCGTCCTGCCGGTCGATCCCGCGAGCGACGTGCCGCCCGGCTACGCCGAGGAGCAGCGGGGCAAGCCGTTCGGCTTCGCCGCCGACCCCGACGTCATGGACACCTGGGCGACCTCCTCGCTGTCCCCGCAGATCGTCTCGGGCTGGGAGCGCGACGACGACCTGTACCGGCGGGTCTTCCCCATGGACCTGCGGCCGCAGGCCCACGAGATCATCCGCACGTGGCTGTTCGCCTCGGTGGTCAGGGCGCACCTCGAGAGCGGCGTGCTGCCCTGGCGCGAGGCCGCGATCTCCGGCTGGATCCTCGACCCCGACCGCAAGAAGATGTCCAAGTCCAAGGGCAACGTCGTCACGCCCATGGGCCTGCTGCGCGAGTACGGCTCCGACGCGGTGCGCTACTGGGCCGCCGGCGGGCGCCCGGGCACCGACACGGCCTTCGACACCGGCCAGATCAAGGTCGGCCGCCGCCTGGCCATCAAGATCCTCAACGCCTCCAAGTTCGTGCTGGGCCTGGGCGACGCCGGCCCCGATGCCGATGCCGACGGCGAGGTGACCGAGGCGCTCGACCGGTCGATGCTCGCGCGGCTGGCCACGGTCGTGGAGGAGGCCACGGCGGCCTTCGAGTCCTACGAGTACACCCGCGCGCTGGAGGCCGCCGAGCGGTTCTTCTGGGAGTTCTGCGACGACTACCTCGAGCTGGTCAAGGCCCGCGCCTACGGGGCGGACGCCGGGGCGCTGTCGGCGCGCGCCGCGCTGCGGCGGGCGTTGCAGGTGATGCTGCGGCTGTTCGCGCCGTTCCTGCCGTTCGTCACCGAGGAGGTCTGGTCCTGGTGGCGGCAGGGCTCGGTGCACCGCGCCTCCTGGCCGTCGGCCGGTGAGCTGGACGCCGCCGGCGATCCGGAGGTCCTGGCCGCCGTGTCCGAGGTGCTCCGCGAGATCCGCAAGGCCAAGTCCTCGGCCAGGCTGTCCATGCGGGCCGAGGTGGCGCGGCTCGCGGTCGGCGGCGCCGCCGCCGAGACGGTGCGGCGCGCGAAGGACGACCTGTGCGCGGCGGGGACGGTGGGTGAGTTCGTCCTCG
Source organism: Sphaerisporangium dianthi (assembly GCF_042654065.1). Lineage (NCBI taxonomy): Bacteria > Bacillati > Actinomycetota > Actinomycetes > Streptosporangiales > Streptosporangiaceae > Sphaerisporangium > Sphaerisporangium dianthi. Next base: position 311,402 of record NZ_JBHSFP010000007.1, on the reverse strand, counting down.
AACCGGGTGACGGCGAGCTGAGCGTCAGCGTCACCCTGGCCGCGGTGGCCGCCGAGTAGGGCCTTCCCCTACATAAGGGGCATATCGGGTGGTCGAGGTGGGGGAGAAAGCGGGGCATCGCTTGAACCCGGCCGCAACGTGCGCGCGTTCGGCCGCCTGACATGCCAGTCTGTAGAAGTGATCGCTGAACGGGAGACTGACGGGCGCAGCGTGCCACCGGTGCTGTCGACCCTGGCGGCCTGGAGCTGGCGGCTGATCGTCCTCGGCGTGGTGATCTACTTCTCGGCGCAGATCATCGTGCGCTTGAGCTTCGTGGCGCTGCCGCTGGCGGTCGCGCTGCTGCTGACCGCCCTGCTCTTCCCGCTCACCGACCGGCTGCGCAAGGCGGGCCTGCGCCCCATCTGGGCGACGTGGATCACCATGCTGTTCGGGTTCGCCGTCCTGGTCGCCGTCGGCTTCATCATCGGCACGCGCGCCAACGACGAGTTCCCCGGGCTGGTCGAGCAGATCCAGAAGACCGCACGCGAGGTGCAGGGCTGGCTGCTGACCGGACCGTTCCACCTCAAGCAGGCCCAGCTCACCGGCATGGTCGACGAGATCGTCAAGCAGGTCAACGAACAGCGCAGCGCCATCACCAGCACGCTGCTGTCCACCGCGGCGGCCTTCATCGAGGTGCTCGCCTCGATCGTGCTGCTGCTGTTCGTCACCTTCTTCCTGCTCAAGGACGGCGACCGCATCTGGTCGTGGTTCCTGCGCGCCTTCGGCTCGGCCTCGCCCCGGGTCGACCGCGCCGGCCGCGCCGCCTGGCACACCCTCTCGCAGTACATCCACGGCACGGTCATCGTGGCCGCCATCCACGGCATGATCATCGGCATCGTGCTGTTCGCCATGAGGGTGCCGCTGTGGGCGCCGCTCGCGGTCCTGGTCTTCCTGGCGAGCTTCATCCCGATCATCGGCATCTTCATCGCCGGGGGCCTGGCCGCCCTGGTGACGCTCGGCGCACAGGGGCCGATCCTCGCCCTGGTCTTCGTCGGCATCCTCGTCGTCGAGCAGCAGCTGGAGAACCACGTGCTCCAGCCGATGATCGTCGGGCGGGCGGTGAAGTTCCACCCTCTCGCGATCATCCTGGTGCTGGCGGTCGGCGGCATCCTCGGCGGCATCGCCGGCGCGGCGATCGCGGTGCCGGTCGCTGCGGTGGTCTACCGGGCCCTGCCCGAGCTGCGCAGGCACCCGCGCGAGCTGCCGCCCGCCGCGCCCCACGAGCCGGCGCCCGAGGGGCCGGGCCCCGGCTCCGGACAGGCGCCCGCGCCGCGTCGGCCGGGCTCCGGCGAGCGGCTCCGGCCGGGTTCCGAAGGCCCGTCCCACGCGTCCGAGCCGCCCGGGCCCGCGGCCGGGCGGGCGCCCGGCGCGGGGGAGGACGTGTCGCCGCAGCACAGCCGGTAAGGTCTCCGTTCGTGACACCTTGCTCGCCCGTTCGGCCCCGGCACGCTTCAGGGCGTACCTTGAGGCTGAGGGCCCGGCTCGCGCGCCCGCGGGCCGCCGGGCCGGCGTGCCGGCCCGGGTTGGCGTCCTGCGGTCCGGCGGGCGAGGTCACATCGACGTCAGCCGAGCGCGGCTCCACGACCACGAGGTGAATCCATGATCGAGGTGCTGATCCAGCGACTCGACCCCGAGCTCCCGCTGCCGTCGTACGCCCACCCGGGAGACGCGGGAGCCGACCTGCACGCCGCGGCGGACGTCGAGCTGCTGCCGGGCGAGCGGGCCGTCGTGGGCACCGGCGTGGCGATCGCGCTGCCCGACGGGTACGCCGCCTTCGTGCACCCCCGTTCCGGGCTCGCGGCGCGCTTCGGCGTCACGCTCGTCAACGCGCCCGGCACGGTCGACGCCGGGTACCGCGGCGAGATCAAGGTGACGCTGATCAACACCGACGCCAAGGACGCCGTGCGCTTCCGGCGGGGCGACCGTATCGCCCAGCTCGTCGTCCAGCGGGTGGAGAAGGCAGCTTTCTACGAGGTGGAGCGGCTTCCCGGCTCGGCGCGCGGCGCCGGCGGGTTCGGCTCCACCGGCCGATAAGTCGAAAAGGAGTGTGAACGAAGTGTTCCGACGCCGCCGTCATGCGGAGCAAGAGGAGACGGCACAGGCCGCCGACGCGCAGGCCCCCGTCCGCGAGTCGGGACCGTGGGACGCCGACGAGCCCCACCCCGAGACCGAGCGGGTCGACCTGGGCGGCGTGCGGCTGCCCATCGGCCCCGGGTTCGAGATCCAGCTCAACGTCGCCGGAGAGCAGATCGTGGGCGCCGTCGTGCTCGTCGAAGAGAGCGCCCTGCAGGTGCACGCGTTCGCCGCTCCCAAGAAGAGCGGCATCTGGGAGGAGGTCCGCGGCGAGCTGTCTCGCGAGCTGACCGCGGCGGGGGGCGCCTGCCGGCAGCAGGAAGGCCCCTTCGGCGCCGAGCTGGCCGCCGAGATCGACCAGGACGGCGCCGTCCAGCCCGTCCGGTTCATCGGCGTCGACGGGCCGCGCTGGTTCCTGCGGGGCGTCATCAGCGGCCGCGCCATCGCCGACGCCGACGCCGCCAAGACTCTCGAGGACGTCATCCGCGACATCGTGGTGGTCCGCGGCGACCTGCCCATGGCGCCCAAGGAGCCGATCGAGCTGAGGCTGCCCGCCGAGGCGCGCCAGGCCGTCGAGCAGCAGGCCGAGGGCCGGCCCGACCTCAATCCGTTCCAGCGCGGGCCTGAGATCAGCGAGCTTCGCTGACGTAAGCTGCGGGCAGGATGGTCCAGACCACAGGGCTCGCGAGGAGTTGAACGGCAGATGAGTACGGCAGAGCCCGTCAAACGGGGGCTGCGTGGGTTCCTGCGGCGGCTGACGACCAGCCAGGCCGAGCTGGAGGCCGCGGAGCTCCAGGAGGACCTCGACCAGTACGGGGCGACGCCCATCGCCTCCTGCGGCCAGCGCAGGAGGTTCTGCGTGGCGGGCACGCTCCGCACGGTGACGCTGCGCCCCCGGGGCGGCGCGCCGTCCTTGGAGGCCGAGCTGTACGACGGGTCGGACGTGATCGACCTGGTGTGGCTGGGCAGGCGGAAGATCATCGGCATCGAGCCGGGCCGGGTGGTGCGCGCCGAAGGGCTCGTCAGCGTCCAGGACGGCCGTAAGGTGATGTTCAACCCTCGCTACGAGCTGCGGCCGGCGAGCGGCCAGTGACCACGGTTCCCCCAGGCGAGGAGACCCATGACCATGCAGCCGCCGAAGGGCGCGACCGCGCCGGGAGCGCACCGATGAGCGCCTCCGCCGAGACGGCTCAGGAGGCGGCCGCGCACGACACCGTCGAGGCCGCCATCCGCGCGCAACTCGCCAAAGCGCTCGGCGGCGTTCGGGGCATCGTCGAGGCGGCCGTGCCGACGGTCGCCTTCACCGTCTGCTGGATCGTCACCGAGCAGCTCAAGACCTCGCTGTTCATCAGCATCGGCGCGGCCGTCCTGCTGCTGGTGGTGCGGCTGGCGCAGCGCTCGACGCCGCAGTTCGTGCTCAACAGCCTCGTCGGCATCGGCATCGGCGCGTTGTTCGCCTCGCGCACGGGCGAGGCCAAGGACGTCTTCGTGCCGGGCCTCGTCTACAACGCGGGATACGCCGCCGCCATGACGCTGTCCATCGTCGTCCGCTGGCCGGTGGTCGGCTTCCTCATCGGCTCGGTGACCGGCGACCCGACCGGGTGGCGGCGCGACCCCGGCATCGTCCGGCTCTGCTCGCGCCTGACCTGGCTGCTCATCCTCCCGTGCCTGCTGCGGGTGGCCGTGCAGTTCCCGCTGTACCTTTCCAACCAGGTCGCCGCGCTCGGGGTGGCGAAGATCGCGCTCGGCTGGCCGCTCCAGGTCGCCGGGCTCGGCGCCATGGTCTGGGTGCTGGCCCGGGGCCGCACCCCGATCTCGTCGGCGCCACCGGCCGCGGGCACCTGATCCCCGGGCCGCGGGTCCCGGCGCTCGCCTCCCGCCCCGCGCGCCCTCGACCGGCAGGCTCGCCCGCGCCTGTGATCGGCAGGCTCGTCCGCGTGCCTGTGATCGGCAGGCGGACGGCCACGCCTCTCGCGACGCGCGCCGTTGACCGGCAGGCGGACGGCCGCGCTCCTCGCGGGTGCGCGGCCGTCCGGAGGCCGGCGCCCGCACGACGGGCGGGGGAGCGCGGGCCGGCGATGAGCCCTCAGTGCGGCGACAGAAGCTGCGCCAGCTCTCCCTCGACCTCCTGGCTGGCCACGAACAGCAACTCGTCCCCGGCCTCCAGCGGATCGTCGTCCGAGGGCACCAGCACCCGCCCCTCGCGCAGGATCGCCACCAGCGCGGAGTCCTGCGGCCAGGGCACCGAGCCGGCCCGCTGGCCGACGACCGGGGCGTCCTCGGGAAGCGTCAGCTCCACCAGGTTCGCCTGACCCTGCCGGAAGGTCATCAGCCGCACCAGGTCGCCGACGCTGACGGCCTCCTCGACCAGCGCCGACAGCAGGCGCGGAGTGGACACCGCGACGTCCACGCCCCACGACTCGTTGAACAGCCACTCGTTCTTCGGGTGGTTGATGCGGGCCACCACCCGGGGGACGCCGTACTCGGTCTTGGCCAGCAGCGAGACCACGAGGTTGACCTTGTCGTCGCCGGTGGCGGCGATCACCACGTGGCAGGCGTTCAGACCCGCCTCGTCCAGCGAGGAGATCTCGCACGCGTCCGCGAGCAGCCACTCGGCCTGGGGCACGCTGTCGATCTTGATGGCCCTCGGATCGGCGTCGACGAGCAGGACCTCGTGGCCGTTCTCCAGCAACTCGGCGGCGATGGACCGGCCGACCGCCCCCGCGCCCGCGATCGTGACGCGCATCAGTGGGACTCCTCCTCGGGCGCCGCGGACAGCACCTTGTTGATCCTGTCCATGTCGGTGTCGGCGGCGATCACGTGAAGGAGGTCGCCCTCCTGGAGCACCATGTCCTCCTTGGGCAGCAGAGCCTCGCCCATGCGGTTGACGAACGCGACCCGGGTGGCCGCGAGCTCCTGCACCTTCTTGGTGCGGGTGCCGATCCACCCGTGGTGGTAGGCCACCTCGGCGAGCGTCACGGTGCCGGTGGGGTCGCGCCACAGCGGCTCGGCGCCCTCGGGCAGCACCCGCCGCAGGATCTGGTCGGCCGTCCACCGGACGGTCGCCACCGTCGGGATGCCGAGACGCTGGTACACCTCGGCCCGGCGCGAGTCGTAGATGCGGGCGACCACGTTGTCCACGCCGAACGTCTCACGCGCGACGCGCGCGGAGATGATGTTGGAGTTGTCGCCGCTGCTGACCGCGACGTACGCGGCGGCCGATTCGATGCCGGCCTCCTCCAGCACGTCGCGGTCGAAGCCGACGCCGGTGACGCGGCGCCCGCGGAACCCCGCACGCAGCCGCCGGAACGCCTGAGGGTCCCTGTCGATGATCGCGACCGAGTGGCCGCTGTCCTCGAGGATGTGGGCGAGAGTCGATCCGACCCTGCCGCATCCCATGATGACGATGTGCATGCTCCCCCGCCGTTGGCATCGAGGCGGCAACTGGACGTTATACAGCTACCAGGCCAAGTATGGCCGGTTCTGGGAGCGCCATGTGATGCGCACCGCACCTGAGGACTAGCATCGTCACTCGTGGTCAAGGTTGCAGATATGGTCAAGCGGCTACTTGTGGGACGGGCGCTGCGCAGTGCCCAGGCTCACGAGCAGTTGCTGCCCAAGCGCATCGCGCTGCCGGTGTTCGCGAGCGACGCGCTCTCCTCGGTGGCGTACGCCCCGCAGGAGATCCTCATCACGCTCGGCATCGCCGGGCTCGCGGCCTACCACTTCACCCCGTGGATCGCGCTCGCCGTCGTCGTCATCCTGCTGACGGTCGTCGCGTCCTACCGGCAGAACGTGCGGGCGTACACCAGCGGCGGCGGCGACTTCGAGGTCGCGACCGAGAACCTCGGGTCCAACCAGGGCCTGGTCGTCGCCAGCGCGCTGATGGTCGACTACGTGCTGACCGTCGCGGTGTCGGTCTCCTCCGGCGTCGAGAACCTCGCCGCGGCGGTGCCCTTCCTGGCCGGGCACAAGGTCGGCGCGGCGGTCATCATCGTCGCCCTGCTGACCGTCATGAACCTGCGGGGCATCAGAGAGTCGGGGCTGGCGTTCGCCGTCCCCACCTATGCCTTCATGCTCGGCATCTTCGGCCTGATGATCTGGGGCGGGGTGCGGCTGGCGCTCGGCGCCGACCTGGTCGCCCCGACGGCCGGCTACACGGTCACCGGCGAGGGCGTCGGCATCGGCGGCTTCGCCCTGATCTTCCTGCTGCTGCGCGCCTTCTCCTCCGGCTGCGCCGCGCTCACCGGCGTGGAGGCCATCAGCAACGGCGTCCCGGCCTTCAAGAAGCCGAAGGGCAAGAACGCCGCCAACACGCTGCTGGCGCTCGGCGTGATCGCCGCGACCATGTTCTCCGGCATCACCGCCCTGGCCTACATCTCGGGGGCCAAGTTCGCCGATCCCTCGGTGGGCAGCACCCTGCTCGACCGCTCGGGCAACCCGGTCGAGAACCCGGGGCCGGTGATCGCGCAGGTCGCCGAGACGGTCTTCAGCAACTTCCCCCCCGCCTTCTACTTCATCACGGCGATGACCGCGCTGATCCTCGTGCTCGCCGCCAACACCGCCTTCAACGGCTTCCCGGTGCTCGCCTCGGTGCTCGCGCAGAACCGCTACCTGCCGCGCCAGCTCCACACGCGCGGCGACCGCCTGGCCTTCAGCAACGGCATCGTCATCCTGGCCACCATGGCCGGGCTGCTGATCTACGCCTTCCACGCCGAGACCACCCGTCTCGTCCAGCTCTACATCGTCGGCGTGTTCGTGTCGTTCACGATCAGCCAGATCGGCATGGTGCGGCACTGGAACCGGCTGCTGCGCACCGAGGACGACGCCAAGAAGCGCGCGCAGATGCAGCGGTCCAGGGTGATCAACGGCTTCGGCGCGGCGGTGACCGGCCTGGTGCTGGTGGTCGTCCTGGTCACCAAGTTCACCCACGGCGCGTGGATCGCCTGCGCGGCCATGGCCGTGCTGTTCGTGATGATGCGCGGCATCCGGCGCCACTACGACAACGTGGCCACCGAGCTGACCGTCCCGGAGGACCACGAGGTCGTCGAGTCCATGCTCCCGGCGAGGAACCACGCCATCGTCGTGCTGTCCAAGATCCACAAGCCGACGCTGCGGGCCCTGTCGTACGCCCGCGCCACCCGCCCCTCCACCCTGGAGGCGATCAGCGTCGCGGTCGACCCCGACGAGGCCCGCCAGCTGCAGGACGACTGGGAGCAGCGGGGCATCCCGGTGCCGCTGAAGATCCTCGACTCGCCCTACCGCGAGATCACCCGCCCGGTGCTCGAGTACGTCAAGAGCCTGCGCCGCCGCTCGCCGCGCGATGTCGTCACCGTGTTCATCCCCGAGTATGTCGTGGGCCACTGGTGGGAACATCTTCTTCATAACCAGAGTGCGCTGCGGCTGAAGGGAAGGCTTCTCTTCCAGCCCGGCGTGATGGTCACCAGCGTTCCCTGGCAGCTGGCCTCCTCCGACCGGCTCAAGGGCCGGCCGGAGTCGTTCGCTCCCGGCTCGGTCCGCCGGCCATACGCTGTGGCACGTAAGGATGACCAGGTGCAGACGTGAGCGGGGGGACCGGAGTGCCGATCGAACTCAACGTTGAGCGTGTCGCCAACGGGGGATGGTGCGTCGCCAGACACGAGGGCCGGGTGGTCTTCGTCCGCCACGCCCTGCCGGGCGAGCGCGTGCTCGCCGAGGTCACCGAAGAGACCACGCGGTTCCTGCGGGCCGACGCCGTCGAGATCCTCGACGCGTCCCCCGACCGGGTGACCCCGCCGTGCCCGTTCGCCGGCCCCGGCCGCTGCGGCGGCTGCGACTGGCAGCACGCCACCCTGGACGCCCAGCGCCGCCTCAAGGGCGAGGTCGTCGCCGAGCAGCTCCAGCGGCTCGCCGGCCTCGACATGAAGGTCGACGTCGAAGAGGTCCCCGGCGCCGCCAAGGGGCTCGGCTGGCGCACCCGCGTCCAGTTCGCGGTCACCCCCGAGGGCGTCCCCGGGCTGCGCCGCCACCGCTCCCACGAGATCGAGCCGATCGACGCCTGCCTGATCGCCCACCACGAGGTCGAGCGCGTGGGCGTCGAGCGGGCCGACTGGCGCGGCGCCGGCGGCGTCGAGGCCATCGCCACCTCCACGGGCGAGCGGGCGGTCGTCGTCACCCCGAGGTCCCACCGCACGGTCGCGGTGCCCGACCTCGGCGCCGACGCCTACGTCCTGGTCGACGAGGGCCACGGCCAGGCCCGCGCCGTGCGGGGGCGCACGGCGCTCACCGAGCGGGCCGGCGGGCGTGACTTCCGCGTCACCGGCAGCGGCTTCTGGCAGGTCCACCCCGGCGTGCCCGCCGTGCTGCAGGAGGCCGTGCTGGAGTTCGCGGCCGTCCGCCCGGGCGACTGGGCGCTCGACCTCTACTGCGGCGTCGGCCTGTTCGCGGCCGCCCTGGCCGAGGCGACCGGGCCCGAGGGGGCCGTGCTCGGCATCGAGTCCGACGCGCGCGCCGTGCAGGACGCCCGCCACAACCTGCGCGACCTGGCGCACGCGCGGGTCGAACGCGGCCGGGTCGAGGACGCCCTCGACCGGCTCGGCGTCGAGCGGGCGGACGTGGTGGTCGCCGACCCGCCGCGCACCGGGCTCGGCCGCGACGTGGTCGCCCGCGTCGCGAGCCTGGACGCCGCCCGCATCGTCTACGTCTCCTGCGACCCCGCCACCCTGGCCCGCGACCTGTCCTGGTTCGCCGACCACGGCTACCCGGCCGTCGACCTGCGCGCCTTCGACGCCTTCCCGATGACCCACCACGTCGAGACCGTGGTGCTGCTGGTCAAGGACACGATCTAGCCCCTGACCAGCGGTGGTGCAAAACGGGCGATGCGGTACAGCACGTTCGGACGCAGTGGCCCCTCGGGCTCGGTGGGGTCGTCGAAGTCGCCGGCCGGGTCCCGGGTCATGCCGATCCGGCGCATCACCGCCTGGGAACGAAGGTTGGCGGCCGTTGTGACAGCGAGGATCTCAGGCAGGTCAAGTGCGTCGAAGCCGTGGGCGAGGACCGTCAGCGCGGCCTCGGTGGCGTAGCCCTGGCCCCAGGCCGAGCGGGCGAGCCGCCAGCCGATCTCCACTCCTGTGAACGGCATGTCGTCGTCCACTTCGTCCAAGCCTGCGAAACCGATGAACTCGCCCGTGGCCTCCACCTCGACCGCCCACCACCCGTAGCCCCGCCGGTCGAACTCGGCCTGGAATCGCGACACGGAGGCATCGCTCTGTTCGCGGGTGAGCAGGTCGCCCAAGTGCTCCCGGACTTCGGGATCGGCGTTCATGGCCGCCCACGGTTCAAGGTCGGAGTCACGCCATCGGCGCAGGATGAGGCGATCGGTACGCAGTTCGGCCATGCTGCCAACCCAACATGAGCTCTCGTCCCGGAAGCAATCAATTTTCCCCTGCCTGACAACGCCCCCCAGAAACGCGGATCGCTCCCAACCGGCCCACCGGTCCCTACTTTGTAAAGGCGGCGGGTGGGGACTTCACCACCAGGCCCATGCCGCCGTGGCGTCGTCGTGCGCCTTGGATCCGGGCGGCGTGCCGTGCCGCAGTTCGGCCTCGCGCACCTGGGCGATCAGCTCGCCGGGGCCGGCCTCGGCCGCGGTCGCGACCAGTCGCTCCCAGGTGTGGCCGTACCACTCGACCAGCCGGGTGACGCCGTCGGTGAGCAGCAGGACGCCGCTCAGCCCGGCGGCCTCGACCGAGCCGTGGACCGCCTCGCCGGCCGCCTCCGGCCGCGCGCCGGCCACCCAGAACCCTCCCGGCCGGTTGCGCAGCGACCTGACCAGCTCAAGGCTGTACGGCCGGCCGCCGGGGAGGTGGTCGAGGCGGTCGTCGTCGATGACCGTGACCACGCCGTCCACGCCGCACAGCACGATCGGCGAGTCGCACAGCACGAGGTAGTCGAGCATCTCGGCGCGCCGGCGGACCATGGCCACCGTGGACGAGGGCGAGTCGGCGTTTCGGAGGTCGCAGGCGCCGTCGTGGGCGGCCGTCGCCTCGCCGATCGCCGCGGCGAGGATCCGCCGCAGGTCGGCGTCCGGCTCGGTGGCGAGCCCGCGCGCCAGCCCGGCGCCGAGCCGGGCGACGTACCAGGCGACATCGTGGCGGCATCCGGAGTCCACCCCGGCCGCGGCCGTGGCCCCGTCCAGCACGGCGACCCAGTCAGGTCCGGCGATCACGAAGTCCTCGTTACGGCGGCCCGGAGCGGGCGCCGCCGCGGTGGAGCAGGCGATGTGCAAGGGAGTCCCTGGCCGGAGACGGGGGAGCGGCGCTTCACGGCCGGCGGGTCACCATGATGCCCTCCCCACGGCGAGGCCGCCAGGCGGGCCGAGCCGTCGCGCCGGGCGGAATCATGGGCCGGCGCCGCCCGGTAGGGCGGCCTGCCCGATCAGAGGATCGGGCAGGATCGGAGAGCCTTGAGATTCACGCCTTCCGCGCCGGAGCCGTCGTCCGTCCGCTGGATCGCCGGCGGGCCCCGGTCTGCCGGGTCGGCCGGAGCCCCGGTCTGCTGGGTCGGCAGGGCCCCGGTCCGCTGGAGCGGCAGGGGCCCCGCCGTGAGACGGGCGGCGCGGGCGCCCGCGAGGCCGGAGGCTAACGCGGGCCGGGCCAGATCCCAGGAGCTCTGTCCGGAGCGGGTCGGCCGGGGATCTGCTGGATCGGCCGCTGGGCGTCACGCACGATCGGCAGGGCCGGCACCGCTCGTGGCAGCACGTGCGGCCCCGTCGCCGGCGGACGAGGAATGGGGATCGCCCTCGGATAGGGCGGGTACGGCCGGGGGTACGGGTACGGCCGGGGGTACGGGTACGGGTACGGCCTTGGATACGGGTACGGCCGGGGATACGGGTACGGGTAGACGTACGGAGGCGTGATGGTGGGGTAGCCGCCTCCGGCGGGGACGCATTCGTACTGCGGGCAGGGCACGGTGAAGCACTGCTTGGGCGAGTACACGCAGACGTAGCCGGGCGGGCACAGTATTCCGGCACAGCCGATCGGCGAGCACCCGGTCCGGGGGGCCGAAGCCGCGGCGGACGATGCCGGCGCCATCGCCGATGCGGCCGGTGCGAGGCGGCCCGCGTCCGCCGAGGCGGTCAATGCAGAGAATGGCAGCCCCGCCAGGGCCGCCGTGATGACGAACGTCATTCGGATCATGCTGAATCCCCGAACCCTTCTTGGTTCCCCCGATAACCCACGGGCCGAACCCGCTGGGCAACCCGTGGATTCGCGGGGATCTCGTGACAGGCCTCGCGACCTACCGAGATCGTCGCATTCGGCGATCGGCATTCATCGGCAGCCACGGCATAACGAGGACCAGGAAACGGTAAGAATGGCGGCTACCCGAACAGGGCCTACGTCCTCGGTCCGTTGCTTGCCACTATGCGGCAGTTAGTCCGAGATTTCGGGAGTTCTTCCGGTTGGGCCCTGTTGGGTGATCGTCTCCGGCCGCTTCGATGGCCGCGTCCGAGGTGGAAGCCCTGCCGTGCGCCGCGCGGGCCGATATTCCGCACAATAAGGGGAATGCGCCGCGAATGCCGACATGACGAGCTTGTGGTGACGGTCGCCGGCCGATCGGGCAGGGAAGTCCGCGATGCCCGGCGGGAAGTCAGGACGGGCGGGAAAAGCTTGCTCAACGACATTCTTGTCTTGGCAAAGAGCCGCGCGGGGGAGTGCTTCGTTCCAGGCTCTCGAAGAGAGAATGAAGAGTGGCTACATTGATGAGACGAACCCTGCTGGGCGGCGCGCTCGCCGGGGTCGCTATCGTTTATTCACCTGCTGCGGCAGGTGCCGAGGCAAAGACTCACCGGCCGCCGGGCCGGGCGGTCGTCGACTATACGGCGAGCGGCACACACTTCGGAGCACCGGTGAGGGGCCCTCTGGTGGCTCCTCTCGACTGTGTTCCCATATTCTGCCTGACGCCGGGCGTTCAAGTGATCGGGCCGCAGGCCGCTCCGATCGCGCCCGGCACGATCCCGCTGTGCGCGGTGCTCCACCTTCCCCAGTGGCTCTGCAAGGTGCCGCCGGGTCCCGTCGGCCCGCGTGGCCCCGCCGGCCCGCAGGGTCCCGCCGGTCCTGCGGGCCTTGACGGTCTCCCGGGTCCCGCCGGTCCTGCGGGTCCTGCCGGTCCTGCGGGCCTTGACGGTCTCCCCGGCCCTGCCGGTCCTGCGGGTCCTGCGGGTCCTGCCGGTCCTGCCGGGCTTGACGGTCTCCCGGGTCCTGCGGGTCCCGCCGGGCTTGACGGCCCCCCCGGTCCTGCCGGTCCTGCGGGTCCTGCCGGTCCTGCCGGGCTTGACGGTCTCCCGGGTCCTGCGGGTCCCGCCGGGCTTGACGGCCCCCCCGGTCCTGCGGGTCCTGCGGGCCTCGACGGTCCGCCCGGCCCTGCCGGTCCTGCGGGTCCTGCCGGCCCCGCGGGCCTCGACGGTCTCCCGGGTCCTGCGGGTCCCCCCGGTCCTGCGGGCCTTGACGGTCTCCCGGGTCCCGCCGGTCCTGCCGGTCCTGCGGGGCTTGACGGTCCGCCCGGTCCTGCGGGCCTCGACGGTCTCCCGGGTCCTGCCGGTCCCGCCGGTCCTGCCGGTCCTGCGGGGCTTGACGGTCCGCCCGGTCCCGCCGGCCTTGACGGTCCGCCCGGACCGGCTGGGCCTGAAGGTCCGCAAGGCCCTGTGGGTCCACAAGGGCCTGAGGGTCCTCCCGGTCCTCCCGGCCCTCCTGGCTCGTCCGGGGTGCCCACCGTCACTCCTCAGCCCCCCGGTCTCACGGTGTATCCGTGTACCGGAGCGCTGGGGGTCGGGCTGGTATACCCCGTGTGCGGTTGATCGCTCTCGATGCCTGCCAAGTGAGATGACCGAAAAGGTGCGTGCCGCCGTGCGGCACGCACCTTTTCGGTTGTGCGACCTATTCCGCCCGGTGACCGGAGGGCCCGGCGGCCTCTGACGCCCCTCCGGTCTCCGTCTCCCGTCCTCCGCAGGTCGACCCCTTACTCGTGACCGCGAAGGGGCACGTGGCCATTATCGCCTCATGACGTGCCCGGCGGTGGGCGTATCCCAGCTCCTGTCGCTGAAAGTCCGGATACTGCCACTCGCCGGGCAGATGAAGAACGCTCTGCCGCAATATCCGATGCTACCGACAAATCGGACTGAGCGCTATGACGGGAAGCGGGGCAATGGCCGGTTCGTAGGGGTACGAGATAATCTGACGAGATGTGTGCTGGACGGGTCGGCCCGCAATCATGGCACTGACCAGCGGTCTTGTGAAAATGGCCGATACAAACCAAATGTATGTCCCCGGCAAGGCGTTGCGTCGAGCCGGTATTCAATTGGCCGCGGAGCGTCGATCTTTACCGTCCTCTGACCATTCCCGGCCCTTATGCCTGATCAGGCACTGGGTACTCTCTGAGCGGTCACATTCGGTAATCACTGTTCAACGCAGTCCGCGTACGGACGGGCTGTTGCGGTGATTTACTATAGGGAGAATTCAGGAATGATTCGCCGCCTTCTGGTCACCACGGCATGCGTCGCTATGGCGGTCATCGCCCCGGCCGCCGCAGCCTCCGCCGACGCGTCGGTGCACGCGAAGCGCGCCACCAAGGCCAACTGCTGCCCCTGCGGCCCGACGGTCATCCCGACGGTGGTCCCGACGGTGGTCCCGACGGTCGTCGGCGGCTGCCCCACCGGCGTCTACGGCTACGGGTCCGGCTTCGGCTACGGCGCCGGTTACGGGTCCGGCTACGGGGTCGGCTACGGCGCCGGCTACGGGTCCGGCGGCGGCGTCGGCTACGGCGTCGGCGTCGGCTATGGCAGCGGCGGTGGCCGCGGCCTGGGCCTCGGTCTTGGCCTGGGGCTTGGTCTCGGCCTCTGACCTGCCTGGCAGGAAGATAGGGCGGCGCTCCCGCGGGTCCGACTCGTGGCGGCGCCGCCTCCAACCGGGCCGGATGCGGTGCAGGCTCTCACCTGCCCCGAGTTCCATGGAGTCGGCCTGCCCGGCTCTTGTGCCAGCTGGGTGCGGGATTAACTGCATCTGGCCCGAAACAGTGTGATTTGCGTGGTTCTGGGGGCGGCAGCGGAGCGAGACTCCGTCGTCGCCCTTGACCATGTCCGCACTACCCTCCGCGACCCGGTCGACCTGCGCGTGAGCCCGATCGGTGCTCCCCGTACGGCCGGACGACACCCGCGGGAACGACCCGGCGACGCCCGCCCCGCGTGGGCCGGCCGATCGTGCTCGTGATCGCTCCCGGCGTGGCGCGGGGCTCGTTCGGCCCTGGTCGGCATGAGCTGGTTTAAGGTGGCGTTGCCCGTATCGCATGATCATCGAGTGGTGCGCGGCGATCTCCCCCCTGCTTTGGAAGCCGAGGTGGAGGAGAGATCATGTCGCGCAGACGCACCGCCCTCTTGGGATGCGCTTTGACGGTCAGCGCTCTTACCCTGGCGGCCGCTCCGGCCGTCGCCCAGCCCCGGACGACCGGTACCCCGGTCGCCGCGGGCGCGCGGAAACCGCCGCCGGGCATGATCGAGGCACTGCAGCGTGACCTCCATCTCACCCGCGGGCAGGCCCAGGCGCGCCTGCTCAACGAGATCCGGCTGACGCCGATCGCGGCGCAGCTCGCCCGCAGGCTCGGTAACCGCTACGGCGGCTCCTGGCTCTCGGGAACCATCGCGCAGACCCTCTCGGTCGCCACCACCAAGTCCGCCGACATCCCCCAGATCCTCGCGGCGGGCGCCCGCGCGGAGGTCGTCCCCCGGTCGCTGGCCGACCTCAACACGGTCAAGAACAAGCTCGACGCCGCCCTGCCCGCCCATCCCCCCACCGTGGGCAGCGTGCGCTACATCGACGTGCGCACCAACAGCGTCACGGTCCTGTCCGAGGAGCCGGGGAAGGCCCTGGACGTCATCAAGGGCATCGGCGTGGACGTGGCCGCGGTGCGGGTGGTGCCGTCCACCGAGCGCCCCCGGCCCCTCTACGACCTGGTGGGCGGCGACGCCTACTACATCGGCACCTCGGCCCGCTGCTCGATCGGCTTCTCGGTCCTCCGCGGCACGCAGCCGGGGTTCGTCAGCGCCGGTCACTGCGGTACGGCGGGCCAGTCCACCTCCGGCTTCAACCGGGTCGCCCAGGGCACCTTCCAGGCGTCGACCTTCCCCGGCAGCGACTTCTCCTGGGTCAGCGTCAACGGCAACTGGACGCCCAGGCCATGGGTGAACAACGGCAGCGGCGGCGTGGTCAGCGTCGCAGGATCAAGGGAGGCCATCGAGGGCTCCTCCGTCTGCCGGTCCGGATCCACCACCGACTGGCACTGCGGCACCATCCAGCAGCGCAACACCAGCGTCACCTACCCTCAGGGCAACATCTTCGAGCTCACCCGGACCAACGTCTGCGCCGAGCCCGGCGACTCCGGCGGCTCCTTCATCGCCGTCGACCAGGCCCAGGGGGTCACCTCCGGCGGCTCCGGTGACTGCACTTCGGGCGGCACCACCTACTTCCAGCCCGTCAACGAGATCCTCACCACCTACGGCCTGAGCCTGGTGACCACCGCCGGCAACCCGCCGCCGCCGACCACGGGCACCTGCACCGGCTACCCGCGCACCGTCACCGGCGTCCTGGCCCGCGGTGGGAACGCCTACCAGCCGGGCAACCTCTACTACCGCTCGATCGTGAGCGGGGTGCACTCGGCCTGCCTGGACGGTCCCGACGGCACCGACTTCGATCTCTACCTGCAGAAGTGGAACGGCTTCAACTGGGTCACCGTCGCCTCGGCCGCGGGACCGAACCCGGACGAGAGGATCAGCTACACCGGCACGCCCGGTTATTACCGCTACCGGGTGAACGCCGCCAGCGGTTCCGGCGCCTATTCGCTGGGCTACCGGGCGCCGTAGCGTCCCGCGCCGCCCGCTCGCCTGGCAGGGCGTGAAGCCCTCCGCCTCCCCGCCGGGCGACGAGCGGCGCCACCATGGCGCGGACCCTCGCGGCGGTTCGGCCGTCGCGGGGGCCGTACTCCGATCTCCGCGCCACCCGTCGTGCTTTGCAGTGCTTTGACGTGCGGTTTCTTATCCTTCCGGCATGTCACGTTGGGTGGGGGGCCAGGGGTACGAGGTCGAGCCGATCAGGCTGGACGGGCGGACGTTGCTGCGGGTGCGCCAGTACGGGGTGCTGGTCGCCTACTGCCGTTCGGTCGCCGAGGTGGCGTCGTACGTGGACCTGGACGAACTGGTCGAACTCGTCGTCATGCCCCAGGCCGGAGCCCGCCGCCAGGACTGAGCCGACCCCGTCGTCAGGCCCCAGGGTCAGCCCGCCAGTTGCGGGGGTTCTCCCTCGCGCCGGACCTCGGCGGGGGCCTTGTCGTCGCGCAGCCCGCGCCAGGACGGATGGCGCAGCCGCCGGTCGTGGGTCCACTCGGCGTACTGCACCTCGCCGACCAGCACCGGATCGACCCAGTGGGCGCCCCTGGCCTGCTCGCGGGGCACGAGGTCGGCGAACGGGCTGGCGGGCCGCACCAGCGGCGCCATCACCTCTCCCAGCTCGCGCAGCGTCTCTTCGGTGAACCCGGTGCCGACGTTGCCCGCGTAGACCAGCCGTCCGGCCTCGTACACGCCGACCAGCAGCGAGCCCATCGTCGAAGATCTGCGCCCCCGCCCGGCCGACCAGCCGCCGATGACGACCTCCTGGGCGCGGAAATTCTTGATCTTGGTCCACTCCGGGGACCTGCGGCCGGGACGGTAGGGCGAGTGCAGCCGTTTGGCGACGATGCCCTCCATGCCGAGCTGCCGGCTCAGCTCCATGGCGTGCGCGCCGTCGTCGTGGAACCAGGCGGGCACCTGCCAGCGCGCGCCGGGGGTCACCACGCTCTCCAGCAGCTCCCTGCGCTCGACGTAGGGCAGGTTGACCGAGGACCGCGTGCCGATGTGCAGGATGTCGAACAGCATGAACGTCACGGGGATCGTCCGGGCCAGCTTGCGCACCCGCTCCTCGCGTCTTTGGTGCATGCGCGGCTGCAGGGCCGAGAAGCTCGGGCGGCCGGCGTCGTCGAAGGCGACGATCTCGCCGTCCAGCACGACGTCGTGGCCGCCGACCGCGCCGGCCAGCGCGTACAGCTCGGGGTAGGCGACCGTGACCTCCTTGCCGTTGCGCGAGATGAGCCGGAGGGCGGCGTTCTCGACATAGGCGAGGGCGCGCACGCCGTCCCACTTCATCTCGTGGCCCCAGCCGGCGTCCTCGCTCGGCGGGGGAAGCGTCCCCAGCTGGGCGAGCATCGGCGTGTAGGTAGGAAGTCCCCCCATGGGCGTTTTCTTACCCGGATGCGGGGTCCGTCCGAACCCCTATCCCACCCAGAAGATGCATCGCGCGATGCCGGGATAATGGGCATATGAGATTAAGGATCTTCATCGAGCCTCAGCAGGGGGCCGGCTACGAGGACCAGCTCCACGTGGCCCAGGCCGCCGAGCGGCTCGGATTCGACGCCTTCTTCCGTTCCGACCACTACCTGCGCATGGGGGACGGAGATCCCGGACCCGGGCCCACCGACTCGTGGGTGACGCTGGCGGCGCTCGCCCGCGAGACCGAGACGATCCGCCTCGGCACGCTGGTCACGGCGGCGACCTTCCGCCTGCCCGGCCCGCTGGCGATCAGCGTCGCGCAGGTGGACCAGATGAGCGGCGGACGCGTCGAGTTCGGGTTCGGCACGGGCTGGTTCGACGCCGAGCACAAGGCGTACGGCATCCCCTTCCCGCCCCTCGGCGAGAGGTTCGCCCGCTTCGAGGAGCAGCTGGAGATCATCACGGGGCTGTGGACCACCAAGCCGGGCGACACCTACTCCTTCGAGGGCGCCTACTACCGCGTCGCCGACTCGCCGGCGCTGCCCAAGCCCGCCCAGAGCCCCCGCCCGCCGGTGATCATCGGTGGGACCGGCGCCAAGCGCACGCCCCGGCTGGCCGCCCGGTTCGCCGACGAGTACAACGTGCCCTTCCACGGGCTGGAGGACACCGCGGCGGCCTACGACCGGGTGCGCGAGGCGTGCTCGGCCGTCGGACGCGAGCCGATCGTCTTCTCGGCCGCGCAGGTGCTGTGCGCGGGCGCCGACGAGGCCGAGATCGCCCGCAGGGCGGCGGCCATCGGCCGGGAGGCCGGCGAGTTGCGGCGCGACGGCCTCGCCGGCACGCCGCAGGAGATCGTCGACAAGATCGGCCGGTTCGCCGAGGCCGGCTGCGAGCGCCTGTACCTGCAACTCCTGGACCTGTCCGACCTCGACCACCTCGAACTGGTCGCCGCCGAGGTCATGCCGCACGTCTGAGCGCGCCGCCCGGTGCCCGCGCCGCGGCCGAAATCGGTGGCCGGTGGGTCGTTTATGGTGAAAGATCGGGCAGCGTGCTGCTGACCATCTCGACGACCACGCGACCGGCCACCGATCTCGGCTTCCTGCTCCACAAGCACCCCGACCGGGTCCAGGAGTTCGGCCAGTCCTTCGGCGTCGCCCGGGTCTTCTACCCCGAGGCCGCCGCGGAGCGCTGCACGGCCGCGCTGCTGCTCGAGGTGGACCCGATTCGCCTGGTGCGCTCGCGCGGCCGGTCCTCGCCCGATTTCAGCCTGGGCCAGTACGTCAACGACCGTCCGTACGCGGCCTCCTCGATGCTCGCGGTGGCGCTCGCCGACGTCTTCCGCACCGCGCGCTCCGGCCACTGCGCGTCGCGTCCTGAGCTGGCCGCCGGGCCGATCGACCTGGAGATCGTCATCCCCGCGATGCCGTGCCGGGGCGGGCCGGAGACGGCGCGGGGGCTGTTCGAGCCGCTCGGCTGGCAGGTGGAGGCGCGGGCCATCGCGCTCGACGAGGGCTTCCCCGAGTGGGGCGACTCGCGCTACGTGCGGCTCGTGCTGCGCGGCGCGGTCCGGCTGGCGGACGCGCTGAACCAGCTTTACGTCATGCTCCCGGTGCTCGACGACGCCAAGCACTACTGGATGGCCTCCGACGAGGTGGACAAGCTGATCCGCGCGGGGGAGGGGTGGCTGGCGTCCCATCCTGAGCGCGCGTCGATCACCCGTCGCTACCTCGGCCGCCGGGCGGGCCTGACCCGGGAGGCGTTCGCGCGCCTGGCCGAACTCGGCGACGACGTCGAGGAGGATCTGGAGCCCCCGGTCGAGGAGGAGGCGGCGGCCGAGGCGCCGGCACCGCCCGGTGAGAAGGTGCCGCCCGCCGAGGAGGTGCCGTTCGGTAAGGAGGTGCCGCCCGCCGATGAGGTGCCGCCTGCCGCTGAGGTGACGCCTGCAGGCGCGCCGGTGCCGCTGAGCCTGGCCCGCAGGCGGGCGGTGGCCGGGGTGCTCGCCGAGGCGGGGGCCCGCACCGTCATCGACCTCGGCTGCGGCTCCGGGCAACTGCTCGCCGAACTGCTGGCGAGCTCCGAGGTCACCCGCGTGACCGGGGTGGACGTGTCGGCGCGGGCGCTCGCCCTGGCCGCCCGCCGCCTCAGGCTCGACCGCATGCCCGAGGCGCGCAGAGGCCGGCTGGAGCTCTTCCAGGCCGCGTTGACCTACACCGACGCCCGGTTCGCCGGATACGACGCGGCCGTGCTGATGGAGGTCATCGAGCACGTGGACCCGCCACGGCTGGCCGCGCTCGGACAGGTGGTCTTCGGCGCGGCCAGGCCCCGCGTGGTGGTCGTCACCACGCCGAACAGCGAGTACAACGTGCGCTACGAGTTCCTGACCGGCATGCGGCATCCCGACCACCGCTTCGAGTGGACCCGCGCGCAGTTCGCCGCCTGGGCGCAGGACGTCTGCCGCGAATACGGATACCGCGTCGCGCACCTGCCCGTCGGCGAGGAAGATCCCGAGATGGGCGCGCCGACGCAGATGGGGGTGTTCAGCCGTGACTGAGATCGGTGTTCCGGCGCTGTCGCTGGTGGTGCTGGTGGGGGTGTCGGGCAGCGGCAAGTCGACCTTCGCCCGCAAGCACTTCCTGCCCACCGAGGTCGTCTCCTCGGACTTCTGCCGGGGCCTGGTCGCCGACGACGAGAACGACCAGGCCGCGACCGCGGACGCCTTCGACGTGCTGAACCACATCGTCGGCACCCGCCTGCGTCGCGGGCTGCTCACCGTCGTGGACGCCACCAACGTCCAGTGGGAGGCCCGCAAGAAGCTCGTCGAGCTGGCCAGGAGCCACGACGTGCTGGTGGACGCGATCGTGCTCGACGTGCCCGAGGACGTCGCGGTGGCCAGGAACGCGCTGCGCCCCGAGCGCGACTTCGGCCCGCACGTGATCACCCGGCAGCGCAAGGACCTGCGCCGCTCGCTGTCCAAGATCTCCAGGGACGGGTTCCGGCGGGTCCACGTGCTGCGCGGCGAGGAGATCGACGCCGCGACGATCGTCCGCGAGAAGGCCTGGACCGACCGCCGCGAGCTCACCGGCCCGTTCGACCTGGTCGGCGACGTGCACGGCTGCCGCGCCGAACTGGAGGACCTGCTCACCGCGCTGGGCTGGGAGCTGCGCCGCGACGAGGCGGGGCGGCCGGTGGGGGCCGCGCACCCGCGGGGCAGGACGGCCGTCTTCGTGGGCGACCTGGTCGACCGGGGCCCCGACTCGCCGGGAGTGCTGCGGCTGGTCATGGGCATGGTCGCGGCCGGAACGGCGCTGTGCGTGTCGGGCAACCACGAGAACAAGCTCGTCCGGGCGCTGAACGGCCGCAAGGTCACGGTGTCGCACGGCCTCGAACGGTCGCTCGAGCAGCTCGCCGCCGAGCCGGAGGAGTTCCGCGAGGCGGCGCGGGCTTTCATGGACGGGCTGATCAGCCACTACCAGCTCGACGGCGGCCGGCTCGTCGTGGCGCACGCCGGCCTGAAAGAGGCCTACCACGGCCGCGCCTCCGGCCGGGTGCGCTCCTTCGCGCTGTACGGCGACACGACCGGCGAGACCGACGAGTACGGCCTGCCGGTGCGCTACCCGTGGGCCGGCGACTACCGGGGCCGGGCCGTGGTCGTCTACGGCCACACCCCGATCCCCGAGCCCGAATGGGTCAACAACACGATCTGCCTTGACACCGGCTGCGTGTTCGGCGGCAGCCTCACCGCGCTGCGCTACCCCGAGCGCGAGCTGGCCGCGGTGCCGGCGCGGCAGGTCTGGTACGAGCCGGTCCGCCCGCTCGCGGCAGCCGCGCGGCGCGATCCAGGCGTGCTGGACATCACCGACGTCCAGGGCACCCGGTACGTCGAGACCCGCGCGGGCGGCAAGGTGAAGGTCCGCGAGGAGAACGCGGCCGCCGCGCTGGAGATCATGAGCCGGTTCGCCGTGGACCCGCGCTGGCTGGTCTACCTGCCCCCGACCATGGCCCCGGCGGACACCTCGCCGCTTCCGGGGTACCTCGAGCACCCCGCCGAGGCCTTCGAGGAGTTCCACCGCGCGGGCGTCGCCGAGGTCGTGTGCGAGGAGAAGCACATGGGATCGCGCGCCGTCGCCGTCCTCGCCCGCACCCCGCGGGCCGCCGCCGCGCGGTTCGGCGTCGGCGACGGGAGCCTCGGCATCGTGCACACCCGCACCGGGCGTCCGTTCTTCGACGACCCCGCGCTCATGGCCGGCCTGGTGGACGGGCTGCGGGACGCGGTGTCGGCGGCGGGGCTGTGGGAGGAGCTGCGCACCGACTGGATCGTGCTCGACGGCGAGCTGCTGCCCTGGTCGGCGAAGGCCGGCGGGCTGATCCGCGAGCAGTACGCGGCCGTGGGGGCGGCGGCGCGCGCGGCGCTCCCCGAGGCGGTCGCCGCGCTCGACGCCGCCGCCCGGCGGGGCCTCGCCGTGGAGGACGTCATGGACCGCACCCGGCGGCGCGCGCGGAACGCGACGCTGTTCAGGGACGCCTACGCGCGCTACTGCGGGCCGGTGTCCGGCCTGACGGGGGTGCGCTTCGCGCCGTTCCAGATCCTGGCGGTGGAGGGGCGGGCGACCGCGGGGGAGGAGCCGCACGCCTGGCACCTGTCGGCGCTGGCCCGGCTGTCCGGCGACCTCATCACACAGACCAGGCACGTCTTCGTCTCGACGGGCTCGCAGGAGTCGCGGGAGGCTGCCACCGCGTGGTGGGAGGCGCTCACCGGCGAAGGAGGCGAGGGGATGGTGGTCAAACCCGCCCATCCCACGGCCGGCCGCGTGCAGCCGGGCGTCAAGGTGCGCGGGCAGGAGTACCTGCGGATCATCTACGGGCCCGACTACACCGAGAGCCTGGACGAGCTGCGCGGCCGCTTCCTGGGCAAGAAGCGGTCGCTGGCGCTGCGCGAGCACTCGCTCGGCATGGAGGCGCTGGCGCGCCTGGCGGGCGGCGAGCCGCTCTGGCGGGTGCACGAGGCGGTCTTCGCCGTCCTCGCCCTGGAATCCGAGCCCGTCGACCCCCGCCTCTGACCCCGGCCGGCGCCGAACGCCTGCTCACGGCCTGGACGGGATGCCCGGCTTCGGCCCATGCCGGATGCGTGCTCACGGGCTGGACCGGACGCCTGATCACGGGCTGGACCGGACGTCGGATCGTGGCCCGTGCCGGGACGCCTGGTCGCGCGGTCCGCGTCGGGCGGCGCGGTCAGGCGGACGGCACCGGGCGCGGGCGCGAGGTGAGGGGCCGCGGGGCGGGGAGGGGGAGCACCTCGCGCCGGAAATACGCCACGAGGTCCTCGCCCTGCTCGTACAGCGCCGCCACGGTGGCCAGGCACGCCCCGACGGTGCCGGGCTCGGTGATGCGTCGCCCGCCGAGGTGCGCGCCGGTGGCGTCGTAGAGCACCTCGTACATCAGGTCGGACTCGAAGACGAGCAGCTCGGGCAGCGGCGCGGGACGCTCGAGGTCGCGGACGGCCGAGGCGGGCACCACGCGCACCCGCTCGCCGGCGTCGGCGCGCGCGGCGAGCACGTGCAGCTCCCACTGCATATAGGGGGAGAGCGGCGTCTCGACGACGCGGACCCGCCGGAACTCGGCGTAGCCGGCGTAGTCGGCGGCCAGGGTGCCGCGCGACTCATCGATGAGGCGCAGGGAACGTTCCCAATCGCCGGCGACCATGGCCTGCCAGCTCGGCTCGTAGGGCTCGTGGAAGTGCTGGGCGCGTTCGAGCTTCCACACCACGCCCTGGGCGCTCTCGTAGGCAGCCCTGAACTCGGGGCCGTACGCCTCTGGGGGCAGGACGACCGCGTCGACGTCGCGGGCCCGCTGGAGAACACGGCCATCGAGATGATTTTCCGTGACCGGGCCCATGAACCACTCCTCGTCGTCGGGTGCGGAGCCCGTGGCGGTTCCACGAGGCCGGCGGCGCCCTGATCGCGGGCAACGTGCGCCACCATGCCCGGACGTGCGCGAGCCGAAACCCGGGAATGACGACGGTCGGGAAGACAGGCCGATCATGAAACGGCTGACTGGAGGCGTCAAGGCCCAAATCGCGAAGCGGCCGCGCGCGGCCGGTCCGCGGAACGTTCCCGTGGAGGCGCGTCCCGTGGCGTCACGAGCCCGGCGAGCCGGTGACGCGCCCGGCTCGCCGGTGCGGCGGCCGGGGCGTCACCGGCTCGAAACGAGGGGCGTCGGCGGCTCGCAACGCCGGGGTGTCGCCGGCTCGCAACGCCGGGGTGTCGCCGGCTCATGACGCCGGGGCGGCCGGCACGGCGACGGCGGGGCGCGGCCGGCTCAGAGGCGGCGGCCGACGCGCGGCCGGCGGTGGTGGCGGCGGTGGGCCAGCCCCAGCACGGCCATGACGATCCAGATGAGGAACAGCACCTTCAGCACCCCCAAGATCGGCGCCACGGACCCGGAGACCACGGCGGCGATCAGGACGACCGCGAGGATCACGAGCGGTACCGGCGGCCCGCCGTGGCGCCGGCCCCGCCGGCCCATGTGCTCACGGCGGACGGCGGCCATGTGCTCGGCCCAGACCGCCGGGCCGGCCTGCGGCGGCGGCCAGCCGCCGCCCGGCCACCCCTGAGGCCCGTGGCCGTCGCCGGGCCGCAGGCCGGCCCGGCCCCCCCATGGGCCGGGCCATGGGCCGTGGTGGCCCTCCATCGCGGGAGCGCGGCCCTGCGCGGCGGAGCGGTGGGCGGCGGACCCGGGAAGGTCGGCCGTCACCTGCCGCAGTTCGCCCGCGGTGCGGGCGGCGAGGGCCGTGTCGAGCCGCTCGTCAAGCTCTTCGTGGGTGAGCCGGCCCTGCGCGAAGTGCTCGCGCAGGGCGGCCGCCACCTCGTCGCGCTCCGCGTCGCCGATGCGCAGATCGTCCCGCGATGTCATCGAGGCTCACTCCTCCGGGGTGTCGCCGTCGGCCAGGATCTGGTAGAGCTTGCGCCGGGTGTCGGCCAGGATGGCCTTCGCCTGGACGACCTGGGCGTCACTCCCAGTCTGCGCGATCTGGAAGAGCGCCGCGGCGGCCTGGCGGCTCAGATCGAACAGTTCGTAGACGCCTTCCTCGAGGTTCGGCGTCATCTCCTCCCATGGGGAGCGCACCTCGTCGGGGTGCTCGGCCACGTAGGCCAGGCCCGCCTCGGTGAGCTGGAAGGTCTTGCGGCCCTCGGTCTCCTCGGCCCGCACGAGCCCCTCGTCGGCGAGCTGCTGGAGCGCCGGGTACACCGCGCCGGGGCTGGGCTTCCAGCCGCCCTCGCTGCGCTCGGCGATCGCCTGGATGATCTGGTAGCCGTTGCGCGGCTCCTCGGCCAGCAGCGCCAGGATCGCGGCGCGGACGTCGCCGCGCTTGGCCTTGCGCCCGCCTCTGCCGAACGGCGGCCGGCCGCCGCCGAACCCGAACGGGAAGCCCGGCCGGAACGGCCCCGGGCCGAAGTCCCAGGGGCCCGGCCCTCTGCGGCCGCCCCGGGAGCCCCGGTGGCGGCGGTCCTGGCCCGGGCCGTCCTCGTCGTCGCCGTGCCGGCCGTGGTGGTGGTGATGGGCCTGCCGCAAGGCGGCGATGGCGCCCAGGGCGCCGAGCGTCGGGTGTCTCATGCCGTGCGGGAATCCCCAGGGCGCGTCGCCCATCGCGAATGCCGTCATCGCGCTCTCCTCTCGTGACGATCGACCGTCGACCGTTCTCGATGCTTCAAAGATATATCGCGAACGTTCTAAGAGCAACCCTTGAGAAGACGTGCGGAGAGGCCGCCGGACGGCCGTGGGGTGGGGCCGCGGGGGCGGCCGGCGGCCACCGTGGCGCGGAGGCCGCGAAATGAGTGACGCACATCACGCTCACCGGGGAACACATGCCGAGATGCGAGCGTTATCAGGAGTCGGACGGGTCGTTCCGCTCTGAGAGGGCTGGGGGGTGCTCTTGGAGCGGAACGGCCCCGTCCTTTTCTTTTTTTCAGGGCCGCTGATGTGCTGACCGCATGGCCGGACGCGAGGCGACACGCCGCATGCCGGGCAGGACACCTCCGCCGTTTGACGGGGGTTTTGCCGTAGGGTGCCGCATCGTGATCTACGCATGATGGGGCATACACACGCGCTGAGCGGAGCGGCGGCCTGGCTGCTGGTCGCTCCCGGCCTCGTCGCGCTGCCGGGCCTGACGGCGCTGTCCGGGCTCACCGGCGACCTGACGCCGATCGTGGCCAACGCGCTGTCCCCGGCCGAGGTGGTCGCCGGCGCCCTGGTGTGCGCGGGGGCGGCGATGCTGCCCGATCTCGACCATCCGCACGCGACGATCGCCCAGACGTTCGGACCGGCCACCTGGGTGCTGAGCAAGGCGGTCAACTGGGCCAGCGGCGGCCACCGGCACGCGACCCACTCGCTGGTGTTCGCGATCGCCGCCGGCCTCGGCGCGCACCTGCTCGCCGACCGCTTTCCCATCGGGCGCGACATCGTGGTGATCTTGATGATCGGCCTCGCGCTGAGGGCGGTGGGCATCGGCATTCCCGGCAAGACCATCACCTCGGCGATGGTCAACATCGGCCTCACCGCCATGGCGTTCATCCTGCTCCGCTCCGCCCACGTCGGATACCTGTGGCTGGGCTTCGCGATCACCTTCGGCTGCCTCGCGCACGTCGTCGGCGACTGCCTGACCGAGCGCGGATGCCCGGTGCTGTGGCCGCTGCGGCACCGGTGGCTGCTGCCGTGGAAGATCGGCATCAAGACCGGCAGGGCGTTCGAGATCAAGATCCTTGGCCCGGTGCTGTCGGTGATCGTGATCGGCCTGTTCGCCGCGCGGCTCATGCCGTCCCTCTAGGCCGCACGCGCCTCCTCCCGAGACGGCCGTCCGTCCTCGCGCCGTCCCCGATCCCGGCCGCGGCCCCATGTTACTTTGAAGTAACTTGATGTCGAGATATGTCAGGCGATATCTTGATGTCGAGAGATCCGTGCGAGCGGACGTGGCTGAGCCGACCCGACTGGCGGCGGCACTCCACCGGTGCGGCAGGATCTATGGGGCGAACCAGGCACAGTCTGCGACCCATCATCAGTGGCGATGAGCGTGAAATGAGGGAGGCGAGTCTCCGTGTCCGCGAACAGCTTCGGCAGCCGTGACACCCTCCGCGTCGGTGACGCGGCATACGAGATCTACCGGCTGGACGCCGTCGAGGGGTCGGCGCGCCTCCCGTACAGCTTGAAGATCCTTCTTGAGAACCTGCTGCGCACCGAGGACGGCGCCAACATCACGGCCGACCACATCCGCGCCCTCGGCGGCTGGGACCCGGCGGCGGCCCCCAGCGTGGAGATCCAGTTCACGCCCGCGCGCGTGATCATGCAGGACTTCACCGGCGTGCCCTGCGTCGTCGACCTCGCCACCATGCGCGAGGCCGTGCGCGACCTGGGCGGCGACCCCGCGAAGATCAACCCGCTGGCGCCGGCCGAGATGGTCATCGACCACTCGGTCATCGTCGACTTCTTCGGCGGCCCCGACTCCTTCCGGCGCAACGTCGAGCGCGAGTACGAGCGCAACCACGAGCGCTACCAGTTCCTGCGGTGGGGCCAGACGGCGTTCGACGAGTTCAAGGTCGTCCCGCCGGGCACCGGCATCGTGCACCAGGTGAACATCGAGCACCTCGCCCGGGTCGTGATGACGCGAAACGCCGAGACCGGCGGCGAGGCGGTGCTCGCCGCCTACCCCGACACCTGCGTCGGCACCGACTCCCACACCACCATGGAGAACGGCCTCGGCGTGCTCGGCTGGGGCGTCGGCGGCATCGAGGCCGAGGCCGCGATGCTCGGCCAGCCGATCTCCATGCTGATCCCCCGGGTGGTGGGCTTCAAGCTGACCGGCGAGCTGCCGGCCGGGGCGACCGCCACCGACCTGGTGCTGCGCATCACCGAGATGCTCCGGCAGCACGGCGTCGTCGGCAAGTTCGTGGAGTTCTACGGCGACGGCGTCGCCGCGGTGCCGCTGGCCAACCGCGCGACGATCGGCAACATGAGCCCCGAGTTCGGCTCCACCTGCGCGATCTTCCCGATCGACGGCGAGACGGTGAAGTACCTCAAGCTCACCGGCCGCCCCGCCGAGCAGGTCGCCCTGGTCGAGGCCTACGCCAAGGAGCAGGGGCTCTGGCACGACCCGTCCGCCGAGCCGGTCTTCTCCGAGTACATCGAGCTGGACCTGTCGACGGTCGTCCCCTCCATCGCCGGGCCCAAGCGCCCGCAGGACCGCATCGCGCTGACCTCGGCCAAGGAGACCTGGCGCCGTGACGTGCGCGTCTTCGTCCCCGACGACGAGGGCGCGGACGAGGAGGGCAAGGAGTCCTTCCCCGCCTCCGACGCGCCGGCCTCCAACGCCCAGGCCGACGGGCACGACAAGCGGCAGGACAGGCCGCACGCCGCGGCGCCGGCCGCCGAGACGCTCGACCGGCCGAACAGCCCCGTCCCGGTGAGCCTCGCCGACGGCGGCTCCTTCGAGCTCGACCACGGGGCCGTGGTGATCGCCGCCATCACCTCCTGCACCAACACCTCCAACCCCTACGTCATGATCGGCGCGGCGCTGCTCGCCAGGAACGCCGTGGACAAGGGCCTCACCCGCAAGCCGTGGGTGAAGACCTCCCTGGCGCCCGGCTCGCAGGTCGTCACCGGCTACTTCGAGCGCTCGGGCCTGACGCCCTACCTGGACAAGCTCGGGTTCAACCTGGTCGGCTACGGCTGCACCACGTGCATCGGCAACTCCGGCCCGCTTCCGGAGGAGATCTCGGCCGCCGTCCAGGACAACGACCTGGCCGTCACCGCGGTGCTGTCCGGCAACCGCAACTTCGAGGGCCGCATCAACCCCGACGTCAAGATGAACTACCTGGCCTCCCCGCCGCTGGTCGTCGCCTACGCCCTGGCCGGCACGATGGACATCGACCTGGACACCGAGCCGCTCGGCACCGGCACCGGCGGCGAGCCGGTGTTCCTCAAGGACATCTGGCCGTCCATGGAGGAGATCTCGGAGGTGGTCGGCTCCTCCATCGGCGAGGACATGTTCCGGCGCGACTACGCCGACGTGTTCAAGGGCGACGACACCTGGCGGTCGCTGCCGATCCCGACCGGCGACACCTTCGAGTGGGACCCGGCCTCGACCTACGTGCGCAAGGCGCCGTACTTCGACGGCATGCCGAGCAAGCCCGAGCCGGTGACCGACATCGCCGGGGCCCGCGTGCTCGCGCTGCTCGGCGACTCGGTGACCACCGACCACATCTCCCCGGCCGGTTCGATCAAGGCCGACTCGCCCGCGGGTCTGTACCTCAAGGCCAACGGCGTCCAGCTCAAGGACTTCAACTCCTACGGCTCCCGCCGTGGCAACCACGAGGTGATGATCAGGGGCACCTTCGCCAACATCCGCCTGCGCAACCAGATCGCGCCGGGCACCGAGGGCGGCTTCACCCGCGACTTCACCGAAGAGGGCGGCCCGGTCTCGGCCATCTACGACGCCTCGGTGAACTACCAGGCGGCCGGCATCCCGCTGGTCGTGCTGGCCGGCAAGGAGTACGGCTCGGGCTCCTCGCGCGACTGGGCGGCCAAGGGCACGGCGCTGCTCGGCGTCCGCGCAGTGATCGCCGAGTCCTACGAGCGCATCCACCGCTCGAACCTGATCGGCATGGGCGTGCTGCCGCTGCAGTTCCCCGAGGGCGAGAGCGCCGCCTCGCGCGGTCTCACGGGCGAGGAGACCTTCGACATCACCGGTGTCGAGCAGCTCAACGCGGGCTCCACGCCGGCCACCGTCACGGTCAAGGCGGGGGACAAGGAGTTCCAGGCCGTCGTGCGCATCGACACGCCCGGCGAGGCGGAGTACTACCGCCACGGCGGCATCATGCAGTACGTCCTGCGCTCGCTGCTCGCCAAGAGCTGAGCTCCGCCGCCCGGCCCACGGGCCGGGCGGCGCACGGGCCTCCCCGCCGCCCGGAGACTCGATTCCGGTCCGCCGATAACCCGTTGCGCCAGGTGGGCGGCCCCCGTCTACTGTGCGACGCATGGGCGTTGAGGTGTTCTATGTACTGATCGGCGGGCTGGCGGTGTTCGTCGGCGCCGTCGTGCAAGGAGGGGTCGGTTTCGGGCTCGGGCTGGTGGCGGCGCCGATCATCGCGGTGCTCGACCCGACCGTGATGCCGGGGGCCGTCCAGATCGTCAACCTCACGCTGCCGCTGTTCACCCTGGCCGCCGAATGGCGCACGATCGACTGGAGAGGGCTGGCGTACGCGCTCCTCGGCCGGCTGCCCGGCAGCGCCGTCGGCGCGTTCGTCGTCGTGTACGTCAGCACCCAGGCGCTGGGCGTCCTCGTCGGCGTCATGGTGCTGGTCGCGGTGGCGGTCACCGCCTCGTCGGTGGCGATCCCGCGCAACGGGGCCACGCTGGCCGGCGCGGGGTTCGTGTCCGGCGTCACCGGCACGGCGACCGGCATCGGCGGCCCGCCCATGGGCATCGTCTACCAGCACGCCAAGGGGCCGCAGATCCGCGCGACGCTCGCCCTGTACTTCGTCCTGTCCGCCGGGCAGAGCCTCGGGCTGCTCGCCGTCGTCGGCAAGCTGCCCGCCCGATCGGCGCTGGCCGGAGCGGTGCTGATCCCGTTCATGATCGCCGGCTTCGCGGCGTCCGGCCCCCTGCGGCGGTTCCTGGACGGCGGGCGGGTCAGGGCCGGAATCCTCGCGGTAGCGACCATGTCAGCCCTTGTCTTGATAGGGCAGAGCCTGGCCAGTTAAGGGCACGTTTCCCGATTGTTACCGGCGACAACAAACTTAGGCCGCCTCAGGTCTGGCATCCGGACGTGGGACGGAATACGTTGCCGCAAACAACATTCAAACAACGGCCAAACCCGAGACCCGGTCACGGCCGTGATCTCCCCGGCCAGAGCTCGGCCGGGCACCTCCCAAACAGACCCCCTGTGCCACGCCGTCAGTGGCCATCTCTGTAGAAAGGACCCGGTGCACCCATGCGCAAAGGGATCCTCGGCCTGACCGCCGCCGCGGCGGCACTGTCTCTCGGTCTCACCGCCTGCGGGGGCGACAGCGGTGGCACCGAGGCGGCCCCGAGCGGCGCCGCCTCGTCGTCCGAGGCCGCCAAGCCCGGCAAGATCGGTGTCATCCTCCCCGACAGCAAGTCCTCCCCCCGCTGGGAGACCGCGGACCACAAGTACCTCGAAGAGGCGTTCAAGACCGCCGGGGTGGCCTACGACATCCAGAACGCGCAGAACGACAAGACCGCGTTCCAGACCATCGCGGACCAGATGATCACCAACGGCGCCACGGTGCTGCTGATCGTCAACCTGGACAGCGGCACCGGCAAGGCCGTCATCGACAAGGCCAAGGCGCAGGGCGTCCCGGTCATCGACTACGACCGCCTGACGCTCGGCGGCGGCGCCTCGTACTACGTCAGCTTCGACAACGTCAAGGTCGGCCAGCTGCAGGGCGAAGGCCTGGTGAAGTGCCTGACCGACAAGAAGGTCGAGAAGCCCATCGTCGCCGAGCTGAACGGCTCGCCCACCGACAACAACGCGACGCAGTTCAAGGAGGGCTACGACGGCGTCCTCAAGCCCAAGTACGACGCGGGCGAGTACCAGAAGGGCCCCGACCAGTCCGTTCCCGACTGGGACCCGGTGAAGGCCGGCACGATCTTCGAGCAGATGCTGACCTCCGAGTCCAAGATCGGCGGCGTCCTCGCCGCCAACGACAACCTGGGCAACGCGGCCATCACCGTGCTCAAGAAGCAGAAGCTCAACGGCAAGGTCCCGGTCACCGGGCAGGACGCCGGCGTCCAGGGCCTGCAGAACATCCTCGTCGGTGACCAGTGCATGACGGTCTACAAGGCGGTCAAGAAGGAAGCGGACGCCGCGGCCGAGCTGGCCGTCGCCCTGGCCAAGGGCGAGAAGCCGACCGTCAGCGGCACGACCAAGGACACCCAGACCGGTCAGGACGTCCCCGCCGTCCTGCTGGACCCGCTGTCGGTCACCTTCGACAACGTCAAGGACGTCGTCGCCGACGGGTTCGTCACCAAGGAAGAGCTGTGCAAGGGCGAGTACGCCGACAAGTGCACCGAGGCCGGGATCCAGTAGGACCCAGGTCCGATACGGCTCGCGCTCCGGGGAGGCCTCCACAAGGGGCCTCCCCGCCGGGGTGCGCGTGGCGTACCGTCAATCTCTGAGGAGCAACGTGTCATCCCAACCCGTCCTGGAGATCCGCGGGCTCGACAAGAGCTTCGGTCCCGTGCAGGTCCTGCACGATGTCGCCTTCTCCGCCTACGCCGGTGAGGTCACCGCGCTGGTCGGCGACAACGGCGCGGGCAAGTCCACCATGGTCAAGTGCATCGGCGGCACCTACGCCAGCGACGCAGGGGAATTCCTGTTCGACGGCCGGCCGGTGCACGTCACCAGCCCCCGCGACGCCGCCGAGCTCGGCATCGAGATCGTCTACCAGGACCTCGCGCTCTGCGACAACCTCGACATCGTCCAGAACATGTTCCTCGGCCGTGAGAAGAAGAGCGGCCTGGTCCTGGACGAGGCGACGATGGAGGAGATGGCGGCCAAGACGCTCGACAGCCTCTCGGTCCGCACCGTCAAGTCGATCCGCCAGCTCGTGTCGAGCCTGTCCGGCGGCCAGCGGCAGACGGTGGCCATCGCCAAGGCCGTGCTGTGGAACAGCAAGGTCGTCATCCTGGACGAGCCCACCGCCGCGCTGGGCGTCGCCCAGACCGCCCAGGTGCTGGAGCTGGTGCGCCGCCTCGCCGACAACGGCCTGGCCGTGATCCTCATCTCGCACAACATGAACGACGTCTTCGCCGTCTCCGACCGCGTCGCTGCGCTCTACCTCGGGCGCATGGCCGCGCAGGTGAAGACGGCCGACGTCACCCACTCGCAGATCGTCGAACTGATCACCTCCGGGCGCAGCGGCGAGCTCGGCCTGCAGAACCTCAACGGAGTCACCGCATGAGCACGACGACGCTTCCCGGTCAGAAGACAGCCGCGCCGCCTCCGAGCATCGGCGGCAACTTCCGGGCCTACATCGGCCGGGTGCGGGGCGGCGACATGGGCGCGCTGCCCGCCATCCTCGGGCTGCTCGTGCTCTGCGCGGCCTTCGCGTGGCTGCGGCCGGTGTTCCTCTCGGCGATCAACTTCGCCAACCTGTTCACCCAGGGCGCCGCGATCAGCGTGATCGCCATGGGGCTGGTGTTCGTCCTTCTGCTCGGTGAGATCGACCTTTCCGCGGGGTACACCAGCGGCGTCTGCGCGGCGGTGCTCGCGGTCCTGCTGACGAGCCAGGGCCTGCCCTGGTACGTGGCGATCCCCGCCTCGATCGGCACCGGCGTGCTGATCGGCTTCCTGCTGGGCACGCTGGTCGCCAAAGTCGGCATACCGTCGTTCGTGGTGACCCTGGCGGCCTTCCTCGGTTTCCAGGGCCTGCTGCTGGTGCTCGTCAACGAGGGCAACAACATCGCCATCCGCGAGCCGATCATCATCGCGATCGAGAACAGGTACCTGCCGCCGGCCCTCGGCTGGATCCTGTACGCGGTGTGCGTGGTCGCGTACGCCGGCATCCAGCTCGTGCGGGCGCGCCGCCGCGCCGGCCGCGGCCTCGCCGCCGACCCGCTCGGCCTCATCGCCGTCCGGGTGGGCGCCCTGGTGGTCCTCGGCGGGCTCGCGGTCTACGCGCTCAACCTCGAGCGCAGCCGCAACGCGCTGCTCGTGTCGCTCAAGGGCGTGCCGATCGTCGTGCCCATCGTGCTCGCCCTGCTGATCTTCTGGACGTTCGTCCTGCGCCGCACCGCCTACGGGCGCCACATCTACGCGGTCGGCGGCAACGCCGAGGCGGCCCGCCGGGCGGGCATCAACGTGGACCGCATCAGGGTCAGCGCCTTCGTCATCTGCTCCGGCATGGCCTCGATCGGCGGCATCATCCTGGCGTCCCAGGCCAGCTCGGTCGACCCCAGCACGGGCGGCAGCGACGTGCTGCTGTTCGCGGTCGGCGCCGCCGTCATCGGCGGCACGAGCCTGTTCGGCGGCAAGGGCAGGGTGCTGGACGCCATCCTCGGCGGCGCCGTGGTCGCGGTGATCAACAACGGTATGGGCCTGATGGGCTACAGCGCCAGCGTGAAGTACATCGTGACAGGGCTGGTGCTGCTGCTGGCCGCGGGCGTGGACGCGCTGTCCCGTAAGCGGGCGGCAGCCTCTGGGCTGAGGTGATCCACGGTCCGGTGCCCCCTCACCTCCCACCCGGACCGGACGAGCAACAGGCGAAGGACCATCGATGATGCGCGCGGGCCCCTCACAGGAGGAGATCCGGCGCCACAACCTCGGCGTCCTGCTGCGCCACGTCCACCTGGACGGCCCGACCTCCCGTGCCGAGCTGACCACCAGGATGGGGCTCAACCGCAGCACCATCATGGCCCTCACCGCGGACCTGACGGCGGCGGGGCTGGTGCGGGAGGAGCTGCCGAGAGAGACCGGCAAGGCGGGACGCCCCTCGCTGGTGGTGCGTCCCGAGTCGGCGCGCGTGTACGTGCTCGCGTTCGACATCGGCGTCGACCGCCTGGTGGCCGCCAGGGTCGGGCTGGGCGGGGTGGTCCTCGACCGGCGCGAGGCCACCAGGGAGCGCGGCGTCTTCGTCATGGAGGACGAGGTGGAACGCCTGGCCGCGTTCACCGGCCAGATGCTGAAGAACACCGGTCCCGACGCCGTGTGCGTCGGCGCCGGCGCGGCCTTCGCCGGTGGCGTGCGCCGTTCCGATGGCTTCGTCCGCTTCAGCCCCAACCTGGGCGTGGCGGACATCCCCCTGGGCGAGGAGCTCGAACGCAGGCTCGGGCTCGGGGTGCCGGTCGCCGTCGGCAACGACGCCAACCTCGGCGCGCTCGCCGAGCAGGCGCGCGGGGTCGGCGTCGGATGCCGAGACCTCATCTACCTGCACGGGGACGTCGGCATCGGCGGCGGCATCATCACCGGAGGCCAGCTGCTCGGCGGGAACGGCGGCTACGGCGGCGAGGTCGGCCACATGGTGGTGAACGCGGGCGGGCGGCCCTGCGGCTGCGGGTCGCACGGCTGCCTGGAGGCCGAGGTGGGGGAGCGCGCGCTGCTGGAGGCGGCCGGCCGGTTCGGCCCGCAGATCGGGCGCGACGCCGTGCGCGCCGTCGTCGACGTCGCCGACCGGGGGGACGTCGTCGCCCAGGAGGCGCTGGCGCGCGTGGGCGACTGGCTCGGCCTCGGCGTGGCCAACCTCGTGAACATCTTCAACCCCGAGATCGTCATCTTCGGCGGCATGTTGCGCGAGATCTACCTGGGCGCGGCGGCGCAGGTGCGCAGCCGCATCACCACCGACGTGCTGCGCGCCTGCCGTGAGAGCCTGCGCCTGCGCACGCCGCTGCTCGGCGAGGACACCACGCTGGTGGGCGCGGCGGAGCTGGCGTTCGCCCAGGTGCTCGCCGACCCGCTGGACGCCCTCGCCCGCGTCGGATCCTGACCTGCGCCACGCGAGTGGCACGGGGGCGCCGCGCTAGGCGGGGGTGGAGGCCACCATCGCGGCACCGGCGGCCCAGGTGTTGCAGGCGCCGGGGCCGGCGGCCTTGAAGCCGCGGCTCAGCCAGTTGGCGATGTTGCGTCCCTTGCCGTGGTCGCGCACCTTCGCGCGCTCGTCGCCGCTCTCGCGGGTGGCCTCCAGCAGGTAGTCCCAGTCGTCGGAGGTGCGGTCCAGAGAGTTCCAGATGCTGCCCACGAAGGCCCCGGCGAGGCACTCGGCCTGCAGTTCGAGCCTGCGGTACTGCTCGTAGTACTCCGGCTTGCCGCGGTAGGTCAGGCTGTTGAACGCCGCCTCGATGCCGGCCAGGTTCTGCACGTGGTGCCCGTACTCGTGGGCGATCACGTCCAGCAGGAACAGGTCCTCGGCCTGCTCGGTGAGGTGCTTGTCGAGCATGATGACGATCCGCCGCTGCGAGGGGCAGTACAGCCCCTGGGCGTTCTTCGGCCACTTGTGACCGCAGACGCGCCCCGGCCGGGTGATGAACTGCACACCGGGCTTGGAGAAGCGGATGCGCGCCTTGGCGAGCTGGGCCTTCCACGCCTCGCCGAGGCAGTCCAGCAGCGGCAGCACGTACCTCCTGGCGGAGCTCACGCTGCCCGGCGTCACGGGCTTCTCCGGGCAGTCCGCCGTGGGAAGCCTGCCGGAGGTGTAGAGGGGACTGCGGGTCAGGGCGGCGCGGTTGACCGGGTAGGAGGCCGCGGCCGCGGGGGCGCCGTGCGTCGAGGCCGCGAGACACAGAGCCGTCAGTAGTCCGGCCGACAGCGTGGTGGAGCGCTTTCGACTGATCACAGCAGAGGAGAGTAGCCGCTATGTGCGCGTAAGAGCCGACAAACGAGGCAGATCGCAGACCGGCCCGCCGGGGGACGCCCGCGTCCGGCGGCCCGCCGCGGTTCTAGGCGACCGCGGCGGCGGAGGCGGTCCAGGTGTTGCAGACGGAGGGCGAGGCGGCGCGGAACCCGCGGTCCAGCCAGGCGGCGATGTTGGCGCCCTTGCCGTGGTCGCGCACGTAGGAGTTCTCGTCGCCGGAGCGGCGGCCGGCGTCGAGCAGGTCCTTCCAGTCGCCGCGGCCGCGCTTCAGCGAGGGCCAGACGCCGCCGATGAAGACCCCGGCCAGGCACTCGGCCTGCAGCTCGTGCCGGCGGGTCTGCTCGACGGCCTCGGCCTTGCCGCGGCTGTCCAGCCCGTCGTAGGCGCGCGTGATGCCCGACAGGTTCTGCACGTGGTGGCCGAACTCGTGGGCGATCACGTCAAGCAGGAACAGGTCCTCGGGCGTGTCCACGACTCCCTGGTCCAGCAGCAGGGTGATCTGGTGGTCGCCGTTGCAGTAGAGCGCCTGCACGTCCTTGCGCCACTTTCCGCCGCACGCCCGCTGAGGCCTGGTGATGAACCTCACACGCGGCATGCTGAACGGTATCCGGGCTCTTTGGAGCTGGACCGACCACACGGCGCCCAGGCACCGCACCAGCGGCGCCAGGTAGGCGCGCACGGAGGCGACGTCGCCGGCCCGCACCGGCCGCTCGGGGCAGGAGGCCCACGGCAGGCGGCCGGTGGCGTACAGCGGGCTCCTGGTCAGGGCATCCGCGTTCGTGACCGGGTAGGCGGCCTGGGCGGCCTGGGCGGGCGCGCCGCCGAACAGCAGACTCGCGATCAGGGCGAAAAGGATGACCAGGGTGCACGTTCGCATGATCCCGCGAGGGTACGCGAGCTGCGCACTCGACGTAAAACCGATCTAATGTGGACAAGTTGTGGAGGTTTCACGAGCATGTCCCAAAGGGCGCCGCAGGGGTGGGACCCTGGGGCGAGCAGGAGGGGTGAGGCCCTCAGGTGAATAGACTCGATGCGCGTCGGTAAAAGGCGGAGGAGATGATTCCGTGAGCGAGCGGACCCAGCGAACCGAAGGTTCGGGCGCGGAGAAGGCCGACCTGTTGGAATCGGTGAAGGGTCCGGGTGATCTCAAGCGCCTGGAAGCCGGTGAGCTGGTCGTCCTGGCCGCGGAGATCCGCGACCTGCTGGTGTCCACCACCTCGCGTTTCGGCGGCCACCTCGGCCCGAACCTCGGGGTCGTCGAGCTGACCATCGCCCTGCACCGCGTCTTCGACTCCCCGCGCGACCGCATCCTGTGGGACACCGGCCACCAGGCCTACGTCCACAAGATGCTCACCGGCCGGTCGGCCGACTTCACCACCCTGCGCCAGGAGGGCGGCCTGTCCGGCTACCCGTGCCAGGCCGAGTCCGACCACGACGTCATCGAGAACTCCCACGCCTCGACCGCCCTGTCCTACGCCGACGGGCTCGCCAAGGCGTACAAGCTGCGCGGCGAGACCGACCGCACCGTCGTCGCGGTCATCGGCGACGGCGCCCTGACCGGCGGCATGGCCTGGGAGGCGCTCAACAACATCGCCGGCCACGCCAAGGACCCCGACCTGCCCCTGGTGATCGTGGTCAACGACAACGGCCGGTCCTACTCGCCCACCATCGGAGGCCTGGCCTCCCACCTGTCGTCCCTGCGCATGACGCAGAAGTACGAGGACCTCCTCGAGTCCGTCAAGCGCAACCTCAGCCGGGTGCCCATGGTCGGCCCCCCGCTGTACGAGACGCTGCACGGCGTCAAGAAGGGCGTCAAGGACATCCTCGCCCCGCAGGTGATGTTCGAGGACCTCGGCCTGAAGTACGTCGGCCCGATCGACGGTCACGACGAGCAGGCCGTCGAGGCCGCCCTGCGCAAGGCCCGCGACTTCCGCGGGCCGGTCATCGTGCACGTCCTCACCACCAAGGGCCACGGCTTCTCCCACGCCGAGAACCACGACGAGGACCGCTTCCACTCGCCCCAGCCGTTCGACCCGCTCACCGGCGAAGAGCAGCCCAAGCCGCACAGCTGGACCAACGTCTTCGGCCAGGAGCTCGTGCGCCTCGGCGCCGAGCGCCGCGACATCGTGGCCATCACCGCGGCCATGCTCCACCCCACGGGCCTGGCCGCCTTCGCCGACGCCTACCCCGACCGCATCTACGACGTCGGCATCGCCGAGCAGCACGCCCTCACCAGCGCCGCGGGCCTGGCACTCGGCGGGCTGCACCCCGTGGTCGCCATCTACGCCACCTTCCTCAACCGGGCCTTCGACCAGCTCCTCATGGACGTCGCCCTGCACCGCCTGCCGGTCACCGTCGTGCTCGACCGCGCCGGGGTCACCGGTGACGACGGGGCCAGCCACAACGGCATGTGGGACATGTCCATCCTCCAGGTCGTCCCCGGGCTGTCGATCGCCGCGCCGCGCGACGGCGCCCGGCTGCGCGAGTTGCTCGCCGAGGCCGTCGAGGTCGACGACGGCCCGACCGTGGTGCGCTTCCCCAAGGGAGCCGTCGGCGCCGAGATCCCCGCCACCGGCCGGCTCGGCCGCATGGACGTCCTGCGCGCGGGCGGCGAGGACGCCGACGTGCTGCTGATCGCGGCCGGGCCGATGGCGCAGGTCGCCCTGGACGCCGCCGTGCTGCTGGACGCGCAGGGCATCTCGGCCACCGTGGTCGACCCGCGCTGGGTCAAGCCGCTGGACGAGGCCCTGGCCGACGCCGCCGCGGCCCACCGGCTCGTCGCCGTCGTGGAGGACAACGGCCGGGTCGGCGGGGTCGGGGACGCCGTCGCCCGCCTGCTAAGGGACGCCGGCGTCGACGTCCCGGTGCGCACGTTCGGCATCCCGCAGCGGTTCCTCGACCACGCCAAGCGGCCGAAGATCCTCGCCGAGGTCGGCCTCACCGGCCAGGACCTCGCCCGCGAGATCACCGGGGCGGTGGCCGGCCGTTCGGCCGTGCTCGAACGCGACCCCGCACACTGACCCCGAGCCCTGTGACCTCGGCGAGCCGTCCCCCCGGGCCTCATGACCCCGGCAGGGGGGACGCCGTGCCGCCCGGGAGGAATGTTCACCCCCGCCGGGGGTAGGCATGGTCTGCGCTTTCGTGGAAGGCGTCCTCTCGCGGTCAGTCACGATCAAGGGGCTCGCGTATGTCGATCTTCCGGACGAAGTCGGTGGAGCGGTCGATCGAGGACACCGAGGCGCCGGAGCACAGACTCCGCCGCAGTCTCAGCGCGCTCGACCTGACCGTCTTCGGGGTCGGCGTGATCGTCGGCACCGGCATCTTCGTCCTGACCGGCCAGGTCGCCCGCGACACCGCGGGCCCGGCCGTCGCGCTGTCGTTCGTGGTCGCGGGCGTCGTCTGCGCCCTCGCGGCCCTGTGCTACGCCGAGTTCGCCTCCACCGTGCCGGTGGCGGGGTCGGCGTACACCTTCTCCTACGCCACCATCGGCGAGTTCCCCGCGTGGATCGTCGGCTGGGACCTGATGCTGGAGCTCGCCCTCGGCGCCGCGGTCGTCGCCGTCGGCTGGTCGGGGTACTTCAGCGAGCTGATGGCGGCGCTCGGCGTGCACCTGCCGGCCACCTTCGCCGGGGAGCACGCGACGTTCAACGTGCCCGCCGTCGTCGTCGTGCTCGCGCTGACCGCCGTGCTGGTGGCCGGCATCAAGCTGTCCGCCCGGTTCAACCTGGTCATCGTCACGATCAAGGTGGCGGTGGTGCTGCTGGTCATCGTCGCCGGTCTGTTCTTCGTCAAGGGCGCCAACTACGTCCCCTTCGTGCCGGACGCGCAGCCGACGCCGGCCGTGGGCGGCCTCAAGGCGCCCCTGATCCAGGTGATCTTCGGCCTCACCCCGGTCGCCTACGGCGTGCTCGGCGTGTTCGTGGGCGCGGCCGTCGTCTTCTTCGCCTTCATCGGCTTCGACGTGGTGGCCACCGCCGCCGAGGAGACCCGCGAGCCGCAGCGCGACCTGCCGATCGGCATCATCGCCTCCCTGGCCCTGTGCACCCTGCTGTACGTCGCGGTCTCGCTCGTGGTCGTCGGGATGCAGCCCTACGACCGGCTCAGCCGCTCGGCCCCGCTCGCGGGCGCGTTCCGCGTCGTCGGCCAGAACTGGCTCGCGACCATCATCAGCATCGGAGCGCTCGCCGGGCTGACCACGGTCGTGATGATCCTCATGCTCGGCCAGAGCCGCATCTTCTTCGCCATGAGCCGCGACCGGCTGCTTCCCCGGGGCCTGGCCGCCGTGCACCCGAGATTCGGCACGCCCTACCGCATCACGATCATCATCGGCGTGGCCACCGCGTTGCTCGCCGGGTTCATCCCGCTGTCCGCGCTGGCCGAGCTGGTCAACATCGGCACGCTGTTCGCCTTCGTGCTGGTCTCGGCCGGGGTGATGATCCTGCGCAGGACCCGCCCCGACCTGCCGCGCGCGTTCCGTACACCGCTGGTGCCGCTGGTGCCTATCCTGTCCATCCTGGCCTGCCTCTACCTGATGCTGAACCTTCCGGTCGAGACCTGGCTGCGGTTCGTGATCTGGATGGCCGTCGGCGTCGTGCTGTACTTCGCCTACGGGCGGCGTCACAGCCGGGTCGAGCAGCCGTCGCCGGCGCGCTCCGAGTAGCCGGCCGCGGGCCGTTCGCCGGGCCGTACGGATGCGCGCAGGCCCGCGCGGCCGGGGGATGCGGCGCGGGCGCGACCGTGTGCGCGGTGCGGGCGTGACCGGGCACGCGCCGAGCGCCGCACAATTGGCCGCACAATTGAGGGAGGGGCGCGCAGGGGGATGAGGAGGGCGCCATGATCACACTTGAGGACGTCGCCAGGCACGCGGGCGTGTCGCTGGCGACGGCGTCGCGGGTGCTCAACGGGAGCAGCCGCCAAGTGGGCCTGGCCTTGCGCACCCGGGTGGAGTCCTCGGCCGCCAAGCTCGGCTACCGCGTGGACGCCGCCGCCCAGACCCTGGCGCGGGGCGCCAGCAACGTCGTGGGGGTGATCATCCAGGACCTGACCGACCCTTACTTCGCCGCCATCGCCGACGGCGCCATCCGCGCGGCCGACCTGCACGACATGGTGGTGACGCTGGGCACCACCTACCGCGATCCGGAACGCGAGATCGCCCTGGTCGCCACGCTGCACGCCCAGCGCGCCCGCGCGGTCCTGATCACCGGGTCCCGGGTCGCCGACGACTACATGATCGGCAAGTTGCGCGCCGAGCTCGACGTGTACCGCTCCTCCGGGGGCCGGGTCGCCATGATCGGGCAGGACCTCCTCGGCACCGACACCGTGGCCCCGCTCAACCGCGAGGGCGCGCGCGAGCTGGCCCTGGCCATCGCGGGCGAGGGGCACCGCCGGTTCGCCGTGCTCGCGGGGCCGCCCCACCTGTTCACCGCCGCCGACCGCACGTCCGGCTTCGTCGAAGGCCTGTCCGAGCTGGGCCTGCCCGCGCCGGTCATCGTGCACGGCGGGTTCGACCGCGACGGCGGCCTGGCCGCCGCCGACGAGCTGCTGGACATGCGCGCCGACGTCACCTGCGTGTTCGCCGTGAACGACGTCATGGCGATGGGGGCGCTGGCCGCCTTCCGCAGGCGGGGGGTCGCCGTGCCGCGCGATCTGTCGCTGGCGGGGTTCGACGACATCCCCTCGCTGCGCGACGTGGTCCCCGAGCTGACGACGGTGCGGCTGCCGCTGTCGCGCATGGGCACGCTGGCCCTCGACCTCGCCCTCTCCGGTGAGGCCGAGCGCCGCGTCGAGCAAATCGCCGGGCAGGTCGTGCTCCGCGAGAGCGTCGGCCGGCTGGGCGACGCGCCCGTGGACACC
The DNA here is from genome assembly GCF_042654065.1 of Sphaerisporangium dianthi. NCBI lineage: Bacteria > Bacillati > Actinomycetota > Actinomycetes > Streptosporangiales > Streptosporangiaceae > Sphaerisporangium > Sphaerisporangium dianthi. Next base: position 269,756 of record NZ_JBHSFP010000007.1, on the reverse strand, counting down.
GGCGCCGTCGCACCGCCGAGCGTGGTCGCCTCCTGAAGGCCCCGTCGGCGCGCGGGCCGTCCCGGCACGGGCGGCGCCCGCGCGGCGGCTCAGCCGCCGACGTCCTCCTTGGCCGCCAGGCGGATCAGCGCCTTGGACAGCGGATGGGCGGCAAGGGCGATCTGCCACTCGCGCGCCCCGAGCCGGCGCAGCCGCTCGGCCACCGCCTCGTCGCCCAGATCGTCCGGCGGCTCCCAGGTGAGGCGCCGGACGGCCTCGGGCTGCAGCAGGTTCTCGGTCGGCATGTGGTTGGCGTCGGCGAGGGCGGCCACGGCCGCCCGGGCCGCGGCCAGCCGCCGGGCCGCGGCGGGGTCGCGGTCGGCCCAGCGGTTAGCGGGCGGCGGCCCGTCACCGGGACCGCTCGGCTGCGGCAGCTCGGTCTCGGGCAGCACGCGCGCCCGGCCGATGGCGTTCAGCCAGTCGCGCAGGTGGCGCCGCGCGCTGCGCCCGGTGAACGGGGGGATCTCGGTCAGGGACTTGGTCGTGCGCGGCTGCTCGAGCGCGGCGGTCACGATGGCGGAGTCCGGCAGCACCCGGCCGGGCGCCAGGTCGGCCTCCCGCGCCAGCTCGTCGCGCAGCGTCCACAGCTCGCGCACCACCGCGAGGCCGCGCACTGAGCGCACCCGGTGGATGCCCGAGGTGCGCCGCCAGGGGTCGGTGCGCGGCGGCGCCGGGGGAGCGGCGAGGATCGCCGCGAACTCCTCCTGCGCCCAGGGGAGCTTGCCGCTGCTCTCCAGCTCCGCGTACAGCATGTCCCGCAGCTCGATGAGCACCTCGACGTCCAGGACGGCGTAGCGCAGCCAGTCTTCCGGCAGCGGGCGGTGGGACCAGTCGGCCGCCGAGTGCCCCTTCTCCAGGCGCAGGCCGAGCACGTTCTCCACCATCGTGCCGAGGCCGACGCGCTCGTAGCCGAGCAGCCGCCCGGCCAGCTCGGTGTCGAAGAGCCTGCGGGGGACGAAGCCGATCTCGGCCAGGCAGGCCAGGTCCTGGGTGGCGGCGTGCAGCACGATCTCGGCGCCGGCCAGCGCGGCGTCCAGCTCCGACAGGTCGGGGCAGGAGATGGGGTCGATCAGCGCGCTGCCGGCCCCGGCCCGGCGCAGCTGGACCAGATAGGCACGGCCGCTGTAGCGGTAACCGGAGGCGCGCTCGGCGTCGACGGCGACCGGGCCGGTGCCCTGGGCGAACGCGTCTACGGCCGCGGCGAGCGCGGCCGGGTCCTCGATGACCGGCGGGATTCCCTCGCGGGGCTCCAGGAGCGGCACTATCTCGGATGTGGGGATGATCTCTTCGTCGGTCACGTCCTGAAGGACTCCGGGTCTTCGCGACGCGCGGCCCGCGGCGGCAGGGCCGCGACGTCAGGTGGCAGGGGTGGGATGCCCGCGGCGAGGCAGATGAGGTCGCACCAGGCGGCGACGTGGGCCGACAGGTCCTCCTCGAGGGGGGACCACGAGGCGCGCAGCTCCAGCTCGGTGGTCACCGGGTCGTCGGACTTGTTGCCGAACCCTTCGGACACCGCGCGGGTGACGGTGCCCCCGGCGGCGGCGTACAGCGCGTGGTGGGAGTCGAGGGACTCGGTCAGCCAGCTCCACGCCACCGGGCCCAGCATCGGGTCGGAGGTGATCTCCGGTTCCATGTCGGCGCGGACGTAGGCGACCAGGCGGAACGGGCCGTCCCAGCCGCGCTGGCCGTCGGGGTCGAACAGCATGATCAACCGGCCGACGGCGAGCTCGTCGTCGTCGCGGTAGACCGACGCGCCGACCGCGCCGGAGTAGGGGGCGAGCCGCTGGGGGGCGGGGATGTCCTCCAGCTCGATCTCGGGCCTGACCTTGGCGGGACGCAGACTCGACAGCGCCCGCCGGAATGCGGCGGGAGCCGGCGGCGCGTCACCGATGGTCATGATGGCAGCGTAGGCCGGAGCGGGCGGGGCCGGAAGCAGGGGGGTATGCGCGAAGGACACCGGAGGTGATCAAGCCGCCATCACCGGTGTGCCGCCACGCTCCATGTAGACCCGGTCGTGGCGAAGGTGGGGGCGGGGTCGCTCCTCGAACGGCCGCTCGCCGGCACGGAGCGCACAACGCACAGTGCGGTGCTCGCAGGAACTCCACATCGCGGTCATCGCGGGCCTTTCGTCGGGTCCCAAGATCGAGTGCTCGCACGGACAGCGCACGCCGCCGCCTGGCCGGCGCTTCCCCGCGCGCGCCTTGTCCGTGAACTCGAGGGCTGGTCCGACGTTGACACGTCACGGCGACATTTCCCCGCAACGCGCTCGGCGTGTCCCGAAAGTGGTCACCGAATCAGCGCCGCGCGGTGATTTGAGAAGCTTTTGAACCAGCCGCGACATGATCACGAACCTCGCGTGAGACGTACTGTACCTGCGCTTGGCCGCTGGTTGACCCGGCCGGCGGCCATCCCGGCACGGGCCTTCCCCTACCGAACCAGACATAGTGTACGGATCGCGGCGTCATTCCTCATGACCGGACATCGGCCTGGCAGGTAACTTTTTCGCGGCAAACTTTGCGGTCCGCCCGCAAGACGGGAACGGACCTCTTCCGCCGGCACCGCGATGCGCCTACCGCGGGACCCCCATGGCAATCTGGTCGGGTGAATCCAGAGACCGCCGAGTCACCGTTCATCCGCGCCTGCCGGCGACTGCCCGTTCCGCACACCCCCGTCTGGTACATGCGCCAGGCGGGACGATCGCTGCCGGAATACCGCGCCGTGCGCGCCGAGGTGCCGATGCTCACGGCGTGCGCCACCCCCGACCTCATCGTGGAGATCACGATGCAGCCCGTGCGGCGCTACGGCGTGGACGCGGCGATCTTCTTCAGCGACATCGTGGTGCCGCTCAAGGCCATCGGCGTCGACCTGGACATCCAGCCCGGCGTCGGGCCGGTCGTCGCCGACCCGATCAGGGACGCCGCCGCGGTCGCCGCGCTGCGCGACCTGTCGCCCGGCGACGTGCCCTACGTCACCGAGGCCATCGGGGCGCTGACCAAGGAGCTCGGCTCCACGCCGCTCATCGGCTTCGCCGGCGCCCCCTTCACGCTGGCCTCCTACCTCATCGAGGGCGGGCCCTCCAAGAACCACGACCACACCAAGGCGATGATGTACGGCGAGCCCGCGCTGTGGCACGCGCTCATGGACCGCCTCACCGAGATCACGCTGGCCTACCTGCGCCTCCAGGTGGACGCCGGCGCCTCGGCCGTCCAGCTGTTCGACTCCTGGGTCGGCGCCGTGGCCCCCGACGACTACCGCGAGTTCGTCCTGCCCTACGCCGGCCGCATCTTCGCCGGCCTGGCCGACCTTGACGTGCCGCGCATCCACTTCGGCGTGGGCACCGGCGAGCTGCTGGCGCTGCTCGGCGAGGCCGGCGCGGACGTGGTGGGCGTCGACTGGCGCGTCCCCCTGGACGAGGCCGCGCGCCGCGTCGGCGAGGGCAAGGCCCTGCAGGGCAACCTCGACCCGGCGGTTCTGTTCGCGCCCTTCGAGGTCGTCGAGCGGCGGGCGCTCGACGTCCTCGCGCGCGGGCGGGCGGCGGAGGGCCACGTGTTCAACCTCGGCCACGGGGTGCCGCCCACGACCGACCCCGACCAGCTCGCCCGCCTCACCGACCTCGTCCACGAGGCCTCGGCCCGCTGACCGCCGAGGCCCGCTCGCCCCGCCGGCGTCTACCCGGGCCGGCCGGGTCCCTCGTCCCGGCCCGGCGCGTGCGGCGGGCCGGGCTCACCGGGGCCGTCCGCTCCCGGTACGCCCGCCCCGCCGGGACGCCCGGACTCCGCGTGCGACTCGGACTCTTCGTGCCGTTCGGGTTCCACGTGCCGTTCTGGCTCTTCGTGCCGTTCGGGTTCTTCGTGCCGTTCTGGCTCTTCGTGCCGTTCGGGTTCTTCGTGCCGTTCTGGCTCTTCGTGCCGTTCGGGTTCTTCGTACCGTTCGGACTCTTCGTGCCGTTCGGGCTCCGTGTGCGGCGCGGGATCCGCGGACCGCGCGGGGTCGTCGGACGCGACGGTGTCCGGGCCCTTCCGCACGGACCGCACGAGACGGCGCACGGCCGCGTACGCCGCCCACAGCACGCCGAGCACCACCAGCCACGGCAGCAGCGCGCCGAGGATCGCCAGGCCGATCCGCGCCGTCTCCTTCAGGGTCTTCCAGCCGGACCGCAGGCCGGTGAAGAAGTTCGGCGGCTCCGGCTTCGGCGAGCGCACGACGGGCGAGGGGCGCACGACGCTCTCCAGGTGCACGGTCAGCGTGCCGGAGGAGGTCTTCTCCGCCAGGCTGCGCTGGCGTGCCTGCAGGGCCTCCAGGTCGGACTCCCTGCCGGAGATCTCGCGCTCGACCTTCAGCACCTCGGTGACGTTCTTGGCCCTCTTGAGGAACGAGCGCAGCTGCTCGAGCCCCGCCTTGGCCGACTTCACCCGGCTGTCCACGTCGGCGACCTGCTCGGTCACGTCCTCGGTGTCCAGCTTCAGCGACAGCCGGGTGCCCAGCTCCTTGCCGAGCCGGTCGGTGACGGCCGAATAGCGGTCCGGGGGGATCTTGAACACGAGGATGGCGGTGTCCTGACGCCCGAGAGAGGCGGCCTGCTCGCTGTCCAGCCGCCCGCCGGACGCGAGGACGATCTGCTTGGCCTTCTCGGCCGCCGCCGTGACGTCCGTGGCCCGCACCCGCACCTCGCCGGTGTACACGATGGCCCGCTCGGCCTGCTCGACCTGATCGGCCGGCTGGGACCGGGGACGGGCGGCGTCGTCCGCCGCCGGTCCCTTCTGGTTCCCGGCGTCCGGCAGCGCCTGCGTCTCCACTCTCTGCGCGGGCGCGGCGGCCGGGGCGCCGCCCGAATCGAAGGTTCCTGAGCCGCCGCAGCCCGAGAGGGCGAGAGCGACCGCCGCCAGGGCCACGGCGAGGGCCGGGCGGCACCGTAATTCGTTCATGCCCTGGTTGACGAACCGTTTCCGGCACGGGTTTGGCGTTCGGCGTCACAATGCCGTCACGGTCTCCGGCGGAGGCCGCCGGCCGCGCGGTGGCCCCGCGCGCACGGGACCCGGCGAGCGGTAACGTCTGGAGACATGGAACCAACTCGGCGGCACGTCGTGGTCGTCGGCGGGGGCATCGCGGGGCTGGCCGCGGCCTGGCACCTCCGCCACGAGGACGGCGACATGGCGGTGACCGTGCTCGACGGCGCCTCGCGCATCGGCGGCAAGCTGCACACCTCGCAGGTCGCCGGCATCCCGGTGGACGAGGGCGCCGAGGCCATGCTGGCCCGGCGTCCCGAGGGCAAAGAGCTGGCGCGCATGGCCGGCGTGGGCGGCGAGCTGGCCGACCCCGCCGCGGTAGGGGCGTCGATCCTCAGCAGAGGCGCGCTGCGGCCGATGCCCAAGGGGCAGGTCATGGGCGTCCCCTCCGACATCACCGGCCTCGTGCGCTCCGGAGTCCTGTCGCCCGGCGGCCTCGCCCGGGTGCCCCTCGACCAGATCCTGCCCGCGACTTTGATCACCTCCGACGTCTCGGTCGCCGCCTACATCAGGGCGCGCATGGGCGGCGAGGTCCTCGACCGGCTGGTCGAGCCGATCCTCGGAGGCGTCTACGCCGGGCGGGCCGAGATGCTGTCGCTGGACGCGACCATGCCGGCCGTCGCGACGGCCGCCCGCACCGAGCGTTCGCTGCTCCAGGCGGCGCGGGCCATCGCCGCGAAGGCCCCGAAGGACGCCGGCCCGGTGTTCACGACGCTGAGGGGCGGCATGGGGGGCCTGCCCGAGGCGGTCGCGGCCGCCTCCGGCGCCGAGGTGAGGACCGGCGTCATGGTGCGCGAGCTGAGCCGCACGCGCGAGGGCTGGCGCCTGGTGACCGGCCCGGCCCGCGCCCCCGAGACGATCGACGCCGACGCGGTGATCCTCGCGGTTCCCGCCCCGGCGGCCGGCCGGCTGCTGTCGGGCGAGGTGCCGAAGGCCGCCGCCGAGCTGGCCCGCGTCGAGTACGCCAGCATGGCGATCGTCACCCTGGCCTACCCGCGCGCGGCGTTCCCCGAGCAGCCGTCGGGCAGCGGCTACCTCGTGCCGCCGGTCGAGGGCCGGGCGGTCAAGGCTGTGACGTTCAGCACTGTCAAGTGGCCCCATCTGGCCGAGGCGGACCCCGGCGTGCTGGTGCTGCGCTGCTCCATCGGCCGTCTGGGGGAGGAGGCCGTCCTCCAGCGCGACGACGGCGAGCTGGTCGCCCTGGCGATGGCCGAGATGGCCGAGGTCATGGGGGTTCGCGGCCTGCCGCTGGACAGCCGGGTGACCCGCTGGGGCGGGGCGTTGCCGCAGTACGAGGTGGGCCATCTCGACCGCGTCGCGCGTGTGCGCGCCGCCGTGGCCGTCCAGCCGGGGCTCGCCGTGTGCGGGGCCGCCTACGACGGGGTGGGGATCCCGGCGTGCGTCGCCTCCGCCCGAACGGCCGCGGCGGCCATCCTGGCGCACCTGCGTGAGCGGCACGGAGGAGAATGGCGTGAGGACCAGCCGGCGGCCGGCGGCCGCTGAGCGGCGTGCAGGGCCCGGCCGGCGCGGTGAAGGCATTTCGACGGAAGCGAGCTGAACTGTGAGCGACGAGAAGGCGCGGCCCAAGGCACGCGATCTCAACGAGGTGATCCGCTACACCATGTGGTCGGTCTTCCGGGTGCGCGACGAACTGCCCGGCGAGCGCCAGGACCTGGCGCACGAGGTGGAGGCCCTGCTCTCCCAGGCCGCCGAGAAGGACGTGGTGACCCGCGGCCTCTACGAGGTGGCCGGGTTCCGGGCCGACGCCGACTACATGTTCTGGTGGCACGCGCAGAGCCCGGAGGACCTCCAGGAGGTCTACGGCCGCTTCCGCAGGACCTCTCTCGGCCGGGCCAGCGAGCCGGTGTGGTCGGTGATGGCCCTGCACCGTCCCGCCGAGTTCAACAAGTCGCACGTCCCGGCGTTCCTGGCGGAGGAGGAGCCCCGAGGCTTCGTCTGCGTCTACCCGTTCGTGCGCTCCCTTGAGTGGTACCTCCTGGACGACTCCGAGCGCCGTAAGATGCTCGCCGAGCACGGCGCTCTGGCCCGCACCTTCCCCGACGTCCGCGCCAACACCGTGTCGTCGTTCGCGCTCAACGACTATGAGTGGATCCTCGCCTTCGAGGCCGATGACCTGCACCGCATCGTCGACCTGATGCGCCACCTGCGCGCCGCGGAGGCCCGCAGGCACACCCGGATCGAGGTGCCCTTCTACACCGGCACCCGCAAGCCGGTCGGGGAGCTGGTGACCGCGCTGCCGTAACGGCCTAACCCGGCAAATCGGGCATCTGTCACTCAAGCCTCAAACGGCGCATCTATCACATTGACGGAACAACCGGCGCGAGGATGCGATCTTTGGCATACTCAGGGAGATTCCCGTGTCGAAGTGAGGCAGAGGGTGACCAGGGGCAAGAGTCTGGCACGGTCCAGGCGAGGGGGACATCGGCGGCGCAAGGCCCGCCGTACACGCGTTCTCGAGGGGTTCTTGGGACTCGCCGCCGTCACGGTGGCGGTCCTGGCGGTCGGCGGGGTGTTCCTGCGGCCGGACGGCGGTCAGGCCGCCTCCGGCGCGGCGCCCACCCCGCCGAAGGTCGCGTCCGCGCCCGCGGCCACGCCGGCGCAGGCCGGGGGAGGCGCGCAGGTCAGGGCCGCCGGCGCCAAGGCCAAGAAGGCCCGCGACCCGGCGAGGACCGCGTCGGGCCCTTCCGAGCACACCGACGTCGGCGCGGTGAGCTACTTCAAGCAGCGCTGGGTCCGCGACAAGGCCGTCAAGCGGATCACCGACATCAGGACCGTCGGCAAATACCTGCGCATCTACACCGACCTGCCCGAGTCGGCGCACAACTCCAGATCGGCGATCGACCTGTGCAAGCGGGGCCTTGAGTACCTCGTCCAGGAGGTCGGCGACCAGCATCCGGTGGTGTTCGTCCAGGCGGAGTTCGGTCAGAACGGCAACCCGGTGCTCGCCAACATCCTCGGCGCGGGCGACAGGTCATGCCGCCTGACCCACCCCGCCCCGAACTGACCGTCCGCCGCCCCGGCCTCGGGCGGGGGCGGCGGGCTGCTCACGCGCACGCGGGTCTTGCCGCAGACCGCGCAGCGCTGTATGACCACCTGGCCGATGGCCTCGATCGTCTCCCACCTGTGGCGAAAGTGCACGCCGCTCCAACGCGAACCCGGACCCGGGCTCCCGCGGAGGCGGGGAGCCCGGTTGTGGCTCTACCCGTACCGGGGCATGAATACTCGCTGACCGTTACATTCCGCTGGCTTTCCGTTACGAATCGGGCATATGGGACCGTGAAGGAAGCGCGGGGGCACCGGGTCAGGAATCGGCGGGGACCAGCCGCAGGGACACGGAGTTGATGCAGTAGCGATCGTCGGTGGGGGTCGCGTAGCCCTCACCGTGGAAGACGTGCCCGAGGTGGGAGTCGCAGCGCGCGCACCGGACCTCGACGCGCGACATGCCGAGAGAATGATCTTCGATGAGGACCACGGCGTCGGACTCCGACGGCTCGAAGAACGACGGCCACCCGCAGTGCGACTCGAACTTGGTGCCGGACCGGAACAGCTCGGCCCCGCAGGCGCGGCAGGAGTAGACCCCCTCGGTCTTGGTGTCGACGTACTCGCCTGTGTAGGCGGGTTCGGTGCCGGCCTGGCGGAGCACGCGGAACTCCTCGGGGGACAGCTGGACGCGCCATTCGGACTCGCTCTTGACCACCTTTTCCATGTCCCCAAGCCTATGCGGGCGCCGGCGGGGGCGATCCCCCGGAGCGGGGACGTGAGCACTTCGTGAGCGGGCGCGGCGCGCCCGCCCGCCCGGTTCCTGTCGGTGCCGCGGGGTACGGTCGGGACATGGCGTCGCCGTTCATCGAGCTCAACGTCGGGGGCCGCACCGTCAAGGTCACCAACCCCGACAAGATCTACTTTCCCGGCATAGGCGCGACCAAGCGCGAGCTGGTCGAGTACTACGTGTCCGTCGGCGAGGGCGCGCTGCGCGCGCTCAGAGACCGGCCCACCTACCTCAAGCGCCATCCCGACGGCGTGCTCACCGAGGCGATCTACCAAAAGCGCGTCCCGCCCCGTCACCCCGACTGGCTGCGGACCGTCACCGTCCGCTTCCCGAGCGGCCGCAGCGCCGACGCGCTGCGGGTCACCGAGGTCGCCGCCATCGCCTACTGCGCCAACCTGGGCACGATCGACTTCCACCCCTGGCCCACCCGCGCCGACGACGTCGAGCACCCCGACGAGCTGCGCATCGACCTCGACCCCCAGCCGGGCACCGACTTCGAGGACGCCCGCGCGACGGCGTTCGCCGTGCGCGAGATCCTCGACGAGCTCGGCATGCGCGGCTTCCCCAAGACCTCGGGCACCCGGGGCATCCACATCAACGTGCGCATCGAGCGCCGCTGGTCGTTCACCGAGGTCCGCCAGAGCGCCATCGCCCTGGCCCGCGAGGTCGAGCGCCGCCGCCCCGACCTGACCACCACCGCCTGGTGGAAGGAAGAGCGCGGCGAGAAGGTCTTCATCGACTACAACCAGAACGCGCGTGATCGCACCATCGCGAGCGCCTACTCCGTGCGGGCGAGGCCGAACGCCCCCGTCTCGACGCCGCTCACCTGGGATGAGCTGTCCGACGCCGATCCACGCGACTTCGACATCCGCACCGTTCCCGCGCGCTTCGCCGAGCTGGGCGACGTGCACGCCGAGATCGACGACCGCGCATTCTCCATCGAGCCGCTGCTCGAGTGGTACGCCGAGGACGAGCGCGGAGACATGCCCTATCCGCCCAACTACCCCAAGATGCCCGGCGAGCCCAGACGCGTCCAGCCCAGCAAGGCCAGGCCCGACACCGGTGAGCCCGGTTCGAGCTGACGCGCGGCCGCCCGCCGCTCGGTGAGCGGCGGGCGGCCGGGTGACGCCGGGCGAGGTGTCACCAGTTGGCGGGCAGGCCGGGGGTGGTGGGCGGCAGGGGGCGGTTCGGCGGGTGGATGACGTACACGATGCCGCGGCTGCTGGAGCCGCGCAGCCAGACGTTCTCGAAGTTCGCCCTGGGGTACACATGGCGCACCGCGGCGTCGTCCGGCGAGGCCGGATCGTTGGCGATCACGTCGCCGGTCGCGGTGAAGCCGATGATCACCATGAGGTGGCCGTTGGTGCTGTACCCGGCTCCGGGCAGCTCCTCCTTCTTGAACGACTGCGAGGTCACGACCGGGACGCCCGCGGCGATCAGGCGCTCCATCTCGGTCAGCGAGCGCAGCCGGGTGACGAACCCCTCCATGCCGTACCGGCCGGCGTAGGCGGTGTTGAACGGCCAGTTGCCCGCGCCCTCGTAGGCGTGGTCGTAGGTGTACCGGGCCGCGTGGTCGACCTCGGGATCGGGGTCCGCGGGGTCCACCCACGCGGTGTCACGCGGGCTCGGCCACCTGCCCCAGTAGCCGAGGACCATCGTGGTGGAGGTCGGGCTGCACCACGCCTCTCCGCCGCCGTCCCACTCGGGATAGTGGCCGGCGTGGACGTTCTGCGAGCGGCGCGGCACGTTCAGCTCGACCCCCCACGCGGCGCCGCCGGGGCTGACCGGCACGGTCGCGCGGTCGGGGGCGGCCGAGACCATCGCGCCCAGCGCCCGCACCTTCGGCCTCACGTGGGAGCCCGGCGTGCGGTACAGCGTGAGGCGCAGCTGGTAGCTCGTGATCGGCCGGTCGTCCGCGGCGACGAAGGTGTCGACGGAGACGTAGCCGTCGTCGTCGCCCTGGCTCGGCACCGAGGTCCGCAGGATGTCGCCCTCGGCGTAGGACCAGCGGCCGAGCACGTACCACTTGGTCTGCCCGGCGGAGTTGCGGCCGCGCATCTCGACCTGCAGCCAGCTTCCCGAGGGGACGTCGGCGTTCCAGGAGGCGACGGCCTCGGTGGCGGCGAAGCCGATCGGCCGCTCCTTGCCGGTCCAGCGGGCGTACTCCCAGTTCTTGGTGCCGAGGGCGTCGGTGTAGGAGGTGGTGCCCACGGGGTGGGCGAAGGAGAGGGTCGCGCCGGGGGCGACGCCTTCGGCCTTGCCCTGGTGGAACGAGGCTCGCTGGTAGGTCACGTTCACCGTGTCGGCGGCGGGGGCGCTCGCGGCCCCGGCGGGGCTCGCGGCGTAGGTCGCGGTGAACAGGACGGCGGAGAGGAACACGGTCAGCACGCGCATGGGCTCACCTTGCCTGTCGGTCGGTTGGCCGCTGACGGTAGATCCTTCGACCGCCGCTCGCATCGGATGGTTTACGTATGAGTAGACAAAGGTGACGTCCCGGCCACATCGCCCCGCGTAGGCCGCCGGGTGACGCGCCGCGAGGCCGGACACGCCCGTGCGGGGCGGTGAGAGCGCCCGGCGCCGCCGCGAACGTTCAGCCGGCGTCCTTCCCGGCGGTCTCGCTCGCGGTCTCCTGCGGGCCGGCCGGCGCGGCGGCGCCCGCGACGTCGGCGTGGCGGGACATGGTGGCGGCGGCGCGGCGCACGGCGCCCACGGGGACGGCGGGCACCAGCGTGTCCAGGAAGGCGTACCTGCGGGCCAGCGAGTCGATGTAGGCGCCGCTGTGGCCGCTCGCGGAGGCCGCCCGCACCTCGTGCCACCAGTCGGCGATGTCCCCCCAGCCGGGGGCGGCGAGCGAACCGCCGAACTGCTGGACGGCGAGGGCCGAGCAGACCCCGGCGAACGACAGGCGGTCGGCCAGCGGCCAGCCCGACAGGGTGCCGAGCACGAGGCCGGCCCCGAAGACGTCGCCGGCCCCCGTCGGGTCGAGCGCGGTCACCCGCAGGGCGGGGGCGTAGGCCTCCTCGCCGGTGGTGGAGTCGATGGCCATCGCGCCGTTGGCGCCGTCGGTCACCACAGCGAGCGGCACCCGGTCGGCGATGGCGTACAGGGCCTCGCGCGGGGTGTCGGTGCCCGTGTAGGCCATGGCCTCGACGGCGTTCGGCATGAAGGCGTGGCAGACCGAGAGCTGGTCGAGCACCGTGGCCGACCAGGTCTCCGAGGGATCCCAGCCGACGTCGGCGAAGACCAGCGCGCCGTCCTTGCGCGCCAGATCGGCCCAGCTGCACTGCTCGTCGCCGGAGCCGAGAGGCTCCTCCGCCGACAGCGGTGCGATGACGGCCCGCGAGCGGGGCGGGCGGCCGATCATCTGCGTCATGGGCATGGGCGCGGGATGGCCGTGGGTGACCATGCTGCGGTCGCGGTCGACGGCCATCGAGACGGTCACCGGGGAGTGCCACTGCTGGAACCGGCGCGAGCGCGACAGGTCGACCGACTCCTGCTCCGACAGGATGCGCCAGTTGAAGTCGGCGTAGTCGTCGTCGCCGAACGCGGCGGCCATCGAGGTGCGCAGCCCGAGGCGGCTGGAGGCGATGGCGAGGTTGGCGATGCCGCCCGGGCAGGACCCCATGCCGTCCGCCCACACCTCGGCGCCGGCGGCCGGCATGGCCAGAAGGCCCGTGAAGACGATGTCCAAGAAGACGGTGCCCGCTGTGAACACGTCGAACTCCGGCCCGTCCGGGCTGCGTCGTCCGGCCAGTGGGTCGTATGCCTGGGCTGACACGGCAGGGGTCCTCCTCGACGTGCGAAGATGTGAGACTCTTGCATGTTCCGGCCGTCCATATCAAGGCGGACGACCGTGGTGCGGCAGGTCAAGGCGGGCGCCGCCGGCCGGCGGGACGTGGCGGGGACGATCATGCGGCCGGATCGAGGCGCTCGATCATCCATCGGCACCACGCGGCGCGGTGGCGTTCGTAGCTGAGGCCGCACCACAGGGTCGCGTAATTTCCGAAGGCCGGCTCGCCGGGGTCGGGGGTGCGCTCGAAGCTCGCCTGCTGGTGCTCGTAATGGGCGATGCGCTCCTCGTGCAGGGCCAGCTGGACGCGGAACAGCTCGGCCATCTCGGCCGGGTCGGCGAGCCAGGAAGCGAAGGTCTTCAGGACCAGCTCGTCGCGCTCGGTGCGGGCGCGCGGCGGCTCGGTGACCCACTCGCGCAGCACCGCCCTGCCCTCGGAGGTCAGGTGGTAGACCTTCTTGCCCTGCGGCCCGGGCCCGTGCTCGGCCTCGAACCGCACCAGGCCGTCGGTGAGCAGTTTCTGCAGGTCGGCGTGGATCTGACTGTGGCGGGCCGTCCAGAAGTAGCTCACCGGGCGGTTCATGACCGCGGTGAGCTCGTAGCCGGTCTTCGCGCCCTTGGCCAGCGCGGCCAGGATCGCGAAACCAAGTGTTGATGGCATCGCCCACCGAGTGTAGTGTGCGGCTCTATGTCAGTTTAGACATAGAGCGAGGTGGTCATGCGAGCGATCGTCGGCTTGGCGGTACTGGTCACGGTGCTGAGCGCGTGCGGCGGTGAGACGGGCACGACCAGCGCGAACGGGCCGGCCGCCGGCTCCGGTCCCGCGGCGTCCGGCACACCCGCGTCGACGCCGGCGGTCACGGCCTCCCCGGCGTCCACCCCATCGCCGTCCCCGGCGCGCCCGATCCCGAAGGGGCCGAACCTCTCGGGGTGCTACACCAAGGACGACGGCAAGATCTTCACCTACGGCAAGGAGGACCTGCCCGGCGTCGTGATGGGCAAGGGCTCCACGGGCGTCGTGATCTCCTACGAGCGCGGCGGCAACGCGTGCACCTGGCGCCCTCTGGCCGACCGGCTGGTGGCCTCCGGCTATCGCGTGCTCCTGTACGCCCGTGACCTTGAAGCCATCCCGGAGGACAACATCGTGGACATGGCGGAGCGGCTGGGCAAGGAGCGCGGCGTGCGGCGCCTGGTCCTGGCCGGCGGCTCGATGGGCGGCACGCTGTCGGTGAGCGCCGCCCTGAAACTGGGGGACCGCGTCGCCGCGGTGGTCGCCCTCGCGGGCGCGCCCCTTCCCGACGAGGCGGCCCGGCTCACGGTGCCGCTGCTGCAGATCGCCGGCGCCTACGACGCCGACCGGCCGAAACGCATGCGTGAGGCCGACGACGCGGCCACCCGCGCGCCCGACCGGCAGGCCGTCGTCATCGAGGACGAGTCGGCGCACGCGTCGTGGCTGTTCGACACTCCGCACGGGCCGCAGGTCCTGGACACGATCATGACGTTCGTGGACCGGCACCGGGGGTGAGCCCCGGAGCCGGCGCGCGGGCTCGTGCGGGGGCCGGGCCCGCGCGTCCAGGCGGCCTGGCCGGTGGCCGCCGAGGCCGGTGGCGGTGTCACGGGGGCGCGGCGGCCCGGGAGGCGGTGTTCAGGCGGCCTGGCGGAGGAAGCCGAGGCCCGCGGCCAGGTGACGGAAGTCGACGCCGCCGGCGCGCATGATGCGCACCGATCGGCCGGCGCCGTCGGCGAGCAGGCCGCACAGCAGGTCCTCGCCGCTCACCCGGCAGGCCGGCCCGCGCCGGTGCATGGCGACCTCCACGACCTTCCTGGCCTTCGCGGTGAGCGGCAGGTCGTGGACGGGCCCCGAGAGCGTCACGCGCAGCGGGCGCCACCGCGACCGCCGCAGGGACCAGCGCGCCGGATCGTCGGTGCGCGCGAGCCCGGCCACCCGCCGCCGCACCTCGTCCAGATCGACGCCCAGCGTGGCGAGCAGCTCGCGGTCGCCCGGCGCGGACCCCATGGCGGCCCGGACCGTCTCGGGGGTCAGGCGGAAGCCGTCCAGGGGCCCGTCGAAGGGCCGGGTCTCGGCCAGCGCCAGCAGGATGACGTCCTCGTCGAGGTCGGCGCGGCCCGCGTCCACGGCGAGCAGGCCCGCCCTGATCATGGCCTGCCGCGCCGCCGGGGCGAACCTGACGAACATGCTCATCTCTCACTCCCTGAGGTGTCGCCGGTGAGCCGGTGGGCGTGCTTCCTGTGCGCCGTCTGCCGCCGGACGCCGAGGGCGGCGGCGATCGCCTCCCACGACCAGCCCTGTGCCCGGGCGTTGCCGACGTGCGCGGCCTCCAGCTCCTCAAGGAGCCTGCGCAGGGCGGCGACGGCGGCAAGGCCCGTGGCGGGATCGCGGCTGTCGGCGGCCGCGGCGAGCTCGGTCGATGCGCTCATGGTGTCAGCATAAGCTGACGCGGCGCGTTTGTCAGCATCGGCTGACGGCGATCAGCGGGCCAGGATGTCGTCCAGGTTGTAGCCGACCGGCGTTTCGAGCTGCGCGTAGGTGCAGGACTCGGGCGTGCGGTCGGTGCGCCAGCGCCGGAACTGGGCCGTGTGCCGGAACCGGTTGCCCTCCATGTGGTCGTAGGCCACCTCGACCACCAGCTTCGGGTCCAGCGGGACGAACGCGAGGTTCTTGCCCGCGCTCCAACGGGAGATCGCCCCCGGCATGCGCTGGGCGGTGCCCTCGTCCTGCGCCATCCACGAGCTCCAGGGATGCCCGCCCAGGTCCTCCAGCAGGTGCGGCTTCAGCTCGTCGATCAGCTCGGCGCGGCGCTTCATCGGGAACGACGCCGCCACGCCCACGTGGTGCAGCACGCCGGAGGTGTCGTACAGGCCGAGGAGCAGCGACCCGACGATCGGCCCCGACTTGTGCTCGCGGTATCCGGCGACGACGCAGTCGGCCGTGCGCTCGTGCTTGACCTTGAACATCGTGCGCCGGTCGGGCTCGTAGGGCTGGTCGGTGCGCTTGACCACGATGCCGTCCAGCCCCGCGCCCTCGAACATCTCGAACCACTCGCCCGCGCGCTCGTCGCTGGCGGTGACGGGGGTGAGGCGGACGCGGTCGCCCGCGCCCGCCAGGGCCTCGACGAGCCGGGCGCGGCGCTCGCCGAACGGGGTCTCCATCAGGCTCTCGCCGCCCAGCGCGAGCAGGTCGAAGGCGACGAACGAGGCCGGTGTGCGCTCGGCGAGCAGCTTGACCCGCGAGGCGGCCGGGTGGATGCGCTGCTGGAGGGCGTCGAAGTCGAGGTTCTGGCCCTGGCGCAGGACGATCTCGCCGTCGACGACGCACCGCTCGGGCAGCTCGCGCTTCACCGCCTCGACGAGCTCGGGGAAGTAGCGGTTGAACGGCCGCTCGTTGCGGCTGCCCAGGTACACGGTGTCGCCTTCGCGGAAGACGATGCACCGGAAGCCGTCCCATTTCGGCTCGTACAGAAGGGTGCCGTCCTGCGCGGGCAGCGCCTTGACCGCCTTGGCCAGCATCGGCGCCACCGGCGGCGGCACCGGCAGGTCCATCTCGGGCGGCGGCACCGGCGGGGCGGAACGGGCGGCGCGGGCAGGCGGCTGGTTGGGGAGGGTCATCTCGGCTCCCGGGTGTACTTGCAGAAGAGGAATCCTTCTTCCTCGAGGAGGTGCGCGAGGCGGAGCGGGACGTGCGAGGCGGGCCCGTTGAGGATGCGGGCGGCGTCGCCGCCGGTCAGGACCGGGCTGATCGTCAGGCACAGCTCGTCGACCAGGCCGGCCGCCGCGAGCTGCCCGTTGATCCTCGGGCCTCCCTCGCACAGGACGCGGCCGAGTCCGCGCTCGCGCAGCGACGCCACGGCGATGGACATGTCGACCCGCTCGTCGCCGGCCACGATCACCTCGGCGTTCCTGCCGGCCTCGTCGCGGCGGTCCTTGGGAGCGCGTTCCGTGGTGATCACGATGGTCCTGGCGTGCGGCTCGGCCTCGGTGAACAGCGGGCTGGCCAGGTCGAGGTCGAGACGCCGGGTGATCACGGCGATGGGCGGACTGGGCGGCCGCCCCAGGCGCAGCTCGCGCCAGGAGGAGCGCGGGCGGGCGGGCCCGTACGCCTCGGTGCGCACCGTGGCGGCGCCGGCGAGCACCACGTCGGCAAGGCCGCGCAGGACGCCGAAGACGCGCCGGTCGCCTTTGCCGGAGAGGCCTTCTGACACGCCTTTGAGCCAGGCGCCGCCGTCGGCGCCGGCCACCATGTTCAGGCGCAGCCACTCGGGCCCGGGGTAGGCGTAGGCATGGGCGAGATCGACGTCGTCCGCGGGGCTGGGAAGGATCCGTCGCACGGTTCCTACCTTGGCACAAGCGGACGGGCAGGTCGGGGAGGGGGCGGCAAGGTCGCCGGACTAATAGTTCGGCCTATATAGCCATATGTGAGATATGCGATGCGTAGCGTTACCCGGCCGTGCCGAGATGTAGGGGAGGGGAACGGCGTCCTTTCGGATCGGAGTGGCGAGTGCGGCTGGCGGCTGTGGCGATGTGGCTGGTTACGGCGGGGTTCGGCGTCTATCTACTGTTCCGGTGGCTGGCCGGGGGAGGGCTGCGCCAGCAGAAGACCAAGGTGACCCGTTTCCCCGCCACGCTCGTCTTCCTGCACCCCGTCCTCGGGGTCTGCTCGCTCGTCGCGTGGGCGGGCTTCCTGCTCAGCGACCGGCGCGGCTACGTCTGGCTGTCGCTGGGCCTGCTCATCCCGGCCCTCCTGCTCGGCTTCACCATGTTCACCCGATGGCTCGGCGCCGGCAGGCACGCCAGAGGCGCCGAGCAGGGCTTCCCGGTCATCGCGGTCGCCCTGCACGGCCTCGCCGCCCTGACGACCTTCGTCCTGGTCCTGCTCGCCACCACGACCCGCTAGTCAAGGTGCCGGCCTGGCGCGGTTCGAGCCCGAAGTCGCGCCGGATCCGCCCGATCGTGGACCTCGACAGGCCGCTGCGGGCGGCCACCGGGGCCCGCGACCAGTACGTGGCGTTCTTTGAAGCTGCGCCCGACTCGCGATCTTGCTGTATTCAAGCGTCCCAGGTACCTCTGCCGTCGCTCTGGCTGGCCATGATCGCTCACTGTGACCAGTGACTAGCTGATCGCGTATTGACAGGCTTCGTGACGCTGGTCATGATTATCCCCGTTTTACCTTCTTTATGTTTTCTTTATGGCGTCACTGAGTGGCGGCGCCGCTGGTCGACGGGGCTTTTCGGAGGAATGTCGCATGCGTTTTCGGCGTGCTCAAATTTGGTCGCTCGCGATTCTCGCCGTCGCGTTATTGGTCGGCAGTGTTGGTGTCGTCACCGGTTGGGCGTCGTCTTCTCTGCCCGATGCCACCTCCGGGGAGCGCTCGGTAGCGGGCCATCCGATCCCGAAAGTGGCGGATGTCCATGGCGCGGAGGATGCCCCGCCACCGGTGAGAAAGGCTGCCGCGGTCGTGTGGCCGAGCACGGGCTCAGCCGAGGTCGCCGTCGGCGCCGCTCCCGCCAAAGTGCCCGGGCTGCCGGTCGCGGTGGGCAAAGCGGGTAACGCCACCCCTCCGGGCAAGGTGCGGGTGGAGACCCTGGGTGCGGATGTCGCCAAGCAGTTGGGCGGCGTGGCCCTGGGCGTACGCCTGTCGCGGACCGACGGTGGCACGGCGCCCGGCCGGGTCCAGGTCAGCCTGGACTACTCCAGCTTCGTCAGTGCCCTTCCCGTAGGAGCCGTCGCTCGACTCGGTGTGATCGAGATGCCGGCCTGTGTGCTCGCCGCCCGCCCCCACGCGGCGTGTGTGAAGGCGGCGGAGAAGGCACGCGTGGTGCCGTCCCGCAATGACGTCGCCTCGCGTCAGGTGGTGGCGGAGGTGGAGGCTGCTCCGTCCTCCTCGGCGACCGGCGGCGACGTGTACGTGCTGGCGGCGGCCGCGGCGGCGGGGGATCCGGGTTCGGGGACGGGCAACTTCGCGGCGACCGATCTGAAGGCGGCCGGTTCCTGGCAGGTGGGGCTGTCGGGTGGCGGGTTCTCCTACTCCTATCCGATCCCGGCGCCGCCGCCGGTGGCCGGCAACGCTCCCGAGCTGGCGTTGTCGTATTCGTCCTCGGCGATCGACGGGCTGACCAACTACACCAACAATCAGGCGTCTGTCGCGGGCATGGGGTGGGAGGTCTCCACCGGGTTCATCGAGCGGCGGTTCCGGCCGTGCTCGGATGATGTGGCCGAGACGAACAAGAATCCCGATCAGCGCAACTGGAAGCATCTGTGCTGGGAGTCGCCGGATGAGAACGACGGTGATTCGGCGACGACCGACTACACCACCTCGCACCTGACGTTGTCGGTGGACGGCAAGTCCTCGGCGATCGTCAAGGACCGGACCACGGGCGGGTGGAAGACGGTCGAGGACTACGGCTGGAAGATCGCCTACGTGGTGGACGCCGGCTCCGGGCTGGCGTCCTGGGTGGTCACCACCGTCGACGGCACCACCTACCGGTTCGGCGCGACCCGGGACGCCAACTGGCAGACCGCCTATGTGGGGGACGACACCGGTGAGCCGTGCCGGTCCAGCTATTCGGCCAGCGGCACGCCGGGGCTGTGCAACGCCACCTGGCGGTGGAACCTGGACCAGGAGATCGACCCCAACGGCAACGTGGTCGACTACACCTACACCCGCGAGCAGAACTGGTACTGCAAGACCGTCGGCGCGCTGTGCCAACCCAGCAGCGTGTGGGACCCGACGCCGTTCCGGGTGGCCTACGACCGCGGCGGCTACCTGGCCCAGGTCGCCTACGGCCGCAACACCAATGTGGCGGGGTCGGCGCACACCGCCCGGGTGACCTTCAACGCCGTCGACCGCGGACAGCCGCCCGCCTCAGGGGTTCCGTGGGACAACGACACCCCCACCGACCTGGACTGCCCGTCGGGTTCGCCGGAGGTGATCCAGCCGTGTGACACCCCAGGCCCGGCGTTCTACATCTCCAAGCGGCTGAACACCGTGGTGACCTCGGTGTACAACCCGGCCACCACAGCCTGGGACCAGGTGTACCGGCTGGAGGCCGGCTACAAGTGGGTCTACACCCAACTGCTGCAAGGCCTGCCGCCGGCCGGTCCGGTGCTGTGGCTGGACACCCTGCGCCCGGTCGGCCTGGCCGGCGACGGCCCCGACATCGCCCTGCCACCGGTGGACTTCGAGGCCACCCTGCTGGACAACCGCGCCGACTACGACGAGGCCCAGGGCAAGTCCCGGCTGCGCATGCCCCGCATCTCCTCGGTGTACAACGGGCTCGGCGGGCGCACCGATGTGTTCTACGGCCAGGCCAACCCCTGCCCCTACCCCTCGGGCTACCCCACCACCGGCTGGGATGCCAACACCCGCGACTGCTACCTGGCCACGCTGGGCGGCTACTACGACGCCAACGGCATCTCCCGGACCAGTCGCGCGGTGTACATGAAGTGGCTGGTCACCCAGACCGTCGAGAAGGACCTGGTCGGCGGCTCACCCGACATGCCCGTCCGGTACGAGTACCTCGGCACCCCCGCCTGGGCACGGCCCTTCAACTACATGCGCGCCACCACCCTGTCCGGGGTGCTGTGCAACCCGCCGGTCAGCGGCTACTGCAAGACGCTGTCCGAAGATTGGGACGAGTTCCGCGGCTACCAGACCGTCCGCACCATCAAGGGCGCCGGCGCCGGCCCCGATGACCACAGCGTCACCACCACCTCCTTCTACCGCGGCATGTACGACGACCCCCGCGCCGACGGCACCACCAAGAACACCCAGGTCACCGACTTCGAGGGCAACACCTACAACGACCGCCGCGCCCTGGCCGGACGCACCCTGCAGGAACAGACCTGGCGCGCCACCACCCTCAACGGCGCCCGCACCGCCGCGTCCGCCGCGGCTCCGGCCGCGGCACGACCGGCCGCCGCCGGGCCCATCGCCCCGCCGCGGGCTTCCGGCGCCCGCCCGCAACCTCTCGCCGCCGCACAAGCGCAGGACCGGCGGAAGATCACCACACCGAGCGGCGTCCGCCTGATCACCGCCGCCCTCGCACCGGCCCGCACCCTGCTGAACGGCCTGTACGACCTGCTCGGAACACGGGACGCAACCGCGAAGGCCGTCCTGGCCTGCACCTACCCCACCTGGCAGCGGTTCGCCTCCTACTCCAAGGGCGCCAAGGTCACCTGGGTCAACCACCACTGGGAAGCCCTGCAGGCCACCGTCAGCGCCGAACCCGGCGTGGTCACCAGCGTCTGGAAGGACCTCGGCAACTGCGCCGTCACCCCGACCCCGACCCCGACCCCGACCCCGACGGTGACGCCGACCGTCACGCCCACGGTCACCCCGACCCCCACCCCGACCCCCACGCCTCCCGGCGGCCCCACCCTCGGCGGGTACGTGGAAGTGGGCTCCATCCGGTACGAGTACACCACCGTCTCCACCGGCGACGGCCCCGGCGTCTACGACCCCCTGCTCATCAACACCACCCGCCAGGTCACCCGCGAAGCCGTCACCAGCGGCTTCCGCTACACCGACCGGCGCACCGCCTACGACGCCTACGGCCTGCCCACCAAGGTCAACGACTACGGCCAGACCGGCGACGCCACCGACAACACCTGCACCACCACCACCTACGCCCGCAACACCACCAAATGGCTGCTGAATTATTCCGCCACCGTCGAGAGCCGCGCCGGGGACGCCTGCAGCACAGGTGCTTTGCTCGGCCGGGTCGTCAATCTCTACGACGGCGCGACAAGCCCCGGCACTTCACCGGTCAAGGGCAACCTCACGGAGGCGCGTGGCTACTCCAGCGACTCCGAATCGGTCGCCACCAAGGCGGGTTTCGACAACTATGGTCGTGCCGTCTCGGCGACCGATGCGTCGGGGAAGACCACGACCACGGCCTACAGTCCGGCTGTCGGGTATCCCGCAGATGGGGTGAGAGTCACCAACGCCTTGAGCCACGTGACCATCACCTGGCCTTCGCCCTGGAATGGCAAGCCGGTCGGCCTGCAGGACGCCAACGGCCATGCCGTCAACATCGACTACGACGCGCTGGGCCGGACCACCACCCTCTGGACGGCGGAGAGACCCAAGGGTGGCGCCACGCCCGCTGCGAAGATCTCTTACTCCATGCCCTATGACGGCAATCTCGGCCAGCCCACATCGGCGGCCGGTAATACCGTCGCCAGGCTGCGATCGGGCAGCGGCGCCACTGCTGTCTGGCAGTCCGACGTCACCTACATGGACGGGCAGGGACGCCCGCGGGAGCGGCAGGGCGGTTCCCCGGCCGGTGGACGTATCGTCACTGCCACCATTTACGACGGCCGTGGCCTGACCGCCACGACGACCAGCCCCTTCCACAACACCGCAGCCCCGGGCTCTGGTCTGGTCAACGCGTCTCTCGCTGCCGTACCCCAATGGTCCAAGATCGTCTATGACGGCGCGGAACAGGTCGTCGCCCAAGTCGATTACGCCGGCTCTGCCGAACTACGCCGTACTTCCACCGGCTACTTCGGGGATCGATACGAGACCCAGCCGCCGACCGGGGGGAAGACCGTCTACCGCACTGACGCCCACGACCGGGTCGTGAAAATCGAGGAGTGGGCGAACCAGTCTGCACACCACGACACCACCTACGCCTACGACTTCAACGGCAACCTCGTCAAAATGACCGATCCCAATGGGAACGTCCGGACATTCACCTTCGACTTGCTCAACCGTCGCATCGCCTTCTCCGATCCTGACGCCGGCAGTGGCCAGGCGGCTTACGACGGTGCCGGCCGGTTGGCCTGGAGCAAGAACGGCAAGGGGCAGAAGATCTCCTATGGCTATGACGACATAGGGCGTAAGACGGCTCTTTGGTCGGGCGACCCCGACAGCGGCACCAAACTGGCCGAATGGGTATATGACACCCTCGCCAAGGGCGAACTGACCTCGTCGACTCGTTACGTCGGCGGCGACGCCTACATCGACCGGGTCACCGGTTACGACCTGATGGGACGTCCCACCGGTTCTGTTGTCACCATTCCTCAGTCGGCGGGCGCGCTGGGACGCGACTACACCTTCACGACCACGTACACGCCTTCTGGAGAGGTCGCCGAGCGTGGCATGCCCGCCGCGGGCGGTCTGCCAGAGGAGAAGATCACCTACAGCTATACGGATCTGGGGCTCTTCAAAGGGATGGGTTCGGACCTCGGCGGATTCACCTACGTCAGGGATAGCGTCTACACCCCGACCGCCCGCCTGGCCGAACGCTCGTATGGACCTTCAGGTAAGGTCAAGCGCGTGTTGAGCTGGGACAACACCACCGGACTGCTCTCACGTGTCACGACCACCACCAAGGCGGACACCTCCGCTCCCCAGCTCGCCCAAGACGACCAGTACTTCTACGACGTCTCCGGCCAGATCGCCCGGGTGCTCGACGCCGCGTCCGCCACTTCCGGCGGCACGGCGGCCCAGTCGGAGTGCTTCTCCTATGACGGGCTCCGGAGACTGTCGGCCGGGTGGACCACCACGGCCACCTCGTGTGCCGCCGGCGAGCCCGGAGCCGACGGACTGGGCGTGGACCCCTACCGGCAGACCTACGAGTACGACGGGGTCGGCAACCTGACAGCGTTGACCGACAACAGCCAGAAATCCACCTATCGATACCCTGCGGCCGGTAGCACGGCGGTTCGCCCGAACGCGGTGACCGCTGTCGACCGCCCGGGGGGCACTACCGACACCTACGCTTATGACGATGCGGGCCAGATGACCACTCGCCAGGCAGCCGGCAAGGGCAGCACATTCGAGTGGGACGAGCTGGGGGAGCTCACCAAGGCCACCGTCGCCGGTGCGGACACCACCATGGTGTACGACGCCGACGGCGAGCGTCTGCTCCGCCGGGAGCCGGGAGGCAAGGTCGCCCTCTACCTCGGCGAGATGGAACTGGAGTTGTCCGGCGGTCAGGTCACGGGCAAGCGGTACTACACCACCGCCGACGGTGCCATCGTCGCCATGCGCGCGGGCGGCGCCGGACTTACCTGGCTCACCGCCGGCCTGCACGGCAGTCAGCAACTGGCCATCGACGACTCCACCGGACGCATCTCCCGGGAACGGTACCTGCCCTACGGGGGGCGACGCGGCGACGACGATCTGCCCTTCACCGACCGCGGTTTCCTTGGCAAGGTGGAAGACGCCTCCACCGGTCTGGACCAGCTCTCCGCACGGTACTACGACCCCGCCTTGGCGAAGTTCATCAGTACCGACCCGCTTCTGGACACTCAGCACCCGCAGTTGTCCAATCCCTACGCCTACTCGGGGGGAAACCCCATCGGCCTCTCCGATCCAACCGGTCTGGCGGCCCAGGGGGGCGACCCGGGCGACTGCTCGAACGCGAAGAACAACTCACAGGAATGCGTCAAGTGGCGTAAACAGCAAAAGAACAAGCAAGAGTGTGAACGAAAGTGGGGGAAAGAGAAGTGTGCCAAGCACAGAGAGAAAGAGACCATCCGCCAGCTCAAGTTGAACTGGGGTTGTAGTCCTGACTCTCCGCAGGGAACTCCCTGTGACGGTCAGTACTACCCAGATTGGAGCGCGCTGCTCCCGTGGTGGGACGAGATCGAGGCGGCCGCGTCGGAAAACGGCATCGACCCTGCGGTTCTAGCGGCCCTGTTGCTCATCGAAGGCAAGGGCTGGCTCGAGTATCAGGCAGGAGGGATCTCCAAGCTGGTAGGAAAGTACGGACCGGGTGAGACCACCGGGATCGGCCAGATGCGCGCGGATGTGGCTCAGTATCTGCTGTCGGAGTACTACGGGAAAAAGGTCAGCAAGGCAAAGGCGTGGGACATGCTCCTCAATGACAACAATTGGGGGATAAAGCTGGCCGCCGCCTATCTCAGAGACCTGAAATCAAAACTGCACATCTCGGACTCCGAGGCGTTCATCGCCTATGCCACAGGAGAGGATACGTACAAGAAACTGGCCAAGGCGCGCTGGAACCCGAAGCTGCGTTCCGCATACCCGAAGGCCTTCGAAAGGCGCGAGCTGTGGAAGTATTACGGGCCGAGAGGCAGGGAGTTCTGGACCATGGTTCAGAGGTACAAAGTATGGTGAGGGGCGTGAGGCATCGACGACTTCGAGACATCGCGGCGATCACGGCCGGCCTGCTCCTCCTCTCTGCCGTCACTGCCGGATGCACGGGCACCGTGCGCGTGGACGACCGCGTGCGTGACGAACTGGCCGCCGGAGGGAGACTGGTGGCCTTCGCCGAAGACAAGACGAATGCGAGCGACCCGATATTCGAGTACGAATACCTGGTGCTCGACGCCGGCCCCGACGTCGGCGGTGCCGTCGGCCATGTCGTCTCTCACCTGAAGTCCAAAGGGTGGTCGGAGCAGTCGGCGGATGACGAGACGGTCACCATGGAGTCGTCCCGCTGGCAGACGATGGCCTACGTCGAGCACTTCGCGGCCTTCTTGAAGAGCTGGAAGGGAAAAGGAGGCATCGAACCAGAGGAAAGGGTGGCGGACAAGCTCGGCTCCGAAGTCCGCTCACCCGATTCGCTCGTCATAGTCAAGCTTCGGCATTTCGGATGACCGATCGTCACCCCGCCGGCGTGAGCGCTCGACCGCCCGCGGCGCCGCGGCGGCGGCGCGCCGTCAGGGGCGGGTGGTGGAGCGCAGGATCTGCATGGACCGGCTGGTCACCGCGACCAGGGAGCCGGGGCGGTGCACCGCGCCCGAGGGGTTGGTCAGGTCGACGCGTTCCTCGGCGGTGTCCAGGACGGGCTGCCAGCCGGGGCCGAACTCGCCGCCGGGAAGCGTGAAGGTGATGTTCTCGTGGTGGGCGTTGACCAGCAGCAGGAAGGAGTCGTCGGTGATCCGCTCGCCGCGCGGGCCCGGCTCGCTGATCGCCTCCCCGTTGAGGAAGACCGCCATCGCCTTGCCGAAGCCGCTGTGCCAGTCGCCGGAGGTCATCTCCTTGCCCGACGGCGTCAGCCACACGATGTCGCGGACGTCGCCCTCGGGCACCCGGCCGAGGAAGAAGCGGCGGCGGCGGAAGACGGGATGTCGCTTGCGGAACGCGGCGAGCGCGCGGATGAAGTCCAGTAGCCCGGACTCCGACCGGAGCAGCGACCAGTCGACCCAGGACACCTCGTTGTCCTGGCAGTAGGCGTTGTTGTTGCCCAGCTGGGTGCGGCCGAGCTCGTCGCCGTGCGACAGCATCGGCACGCCCTGCGACACGAACAGGGTGGTCAGGAAGTTGCGACGCTGGCGCCGGCGCAGCCGGATGATCGCGGGGTCCTCCGCCAGCCCTTCGGCCCCGCAGTTCCAGGAGCGGTTGTCGTCGGTGCCGTCGCGGTTGTTCTCGGCGTTGGCCTCGTTGTGCTTGTGGTCGTAGGAGACCAGGTCGGTCAGCGTGAAGCCGTCGTGGCAGGTGACGAAGTTGATGGAGGCGACCGGACGGCGGCCGCTGGTCGCGTACAGGTCGGAGGAGCCCGCCAGGCGTGAGGCGAACTCGGGCAGCACCGACGGGCCGCCACGCCAGAAGTCGCGCACGCTGTCGCGGTACTTGCCGTTCCACTCGGTCCAGAGCGGCGGGAAGTTGCCCACCTGGTAGCCGCCTGGACCCACGTCCCACGGCTCGGCGATGAGCTTGACCTGGGAGATCACCGGATCCTGCTGGATCAGGTCGAAGAACGCCGACAGGCGGTCCACGTCGTGCAGCTCGCGCGCCAGCGCGGCGGCCAGGTCGAACCGGAAGCCGTCGACGTGCATCTCCATGACCCAGTAGCGCAGCGAGTCCATGATCAGCTGCAGGGCGTGGGGGGAGCGGACGTTCAGGGAGTTGCCGCAGCCGGTGTAGTCGAGCAGCAGGCGCCGGTCGGAGTCCAGCAGCCGGTAGTAGGAGGCGTTGTCGATGCCGCGGTAGGCCAGCGTGGGGCCCATGTGGTCGCCCTCGGCGGTGTGGTTGTAGACCACGTCGAGAATGACCTCGATGCCGGCCTCGTGCAGGGCCTTGACCATCGCCTTGAACTCCAGCACCTGCCCGCCCCGCCCGCCGGAGCTCGAGTAGGCGTTGTGCGGGGCCAGGAAGGCGATCGTGTTGTAGCCCCAGTAGTTCGTCAGGCCGCGGGCCACCATCGCGTGCTCGGGAACGAACTGGTGCACCGGCATCAGCTCCACGGCCGTCACGCCGAGGGCGACCAGGTGGTCGATCACGGCCGGGTGCGCCAGGCCGGCGTAGGTGCCGCGCTGTTCGTGGGGCACGTCCGGGTGGCGCATGGTCAGGCCGCGCACGTGCGCCTCGTAGATCACCGTCTCGTGGTACGGCGTGCGGGGCGGGCGGTCGGACCCCCAGTCGAAGAACGGGTTGACCACCACGTTCTTCGGCATGTAGGGCGCGCTGTCGTCGGTGTTGCGCCGGGACGGGTCGGAGAACTGGTAGGCGAACAGCGACTTGTCCCAGCGGACCTCGCCCTCGATCGCCTTGGCGTAGGGGTCGAGCAGGAGCTTGCCGGGGTCGCAGTGGTGCCCCGCGGCCGGGTCGTACGGCCCGTGCACGCGGTAGCCGTACCGCTGGCCGGGCATGATGCCGGGCAGGTAGCCGTGCCAGACGAACCCGTCGACCTCGGGAAGGTCGATGCGGGTCTCTTGGCCGGCGTCGTCGAAAAGGCAGAGCTCGACCCGCTCCGCGACTTCGGAGAAGAGCGAGAAGCTCGTACCCACGCCATCCCAGGTGGCGCCCAGAGGGTACGGCTCACCAGGCCAGACCTCACGCATGTAGCCTCATTGTGGTCGTGGGACGGTTCGCGGTGCAGTTCGATCGTGCGGCTGTTGCTCTGTCGTGATCCGGGCGCCCGTGATCTCCTTTCTTCGGGACTCCGTTGCCGCAGACCTGGATGCTTGCGTTCCGGCTCTACAGTCGAGTTTAGGGCCGCGCGTCTGATTTACC
Source organism: Sphaerisporangium dianthi (assembly GCF_042654065.1). Taxonomy (NCBI): domain Bacteria; kingdom Bacillati; phylum Actinomycetota; class Actinomycetes; order Streptosporangiales; family Streptosporangiaceae; genus Sphaerisporangium; species Sphaerisporangium dianthi. The sequence continues at coordinate 242,184 of NZ_JBHSFP010000007.1, read as the reverse complement.
AGATCTTTCCCGCCACAGAGGGCGTCGCACGGGCGGCGGCGAGCGCGACGCCCGGCAAGGCGAGACCCCCGCGCGATCGTCGCACGCGGGGGTCGGAGGCGCCCTGTCAGCCGATCAGCTCGGCGTTCAGCGTGATCGTGGTGCCGGCGAGGGCCTTGCTCACCGGGCAGCCGGCCTTGGCGGTCTCGGCGGCGGTCTGGAAGTCCTCCGCGGAGATGCCGGGCACCTGCGCCCGCACACTGAGCACGATGCCCGTGATGCCCTCACCCGGCTGGAAGGTCACGTCGGCCTTGGTCTCGACCTGCTGCGGCGGCGTGCCCGCCTGGGCGAGCCCGTGCGAGAGCGCCATGGAGAAGCACGAGGAGTGCGCGGCCGCGATGAGCTCCTCGGGGCTGGTCTTGCCGTTCGCGTCCTGCGAGCGCGAGGCCCAGGTGACATCGAAGGCGCCCACGCCGGAGGTGTTGAGCGAGACGGTGCCCGAGCCGTCGATCAGCGCGCCCTTCCACTGGGTCGTCGCGGTACGTGTCGTCGCCATGGCGATCTTCCCTTCAATACTGAGGTGGTTGCATGCCCGAACCTACACGCGCGCCTGATGCGCGCGGTGCTCGGCTCGGACCAGATCCTCCACCTCGGCGCGCAGCGCCAGGAACGCGGGCGAGCGCTTCACGGGGAGCGTCCGCTCCACCGGCAGGTCGACGGCGAGGTCGCGGGCGATCCTGCCGGGGTCGCAGGACAGCACGAGCACCCTCTGGGCGAGGAAGACCGCCTCCTCGACGTCGTGGGTGACCATGATGACGGTCGTCGGCTCCTCCTGCCACACCTGGCGGACGAACAGCTGCATGTCCTCCTTGGTCTGCACGTCGAGCGCGCCGAACGGCTCGTCCAGCGACAGCACGCGCGGCGAGCACGCGAGAGCCCGCGCGATGGCGACCCGCTGCTGCTGGCCGCCCGACAGCCTCCCCGGTAGCGCGCCGGCCAGGTGGGCGAGCCCGACCTCGTCGAGCAGCCGGCCGACCCGCTCGTCGCGCCGCGCGCGGGGCAGGCCGAGCGCCTCCAGCCCGAAGGCGACGTTGCGCGCCACGCTGCGCCACGGGTAGAGCGACGCGGTCTGGAACACCAGCCCGCGCTCGGGCCCCGGCCCGGTGACCTCCTCGCCGTCCAGCAGCACCCGCCCGGTGGTGGGCCGGGTCAGCCCGGCGATCAGCGAGAGCAGGGTCGACTTGCCCGAGCCGCTGGCGCCGACCACGCAGACGAACTCCCCGGGCGCGATGGTGAGGTCGAGGTCCGCCAGCACCGGCCGCCCTGGCGCGAACTCCTTGCCGACCCCGTCGAGACGCAGCGTCACGCGGCCCACCTGCCGATGCGGGCGCGCAGCACGCGGAGCAGGATGTCGATGGCCAGGCCGATCAGGCCGATCACCACGAGGATCGCGAAGATGCGGTCGGTCTGCAGGAACCGCTGCGCGCGGGTGATCCGGTATCCGAGCCCGGACGTGGCCGCGATCAGCTCGGCCACGACCACGAAGTTCCAGGCCGCCGCCGCGTTGACCCGCATCGCGTCGATGACGCCGGGCAGCGCGTACGGGAACACCACGCGGAAGGCGACCCTGAGGCGCCGCGCGCCCAGCGTCGCCGACACCTCCAGCAGCCTGCGGGGCACCCGCCGCACGACGTCGGCGGTCATCAGCGTGTTGAAGAAGACCACCCCGAGCACCAGCAGCGCCACCTTGGACGCCTCGCCGATGCCCAGCCAGATGATCAGCAGCGGGATGAAGGCCGAGGCGGGCAGGTAGCGCAGCAGGCCGATCAGCGGCTCGGCCAGGGACTGGGCCCAGGGCAGCGCGCCCATCGCGAAGCCGAGCGGCACCGAGATCAGCACGGCGAGCGCGAACCCGAGCCCGATGCGGCCGAGGCTCGCCACCAGGTCCGACCAGAGCTCGCCGCAGGCCGCCATGTCCGCGCCCGCCGCCCAGACGGCGGCGGGGGAGGGCAGGAAGGTCGGATTGACCAGGCCGCTCGCGCTGAGCGCCTGCCAGGCGGCGAGAGGGAGGAGCACCGACAGCGCGCGCAGCACCCACGCCGTCCGGGCGGAGACGGCGCTGTCGAGCAGCCGCACCCGCCCGGCCCTGCGTGGCCCGGCCCAGGGACGGCCGTCCGATGCTCCCGGCGAAGGCCCCGGCGCGGCGGCTCCCGGCGAAGGCCGTGGCGCCGAGGCTTCGGGGGAAGGCTGAGGCGCGGCGGCTTCGGGGGAAGGCTGGGGCGCGGCGGCTCCCGGGGAGGAGGGCCGGGGCGTCGGGGCCTCGGGGGAGGGCGGGGGCATCGGTGCTCCCGCCGGGGCGGGGACGGGGGTCATGGCTGCACCGCCTGGACGAACTTGGGTTCCAGCAGGCCCTCCAGCGATGGAGCGGCGTCGACCAGCTTGCTGGAGACCAGGAACTCGGAGATCTGCTTGGCGCGCGCGGGCAGCTCGCCGGCGAACGCCGTCCGGTTCTCCTCCAGCGTGAAGATCGTCGTGCCCTTCTCGTAGGTCTCGTAGTCGGCGACGCTCACGCCGGCGCGCTCGGCCATGATCTGCACGGCCTCGGCCCGGTTGGCGCCGATCCAGGTGATGGTGTCGAACCAGGTCTTCACCAGGGCCTGCACGGCCTTGGGGTCCCTGCCCAGCAGGTCGGCGGTGACCACCAGATGGTCGGGAATGGCGCCGGGGAAGTCCTTGGAGCTGGCGATCGTGGTGCTGCCGGCCCGCTTGAGCGCGGTGGTGGTGAAGGGGGCGAAGACGCCGACCGCGTCGACCCGTCCCGCGACGAACGCCGCGGCGGCCGCGTCGGTGGGCAGCGGCTGGAACTCCACGTCCGCCTCGCTCAGGCCCGCCTTCCGCAGGGCGAGCAGCAGCAGGTAGTGGTCCACGGTGCCCTGCTCGGCCGCCACCGTCCTGCCCTTGAGGTCGGCCAGGCTCTTGACGCCCTCCTTTGCGATGATCTGGTCGTTGCCGGTGGAGTTGTCGTTGACCAGGACGACGGTCTCCTTGGCGCCGCCGGCGACCGAGGCCAGCGTGTCGTTGAGCGTCTGGCTGTTGGCGTCGATGTTGCCGGTGGCCAGGGCGTTGAGGCTGTCGGTGTAGCTGTCGAAGTATTTCAGCTCCACCTTGACGCCGTTCTTGGCGAACAGCCCCTTCTTGTCGGCGACCTGCCAGGGGAACCAGCCGGGCCAGGCGCTGAACCCCAGCTTGACCGTCGGCACGCCGGAGGCGGCGGGCGTCGCGGCGTCCGGCGTCGCGGCGCAGGCGGTGCTCAGGGCGAGGAGGACGGCGGCGGGCAGGATGAGGCGTCGGAGCATCACACGGCTCCCCTCTCAGGCTTGCGAAGCGTTGACGTTCGTGCCCGTGGGCTCGGGGCCGCCGGGCCGGGCGCCGGCGCGCTTGGGAAGGTGGCCGGCGCGGACGAGGCATCCGAGGGTGTCGCAGATGACCCGGGTCGCGATGAGGGCGGTGATCTCGGCGTTGTCGTACGGCGGCGCGCACTCGACCACCTCGATCCCGGCGAGCGGCCGGGCGCCGGCGATCAGCTGGATGAACTTCAGCACCTCGCGGGGGAGGAAGCCGCCCGGCTCCGGCCAGCCGGTGCCGGGGACGAAGGCGGCGTCCAGGCAGTCGACGTCGAACGACAGCCACACCGCCTCGGCGCCGTCCCAGGCGACCTCCAGCGCGCGCTCGGCGGCGGCCTCGATGCCCATCTCGACGCAGTCGGTGACGGTCATGATGGTGGTGCCGCGCTCCCTGCCGACCTTGACGCCCGGCCGGGGCGCCTGCCATCCGCCGATGCCGATCTGGACGAGGTTCTTCGCGGGCACGTTCGGGATGTCGGTCGCGTGGAACCAGGGCGTGGTGTGCATCCGCTCGTCGAGGTCGGTCTCCTGGGTGTCGACGTGCCGGTCGAAGTGGATGATGCCGACGTTTCCCTGGACGTGCTCGGCGATGCCGCGCACCGTCGGGTACCCGATCGAGTGGTCGCCGCCCAGCACCACGGGGAACGCCCCGCTGGCGTAGACGTGCGACACCGCCTTGCTGATCTGGTCGAAGGTCTTCTCGATGTTCGCCGGGATGGTGAAGACGTCCCCGAGGTCGGCGATCGTGATGGACTCGCGCAGGTCGACGCCCAGCTCGAAGCTGTAGGGGCCGTAGAGCGCCGAGATCTTGCGGATGCCCTGCGGGCCGAAGCGCGTGCCCGAACGGTAGGTCGTGCCGCCGTCGAACGGCGCGCCGAGCACGGCCACGTCGTACTCGCCGCAGCGCCGCACGTCCTCGACGTAAGGCGCCTTGAGGAAGGTGTTGATCCCGGCGAAGTGCGGCAGCTCCCCTCGGGAGAAGGTCGGGATCGTCCGGTCGACGATCGACTCGGCGCCCGGCAGGCCGTATTCCAGGCCCCGTTCGATCTCGCGCCGGTGCATGGTGTCAGGAAGCGCGGCTTCGCGTTCGACGGCGTAGCGGGCTTCGGGTCCGTAGTGGTCGTGGAGGTGACCCACGGCACTCCCTTTCGGAAACGCCTCACAGGAGGCAGCCGACATGACTGTCTCCCGGGTTTTTGTCCCGCCGTGGAACGGCCGGAGGCCGCCTGCCCCTCTCGGACCAGCCCCTCGCGGCCGGCGAGGGCGGAACCCTAGGTGCGCCTCACCGGCAGGCCGGTGAGTCCCCTTCATGACAGCCGTGAGCTGTTTCCACGGTGTTTCCCGTCCGTAGCGGATCGGTGACGTACTACGTACGTACCGCCTCCGGCGGGACGGCCGTGCGGACCGGCGACGGCTCGCCCGTGCGATTTTCGTCCCCGCCGGCGTGGTGACGCACCGTGTGCGGGCCCTCACGGCGGCGACCGTGCGGCGGATCAAACCCGATGCGGGTGGGCGCGTCAATGCGGCAGGACGCCGGAGCGGTGGCCCGGCGTCGCCGATTCGCCCTGTCACCTGGGGGTTCGCGCCGTAAGTGTTCTCCATGTGCTCGTATCGGCCGTGAAAGGTTCACATGGCGGCAACCGGTGCAGATAACGGAAACATCGCGACAGCGTGACGCGCCAGGCGGAAACTATCGCAAACTTTCGGAAACCTCGGCGGCGACGGGCCCGAACGGCCGTGACGGGACACAAAGCCAGGTTGACTGGCCGTGCGGGAGTTGACCACAATCTTGACGTGCCCTTGCGGGACTCCTATATTTCCGCAATATTAACGCGATGCCTCGAAAATTTCGGGGCCGCCATCGTGGTACTTGCCCGCGTCGCCGCGGACGTCGCCGGCGCGGACGGCGCCGGCGACGGCCGAGGGGATGGCATCAGTGATCAGCCGCCGAACGATCCGAGCCCAGTTGACGGCAGGCGCATGGTGAAGGGCCACCAGCGGTGGTCATGGCCGCCGGCGCGAATCCACCGAGTGAGACCGAAGGCGCGAGGATGAGCGCCACCAGAGTGACCGGCGCCTCGTCCGGCACTCGGGATCCGCGCGGCGCCACGCCCGGCGCGGCACGCGGAAAGCGCTATCCGAAGCGCACCTGGCGTCAGGCGCTGCGTCACGACTGGCAGCTGTACTCGCTGGCGATCGTCCCGCTCGTGTTCTTCGCGATCTTCCGGTACCTGCCGATGATCGGCAACGTGATCGCCTTCCGGAAGTTCCAGCCCGGCGGCAGCGTGCTCGGCGAGGAATGGGTCGGCCTGCGCTACGTGCGGCTGTTCCTGAACGACCCGACGTTCTGGCACGTGTTCACCAACACGCTGACCCTCGGCGCGCTGACCCTGCTGTTCTGCTTCCCGCTGCCGATCATGCTCGCGTTGCTGATCAACGAGGTCAGGAACCGGAGCCTCAAGCGGTTCGTGCAGTCGGTGTCCTACCTGCCGCACTTCCTGTCGATGGTGGTCGCGGCCGGCTTCGTCATCGAGCTGTTGTCGCTCGACGGGCCGGTGAACCAGCTGCTGCGCGTGGTGGGCGACGACCCGATCGCGTTCCTGCAGCAGCCGGAGTGGTTCCGCGCGATCTACGTCTCCTCGGAGGTGTGGCAGACCGTCGGCTGGGGGACCATCCTCTACCTCGCGGCGCTCACGACCATCGACGACCAGTTGTACGAGGCGGCCCGCATCGACGGCGCGGGCCGGTGGCGGCAGGTCTGGCACGTGGCGCTCCCCGGCATCCGGCCGACCGCGGTCACCCTGCTGATCCTCAACATCGGCACGTTCATGGCGGTCGGGTTCGAAAAGGTGCTCCTGCTCTACAACCCGTTGACGTACCCGACCGCGGACGTGATCTCCACGTACCTCTACCGCATGGGCGTGGAGTCCAACAACTTCAGCTACGCCGCGGCCATCGGCCTGTTCGAGGCCCTGATCGGGCTGACGCTGGTGCTTTCGGCGAACCTGATCTCCCGCCGCACAGTGGGGACGAGCCTGTGGTGACAGTGGACAACAGCAGGGCCTACCGCGTGTTCCGGTGGGCCAACGCCGTCATCCTCGGCGGCATCGTGATCGTGACCCTCTACCCCTTCGTCAACATCATCGCCCGCTCGTTCAGCGACGAGAACGCCATCCGGTCGGGTCAGGTCAACCTCTTCCCCCGCGGGTTCACCTTCACGACCTACCAGTACGTGCTCTCCGACCCGACGTTCTGGACGAACTACCGCAACACCGTGGTCTACACGGCGGTCGCCACGGTCATCGCGATAGTCCTGACCACCTGCTACGCCTACGTCCTGTCGAAGAAGCATCTCCGGGGCCGCAAGCTCCTCATCGGCATCGCCGTCTTCACCATGTTCTTCTCCGGCGGCATCATCCCCAACTATGTGCTGATCACCGGAATCGGACTGCGGGACAGCATCTGGGCGGTCGTGCTGCCGAACGCCATCAACGTCTTCAACCTCCTGGTCATGAAGGCGTTCTTCGAAGGGCTGCCGGTCGAGCTGGAGGAGGCCGCCGCGATCGACGGCATGAACACCTACGGCATCCTGCTCCGGATCGTGCTGCCGCTGTCGAAGGCGGTGATCGCCACGATGCTGCTCTTCTACGCCGTCGCCTTCTGGAACTCGTGGTTCGCCGCCTTCCTCTACATGAGTCAGTCGGACCTCTTCCCGGTGACCGTCTTCCTGCGCAACCTGATCGCCGGCGCCACCACCGCGACGTCCGTCGGCGCCGACGCCAACGATCTGACGGTGGCGGCCAACATCACGTCGGTGACGATGGTGCTCACCATCCTTCCCATCGTGGGGATCTACCCCTTCGTCCAGCGGTACTTCGTCTCGGGAGTCATGCTCGGCGCGGTCAAGGGATAGCCCGGCAGGCTCGCCCGCGGTCCTCCTCAAACACCCCCCGTCCTCGCGAAAGGACTGCCATGTACCAGATGAACCGGCGTCAGGCGATCGTCGCCCTTGGCGCGTTCCTCGCAGTTGCCGCCTGCGGCAGCGACGATGCCAAGAAGAAGGGTGACGACTTCTCGGCGAACCGGGACGGCGCGATGCCCGACTACGGCGCCGGCAAGCAGTTCAAGGCCGCCGCGCCGCTCTCGTTCACCGTCTTGTACAACAACCACCCGTTCTATCCGATCAAGAACGACTGGCTGTTCTGGTCGGAGGTCACCAAGCGGACCAACGTGACCTTCCAGCCCAGCGTGGTGCCGCTCAGCGACTACGAGAAGAAGCGCAGCCTGATGATCGGCGCCGGCGACGCCCCGTTCATCATCCCGAAGACCTACCCGAGCCAGGAGACGCCCTTCGTCGCCTCCGGCTCCATCCTCCCGGTCAGCGACTACCTCGACCTGATGCCGAACTTCAAGGAGAAGGTCGCCAAGTGGAACCTCCAGCCTGACCTGGACACGCTCCGGCAGTCGGACGGCCGCTTCTACGTCCTTCCCGGGCTCCACGAGGACTACTGGGTGGACTACTCCCTGGCGGTCCGCGCCGACATCCTGGACAAGCTCGGGCTCCAGATCCCGAAGACCTGGGACGAACTGCGCACCGTGCTGAAGGCGATGAAGGAGGAGTACCCCGACTCCTATCCCATGACCGACCGCTGGGGAACCCTCCAGCCCGGCGCGAACCTCCTCAACATCATCGGCGTCTCCTACGGCGCTCCCGGAGGCTGGGGCTACGGAGAAGGGGTGTACTGGGACGCGGCCACCCAGAAGTTCGCCTTCAACGGCGCCATGGACCAATACAAGCAGATGCTGCAGTACCTCAGCACGCTGGTCGCCGACAAGCTGCTCGACCCCGAGAGCTTCACCCAGACCGACGACCTGGCGATCCAGAAGCTCGTGTCCGGCAAGTCCTTCGTGATGAGCACGAACGCGCAGACGCTGGTCAACGAGTACCGGCCGCCGCTGGCGAAGGCGAACCCGAAGGCCAGGCTGGTCAAGATCCCGCTGCCCGTCGGGCCGCTCGGGCCGATCAAGTACGGCGCCGGGAACACCCGCCTGGAGAACGGCATCATGATCTCCAAGAAGGCCCGCGACAGCAAGAACTTCGTCGCCATGATGCAGTTCATCGACTGGCTCTGGTACTCCGACGAGGGCCAGGTGTTCGCCAAGTGGGGCGTCGACGGGGTCACCTACACCAAGGAGGCGTCCGGGAAGTACAAGCTGGCCTCGGACGTCGACTTCGTCGGGCTCAACGCCGGGGCGCCGAAGCACCTGCAGAAGAACTTCGGCTTCTCCAACGGCGTGTTCGCCTACGGCGGCAGCACCGAGCTGCTCCAGTCGACCTTCTCCGAGGAGGAGGTGGCGTTCCAGAAGGAGATGAACGCCAGGAAGGCCCTGCCGGTGCCGCCTCCGCACCCGCTCACCGACGACGAGCGCGAGCAGATCACACTGTGGCAGACGCCGCTGAAGGACCACGTCACCCAGCAGACCCTGAAGTTCATCCTCGGCAAGCGCGACTTCGGCGAGTGGGACGCCTACGTCAAGGAGCTCGAGGGCAAGAACATGAAGTCGTTCGTCGACATGGTCAACGGCGCCGCCGAGCGGTACAAGAAGGAGCACGGCTGACCGTCCCCGTGCCGGCCGGCCCTGAGGCGGGGCCGGCCGGCCCGGGTGGCGGAGCGACGGCCGGCGCGGTGAACGAAGGACGATGATGCGCAACCCTTTCCTGGACGTGACGAACGACGCGGATCCGGCCCTGCCCCTGGACGTGACGAACGACGCGGATCCGGCCCTGCCCCTGGACGGCGATCCGGGGTCCTCCCGATGACCGACGCGACGGCAGGGCCCCGCTTCGGCGAAGGTCCCCTCTCGCGCGCCTCCGCGCTCGTCTACACCCTGCTCGTGGTCGAGCTCCTGTTCCTGGGCACCACCCTGCCCGGCCTGGCGTGGCTCCTCCTGCTCGACCGGACGGCGGCCGGCGTCCCGCTGGCGGCGGTCTGCCTGCTGCCGGTGGGCCCGGCGCTCTCAGCCGCGTTGTACGCCGTGCACCACCGGCGGCTCGATCTCACCGACCTCCATCCGGCGGCGGCGTTCTGGCGCGGTTACAAGGCCGGCTTCCGCGGGGTCGTGAAGCTCTGGATCCCGTACCTGGCCTGGATGACCATCATCGGGATGAATATCGCGCACTTCGCCGCCGCAGCCGTCCCGGGATGGTGGGCCGTGGTGTCGCTCGTCATCGCGGTGGTGGCGACCCTCTGGTGCGCCAACGCATTGGTGATCACATCCCTGTTCGCGTTTCGCGCGAGGGACGTGGCCCGCCTGGCCGCGTACTTCCTCACCCGCTCTCCCCGGGGCTCCTTGGGCAACGCCGGCCTGCTGGTCGTGGCGGCCGGCATCACGCTGGTCGCCTCCGAGGCGGTGCCCACGCTGCTGGTCTCGGTGTTCGCCTCGGCGCTGCTCCTGAACGGCCGGCCGATGATCGCCGAGGTGCGCGAGAGTTTCACGGCCTGAAGTCGTGGGGCGCCCATCGCCCGGACCACACGTCCGGACCGGCGGCCCTTATGGTTCCTCCCGCCCGGCCGAAGGAGTTTCGTGACCATCCCCGCACCGACCGGCGTCCATCCGGCGTGGCTGCCCCCAGAGGCCTTCCAGCCGATCGGCTCGCGCCGGGCCCTCGTATCGGGGGAGGGTCTCCTCGTCGACACCGTGCACGACGAGGTCGCCCGAGCCTGCGCCCGGTACGGCGGCGGCGTGCGGCGCGCGGCGCCGGGCGGCGCACGCGGCCTGCCGGCGCGCGGAGACCATGCCGGCGGCCCGTTCGACCTCGTCCTCGCGCTCCGCGCGGCGGGGCCTCTGCCGGCCGTCGCCGAGCAGGTCGACGCCCGGTTCCGTGGACGGCGCGGGCGGGCCGATGACGCGATCGGCGACGAGGGGTTCGTCATCGCCCGCCGCGACGGCGTCACGGTGGTGCTCGCCGACGAGCCGGCCGGTCTGCTCTACGGCCTGTTCCACGTGGTACGGCTGGGCGAGCCGGCGTTCGGGGCGGCGCGCCCGGTGGAGCACCACCGGCCCGCCATGCGCCGGCGCATGCTCGACCACTGGGACAACGTCGACGTGCACCCGAAGTCGGGGCAGGTCGAGCGCGGCTACGCGGGCGGGTCGATCTTCTGGCGGGACGGCGCCCCGCGCGGCGACCTTCCCCGGGTGCGGTCCTACGGGCGCCTGCTGGCCGCGTGCGGGGTGAACGCGGTCGCGGTGAACAACGTGAACGTGCACGTCACGGAGGCTCACCTGCTGACGGACCGGCTCGGCGACGTCGCCGCGATCGCCGCGGAACTGCGGCCGTACGGGATCCGGACGCACCTGGCGGTCGACTTCGCCGCGCCGATCGTGCTCGGCGGGTCGCCGACCGGCGACCCGTGCGACGCGCGGGTGCGCAAGTGGTGGGCGGAGGCCACCGAGCGCGTGTACGAGACGATCCCCGACTTCGGCGGCTACGTGGTCAAGGCCGACTCGGAGGGGCGGCCCGGCCCGTTCGCGTACGGGCGCAGCCACGCCGACGGCGCGAACGTGCTCGCCGAGGCGCTGGCGCCGTTCGGCGGGGTCGTCCACTGGCGCGCCTTCGTGTACGACCACCGGCAGGACTGGCGCGACCGGTCCACCGACCGGGCACGCGCCGCACACGACCACTTCGCCCCTCTCGAAGGCCTGTTCAGGGACAACGTGATCCTCCAGGTGAAGCACGGGCCGATCGACTTCCAGGCGCGAGAGCCCGTGTCGCCCGTCATCGCGGCCATGCCGTCCACCCGCCTGGCCGTGGAGCTCCAGGTGACGCAGGAGTACACCGGCCAGCAGCGGCACGTGTGCTACCTCGCCCCCATGTGGAGCGAGGTGCTCGGCTTCCGGCCCTTCGGGCCCGCCGGGCCGGCCGTGGCGCGCATCGTCGCGGGCGCCGCGCCGGGCGGCGAACGGGGGACGCGCGGCGGGCGGGCGCCGGACGAGGGGGGAGGCCTCGTGGGGGTCTCCAACGTGGGCGACGACGCGTACTGGACCGGCCACCCGCTCGCCCAGGCCAACCTGTACGCCTTCGGCCGGCTCGCCTGGGCGCCGTGGACGGACCCGGCCGCGATCCTCGACGAGTGGATCGACCTCACCTTCGCGCCGGTGGCGCACGGCGATCGCGAGCCGCTCCGGCGCGCCCTGCACGCGATCATGGACGACTCCTGGCGCACCTACGAGCGCTACACCGCGCCGCTCGGCGTCGGGTTCATGGTGCGCCCCGAGCATCACTACGGTCCCGATGTGGACGGGTACGAGTACACGTCATGGGGCACCTACCACTTCGCCGACCGTGACGGCGTCGGGGTGGACCGCACCCGCGCCACCGGCACCGGCTTCGCCGGCCAGTATCCGCCGCACTGGTCGGCGGTGTACGAGTCGCTCGATCGGTGTCCCAACGAGCTGCTGCTGTTCTTCCACCACGTCCCCTACGAGCACGTGCTCCACAGCGGATCGACCGTCATCCAGCACATCTACGACACCCACTTCGCCGGGGTGGAGCAGGTCGCCGAGGCCCGGTCGCTGTGGGAGGGGCTCGCCGGATCGGTGCCGGCGGCCCTGCACGCCCGCGTGCGGGAGCTCTTCGACGAGCAACTCCGCTGCGCGAAGGAGTGGCGCGACCAGGTCAACGCCTACTTCTTCCGCAAGTCCGGAGTCCCCGACGCCCGCGGCCGCCGCATTCCGTGACGCCGCAGCCCCCCGCCGGACACAGCGGCGGGGGGCTGCGGCGGGGCGTCACGCCGGCCAGGTGCTAGCCGTTGGCCACCAGCCGCCACCTGTTGTCGGCGGTCCCGTTGTCGGAGTCCTGGACGGCCTGGGCCCCGTTGGCGGTGGAGTTGTTCTGGATGGCGAGCAGCTTGCCGCTGTTCACGTTGCGGATCTTGTAGGTCCCGTCGCCGACGGCGACCAGGGTCCACCGGTGGTCGGCGGTTCCGTTGTCGGACCACTGCAGGACACGGGCGTTGTCCGCGGTGGACATGTTCTCCACGCCGAGCACCTTGCCGCTGTTGGCGTTGCGGAACCGCACGTTGCCGCCGTCGGTGATCATCACCCAGTTGTGGTCGGCGGTGCCGTTGTCGGTCCACTGCAGCGCGAGGCCGCCGTCGGCGGTGGACATGTTCTGGATGCCCAGCACCAGGCCGCTGGCCGCGTTGACCAGACGGTGGCTCGACGCCCCGCCGCCTCCGCCGCTCGTGTTCCAGTAGACCGTGTAGTTGTGCCCATGGGCGTCGTAGAACGGGATCAGGTTGACCGTCGCGTTGTTGGCGGTGGCCGTGAAGGTGAGCGCCGTCGTGCTGGTCCGGGTGACCGATGAGGTGGTCAGGGTCGGCAGCGCCGACAACGAGGTGTTGCCGTAGTTGCCGGACAGCACGAGCGGCCCGTAGGTGACCGCCGCCACGTTCGCGTTGTCGTTGGCGGCCTTCATGACCACCCGCATGGGCAGGCGCACCGTCACGGTGTCGCCGGAGGTCCACGAGCGCGTGAGGGTGGCGTAGGTGCCGGGCGTGGTGTCCACGCTCTCCTGCGTGCCGTTGACGCTGATCGTGGCGCCCGACGTCCAGGCGGGGATGCGGATCCGCATCGTCCACGAGCCGTCGACGCTGCCCGTGACCTGCAGGTTCGTGGTGTCGCTCGCAGGATAGGAGGTGGTCTGGGTGACCGTGATGCCGCGCTGGGACCAGTTCAGCGTGGACGGCTGGAACAGGTTCACGAACAGCGTGTTGCCGTTGTAGGAGTAGAGGGAGTCCATCAGGCTCGTGTTGACCTCCACCCCCGTGCCCTGGCAGCACCAGAACGAGTTGTAGTCGGTGCTCCACGTGCCGCCGCCCCACGCGGGGCCCACCCCGCGACGGCCACCGGCCTTGAGCGGGGTGAAGTAGGTGACGTGCCCGTGGCCGTCCGCCGGGTTCTGCGCGCCGAGGATGTGGTTGAACAGCGCCCGCTCGTAGAAGTCCATGTAGGACGCCTGGCCGGGGTTGAGCAGCCACAGCTCGCGGGTGAGCTTGAGCATGTTGTAGGTGTTGCAGTGCTCGCAGGTGTCGTTGCTGAGGTACCCGGCGATCGCGTTGGGGGCCCGGAAGTGCTCGGCCTGGCTGTTGCCGCCGATCGCGTAGGTGTGCGCGTTGACGGTGAAGTTCCAGGCGTTGTTCGCGATGTCCCTGTAGCGGGTCGTGCCGGTGGCCTTGTACTCCCGTGCGGCGCCGATCCACTTGGGCACCTGCGTGTTGGCGTGCAGGCCGTTGAGCTGGTCCTGGTTCGAGGCGAGCGGGTTGAACACGGCCGCGTGGTCGAACCGCTGCGCCGTCGTGAGCCAGCGCCCGTCCCCGGTCTGCTGGTAGATGTCGGTCAGCACCGCGTTCATGCCGCCGAACTCGGTGCCCAGCATGGACTGCATCTGGCTGGAGCTGAGCCGGGAGGTGCGCTGGTCCACCCAGCCGGCGAGCGCGAGGAGCACATCGCGGGCCTGGGTGCTGCCGATCAGGCGCCACACGTCGAGCAGGCCGGCCAGCGTCTTGTGGATGCAGTAGTACGGCACGTTGCCGTTGCTCAGCGTGCGCGCCTCGAGGGCGCTGAAGTCGGACTCGGGGAAACCGGAGAGGTAACCGGAGCCGAACCCGGCGGCGCCGTTGTTCGCCTGGCACTTGGCGAGCTCGGCGACCATGTAGGTGGCCTTGTCCCGGCACGTGGTGTCGCCGAGCACGGCGTACGCCTGGGACCAGGCGGTGAGGAAGTGCCCCTGCATGTGGGTGCGGAACGGGAACGAAGGCGCGTCCCACCCGCCGTTGGAGGCGGCGCCGCTGGTGGACAGCCGGTGGTTGGCCCGGAAGTTGTACAGCAGGCGGTTGACGTCGACGAACTGCAGGTACGACAGGGTGCGATTCTGGTTGTCCAGCCAGCGGCCGGACGTCAGGCGAACCTGCCCGAGGTCGAACATGTACGCCGCCACGCCGATGTCGGGCCGGGCCGGGGCGACCACGGCCTCGGCCGCCGGGGCGCCGGCGACCTGACCCACGGCCGAGGCGGCCACGGCGACTCCCGCGGCCTGGAAGAGCTGACGGCGGCTGAGCGGTGAAGGGGACACTTCTTCTCCAAAGCATTGAGGGGGGGACGATCGTCATCCGGAGCATCGAGGCCGTCCGCCTCGTGATCGCCGAGGCGGTGGCCTCGCTCGGACGGCGGGATGATCAGGGCTCTCCTCATGACGCGGGCGGGCTCGGTCTTGCTCCGAGCCCGCCCGCTCCGTTCCATCCGGTCCCGGCCGGGTCCCGTGGTGACGCTCATCGCCTCCGGCGTACGCCTTCGCCGTGACCGTCAGGACACCCGGGCCGGACCCGCGTCACGCCGTCAGCGCTGCAGCGTCAGCACGCCCGGCCGGTAGGGCAGCAGGCCGTAGTCGACGCCGTTGGAGCTGGGGGAACGACCCTGGTAGAGCAGTTGCAGGTTGCACGGGTCGACGGTCTTGGTCTGGTCTGCGTTGCTGCGGACCAGGTCACCGTGGCTGATGTCGTTGGTCCAGGTGGCGCCGCTGTTGGCCTTGCCGGCGAAGGGGTTGCTCTCGTTGGTGGCCTGCGGAGTCCACGAGCCGCCCAGGCTGGTGGAGGTGTAGGAGCGGAAGTAGCGGCCCTGCGAGCCGATCGACTCCACGAGCATGAGGTACAGGTTCTGGCCCTGGATCTTGTAGACCTCGACCCCTTCGAACAGGTTGTTGGTCGTGTCGCTCATGATCTGCGTGTAGCTGGAGCCGAAGCTGCTCGGGAAGTTGCCGATGGGCATGCTCTGCCGGTAGATCTTGCCGTTGTCGCCGGCGAAGAACAGGTACATGTTCTGGCCGTCACCGATGACCGTCTGGTCGATGGGCCCGGTTCCCGGGCCGGAGATGCTCGCGGTGGACAGGGTCTGCACCGACGACCAGCCGTTGGCGTTGGTGGGGTCGCTGGAGGTGCGGTAGGAGAACGCGGTGCCGCCCCACTGGTAGGCCAGCACCCAGATGTTCTTGGGCGCGAAGTAGAACAGCGTCGGCGCGACCGTGCCCGAGTTCATCGTGTTCTGGGGAGCCGAGGCCATGTCCGACCAGTTGGTGAACAGGCCGAAGTTCATCGAGCCCCAGCTCGATCCGAAGTCGTGCGTCGTGGCGTAGACCAGGTGCTTGCCGTTGTAGACGACGTTGGTGAAGTCCTTGAGCGAGACCCAGCCCGACTTCGGTGTCGCCAGCGCGCCGGTCGAGGTCCAGCGGTACGTCGACGGAAGCGGGCACGTGCCGGTCGGCGTCGGAGTCGGAGTCGGCGTGACCGTCGGAGTGATCGTCGGCGTCGGGGTCGGCGTGGGGTTGCCGCCGCCGACCTGGACGAGCTGCCACTGCTGGTTGTTGCCGCCCCAGTCGTCGTACTGGACGATGTTGCCGCCGTCGGCGGTGGAGGCGCCCTGGACCTCCATGACCTTGTTGCTGTTGCGGTTGATCAGCCGCACGTACCCGCCCGCGGAGTCGGCGAGGCGGAACTGCTGGTTGGTGCCGTTGGTGTCGCTCCACTGCACGATGGCCCCGCCGTTGGCGGTGGAGAAGCCGGAGACGTCCAGCATCTTGCCCGACAGCCGGGACTTCACCCGGTAGTAGCCGCCGCCGGAGTCGACGAACTGCCACTGCTGCTGGTTGCCGTTGTTACGGGTCCACTGGGTGATCCGCGCGCCGTCGTTGGTGGCCAGGTTGTACACGTCCAGGGCCTTGCCGCTGTTGCGGTTGACCAGCACGTACCAGGCGGTGGTGTCGACGCTCGCCGCCGACGCCGTCGTGTTGCCCAATACGAGCATGGAGCCCGCCAGGACGGCCGTCACCAGAACGGCGATCAATGACCGTAGGTCACGCCGCCGCCATCGGGAGCCCCGAGGCACCGTATCAATGCCAACCATTTCGTTCTCCTTCGATTTGCATGGGCCTTTCAGCCCGCCAAAATGGCCGTTCACATCGCATGAGCCGGTCGGCCGGACACGCATGCGACGGTTATCGCGACCGCGGTTTCCGCGGTGCGGCGGGCAGCTGAACTCACCGCCGGGATGGTAGCGCTAACATAAGCGAACTAGCGGCAGAACCAGCCGTTCAGCTGGGTATACATGAGATATGGACACAGGATGCCGATAAAGAATGTTAGCGCTAACAAACACCGCCTTAGCCTGGAGCGGTTCAATCGCGTACCCCGCCCCCGGATCGGGGCCGGCGCACCATCTAGTCGGCCACATGGCCTTATCCGGCCCGAAGGGACGAATGGTCATCCCGTCCGGGTCGGACGTTTCGTGCTTATGTCCGGTAAGTTACGACACATCCTGAGTGATCGGTCTGGCGAAGTCAATGGCGGTCAAGAGGCGCCGATCAGAGACCGGGATTCCCTTAGATCGCTGTGCGGAGTCCGTCGCTCGGGTGATGGTGCGCGGCGCGAATACGAAGCGGCATGTCCCGTCAACACTCGGGGTTCCGGACGCCCGGCGCCGTCGGCCGGCGCGGTGCGCTCATCTCGGCCGAAGAGGCCGCGGAAGCACGGCCCCGCGGGCGGCGCGGTGCTGAAACGTTCATCGGAGACCACGCCCCGAGGCGGCGGGAGACGGCATGGCCGGAGCTTCGGCGGCGAGGTCCGCCACCCTCCCGGCATGGCATGTCGATGAAAAGTGGTCCACCGGCCGACGAACAGGCCGGGGCGGTGGTGCGGGCCGGCGATCGCGGCCAGGGATGCCTACAGGGCGGTGCTCCTGAGCCAGCTCGCGGCGGCCTCTCGTGCGGCCGCGACGACGGGACGGTCGCCATGGGCGGCGAGCCATCCCAGTGCTGACGTGCAGGGGGACAGGTCGATCACGTCGAGATAGCGTACGCCTGGCCGGGGGAAGAGGCGGCGCGCCGCTTCGGGGATGAAGGACACCACCTCGCCTCTGGCGATGGCGAGCAGGAGGTCTTCCAGGTCGTGGAACACGGGCCCATATCGCACCGGGGTCCCGTCGGGGCGGGGGTCTTCGGCCCAGTGGTTCCGCCACGGTCGCGGAATCTGGGGCGGGTAGTCGGGAAAGGTGTGTCCGGCGAAATCGGTGACCGACACCGAGTCTCGTCCGGCGAGAGGGTCATCGGCTGAGACGCAGGCGACCCGGGGTTCGCTGGAAAGCCGCAGCAGTTGGACGCCGGCCGGGACCGGTGGGCGCAGAAAGGCGACGTCCACTCTGCCTTCGAGCAGTTGCGTCAGGTGGCAGGTCACGTTCGAGGTGCGCACTTCGATGCTCAGATGGGGGTGCCGGGTGCGCAGGTTCCGCAGGATCGGCTGGGCATAGGGCATCGCCGACTCGGCGGCGAACGTTCCGACGACCAGATGGCCGGTGAGGGTGCGGACCCACTGGTCCGCCTTCTCGCGCAACCGGTGCGTCGCGTCGACGACGGCCTGCGCCTCACCCCGCAGAGCGTGGCCCGCGTCACTCAGACGCACCGCGCGGCCCTCGCGGACGAACAGCGGTACTCCAAGGCGTCGTTCCAGCGCCTGGATCTGGCGGCTCAGCGCCGGCTGGGTCATGCACAGCCGTGCCGCGGCTCTTCCGAAATGCAATTCCTCGGCCAGGGCGAGGAAGAGGCGTATCTGATGAGTGCTCACCTCGCTTCTGGTCGCTCCGTGAACGATGTCGGTGTGCGAGCGGAAGTCCTTGGCTGCGTGCGTGGGGCCGAGGGCGGGGGTCATGGAGAAAAACTAGTCACTTGACTGTTACGTCGCTGATAAGGCCACTGGAACCCCTCTTGCGGTCGTGCGCCCCTTCCCGCTCCCTCTTGCCGATCACGGTCGGCCGCCGGCCGCGTCGGCTCGGGACGCGCCCTGGGCGACCGTCGCGGCTCGCACAACAGTGGCGACGAGCGGTTCAGGGCGGCGGAGCGTGTGAGCGAGCATTTCCGGCCACGCGGCCGTACGCCGTGCCCTCCGGGCGGGGGTGTGGGGTGACGGTATTTTCGGCCGCATCGCGATCAGCCTGAGATGCGGAACAAATCAGGCCGGATCTGCTGAGGCGACTCCCGGGGGAGCTTCCCGTCAGCGGTCATGACGTGAAGGTTATCAATGGCGACAAGATGCTCATGGCCGTAACGGTGGTGCTACGAGCCTCGCTTGTATGACATTTCATCTGGCGGCGAACGCATCACGGGGGCTGACGTTCGCCGCCGCCAGGACGGATCACGTCGATGAATTCTCATCGTCGAGGTAAATGGAGGAGAGAATGGTAAAAAGCCTCAAGGCCGGGATCGCTCTCGCGATCGTCGCGATATTCGCGGCGGCAGGGCTCGGCGCGGCGCCGGCCCACGCCGATTCCGTGAGCTCCTTCCGTATTCGCGACGACCTTGGCAACACGACAGGCTCCATCACGTGGATCGACTACCGATCGGTCAGGATTCAGGGCGAGGTGTGCGACTACAGCGGTGGCGCGAACACCTCGGTGTGGTTCGAATTCTACCTTGCGGGACGCGTTTCTTTCGGCGATTTGGAAAGTCGTTCAGTCACCAGCGGGTGCAGATCATTCAACTTCGAGAAGGTGGGACCGGCGGGGGGTATCCAAGAAATCGACATGAAGCTGTGCGGTGGCGGGTGCGGATCCACACGAACCTACCGGCGGTCGTAGGCGGTTGGTGAGTAAGGCCATCGAGCATATTCCGCGCCATGAGAGCCCCCGCCGCGGCGGGGGCTCTCATGTTGCCGGGGAGCCGGAAGCCGCCTGGGAGCATGCTCGCCGAAGCGCACTTATTAGGTAACGGCTTACTCGGTGGCCCGTCCTGAGTTCAGGCGATCTTCGTGCCCACCCGGTCGATGATCGCTCCGGAGTCCGCGCCGGTGGCGAGGCCGCCGTACGCCAGGCTCCGTTCCGGGCCGAGGCGGGAGGCGCAGAAGGCGTCCGCCACGGCGGGAACGCTGTGTCTGACCAGCAGGGATGCCTGCAGGACGAGGGCCAGGCGCTCGACGACCTGGCGGGCGCGGTGTTCGAGAGTGGCGGAGTCGGTGAGGGAGTCCTTGGCCTCGCGGACGGCGGTGTCCAAGTGGACGTCGGCGCCTTTCGCCTGGTCGACCTCGTCGAAGAAGGCGTCCAGATTGTCGGGTTCCTTGGCGATGGATCTGAGCAGGTCCAGCGCGGCCACGTTGCCCGAGCCCTCCCAGATGCCGTTCAGCGGCGACTCCCTGAACAGGCGCGGCATCTGCGACTCCTCCACGTACCCGTTGCCGCCCAGGCATTCCAGCGACTCCGCCGCGTGCATCGGCGCCCGCTTGCACACCCAGTACTTGGCGGCCGCCAGGGCCGTGCGGCGCAGCGCGCCCTCGCCGGTGTCGCCGCGGATGGCGCGGTCGGTCGCCCCCGCCAGGCGGACCATCACCGCGGTCGCCGCCTCGGACTCAAGGGCCAGGTCGGCCAGCACGTTGCGCATCAGCGGCTGCTCGGCGAGCGCCTTGCCGAACACGGTGCGGTGGGTCGCGTGATGGACGGCCTGAGTCACCCCGTGCCGCATGCCGGCGGCCGAGCCGATGACGCAGTCGAGCCGCGTCATGTTGACCATCTCGATGATCGTCCGGACCCCGCGGCCCTCCTCGCCGACGAGGTGGGCCACCGCGCCTTCGTACTCGACCTCGGCCGAGGCGTTGGACCTGTTGCCGAGCTTGTCCTTCAGCCGCATGATCCGCATCGCGTTGCGCGACCCGTCCGGCAGGACGCGCGGGAGCAGGAAGCACGACAGCCCGCCGGGGGCCTGCGCGAGCACGAGGAAGGCGTCGCACATGGGCGCGGAGTTGAACCACTTGTGCCCGGTGATCGCGTACGTGCCGTCGCCCAGCGGCTCGGCGCGGGTGGTGTTCGCGCGCACGTCGGAGCCGCCCTGCTTCTCGGTCATCGCCATCCCGGCGAGCACCCCGCGCTTGGCGGCCGCCGGCCGCAGGCCGGGGTCGTAACCGCGGGAGGCCAGCAGGGGCTCCCACTCGGCCGCCAGGGCCCGGGTGTGCCGCAACGCCGCCACGCTGGCGTAGGTCATCGAGATCGGGCAGCCGTGACCGGCCTCCACCTGCGACCACACATAGAACTTGGCCGCACGCGCCACGTGGGCGCCCGGCCTGGGGGAGGTCCACGGCGTGGCGTGCAGGCCGTGCTCGACGGCCACCGCCATCAGTTCGTGCCAGGCGGGGTGGAACTCCACCTCGTCGACGCGGTTGCCGTACCGGTCATGGGTGCGCAGGACCGGCGGATGCTCGTTGGCCAGCCTTCCCCATTCCTGGGCCCTGGCCGACCCGGCGAGCGTCCCGAGGCTGCGCAGTTCCCCGAGCGCCCAGTCGGCGCCCTCCCGCCGCACGCCCTCTACCATGGCGGGGTCGGCCGACACGTCGTGACCGGTGAGCGGCGGGACCTGGTTGGTGACCTCGTGCGTCAAGGGAGCCTCCGGGCGGTGTCGGTGCGTGCCGGTGCGATGCCGTTATGCGTCTTCGATGCGCGCTTCGGCATCCATCTCAACATTTCTTTGGAACAGTGGGATGCTCGGGTCGCTGACCAAGGAAGGGTGGGACCGGTGGAGGCCCCTGGAACGACCGACGATCGGCTGCTTCACCAGCGCGTCGTCGGCGGGGACGAGAGCGCGCTGAGCGAGGTGCACGACCGGCTGTATCCGCTGGTGCTGGGCCTGGCGCTGCGGGTCACACGCGACCGGGTCGTCGCCGAGGACATCTCGCAGGAGGTCTTCGTCACCTTCTGGGAGCGCCCTCTGGCCTTCGACCCCGACCGCGGGTCGCTGCGCGGGTGGCTGGCCACCATCGCGCACCGCCGGGCCGTCGACCACGTCCGCACCGAGGAGCGCCACCGGGTCTCGGCCCTCGGCCCCCGCCTGACCGATCCTGAGCCGAGCCCGCTGGAAGACTGGGTGCTGGCCGCCGACGAGGCCGCCCGGGTGCGGCTCGCCGTCAGCAGGCTTCCGAGCGAGGTCCGCGAGGCGATCGAACTCGCGTACTACCGTGGCCGTACCTATCGTCAGGCGGCCGAGGAGCTCGGGCTGCCCGAGGGCACCGTCAAGTCGCGCATCCGGCTGGGCCTTCGCAGGCTCGCCGACGAGCTCGCCGAGAAGGAGGTGTGACGGTGGACCACCACCCCGGCCCGGCCGGCGACGCCCGCGCCTCGGCGTTCCCCCCACACTCCACCCCCCCATTCGAAGCCCCGGACCCATCCTCCGCCTCCGAACCGTCGTCCCTGGCATCCACGCCGGGGGAGAAGCAGTCGTCCCCGCGCTCCGACGGCCCCGGCCGGCCGTCTGCCGCGCCGGACAGGGAGTTCGCCGTCCTCGGCGCGTCCGACGTGCCCGGCGCCGCCGATCCGGTGACGCGCCTGAGCCTCGACGCGCTGGTCGAGGCCGCCGCCGAGACCGCGCGAGAAGGCGGCGGGCAGGCGAGGCTCATGACGGCCGCCCGCGCGGCCCGCCGTCCCACCGCCGCGACCACGGGCGCCGCCGCCCCGTACGCGGCCAGGGTCGCCGCCATGGACGCCCTGCTCGCCTCCGCGGAGCCCGGTGACTGGTCGGTGCGCATCGTCGAGGGCTGGACGCTGCAACAGCTCGTCGCCCACCTCGCCGCCACCGACAGCCTGGTCGCCGCGGCCATCGGCGCGCCGGTGGCCGGTCCCGCGGTCGCCGCTGACGAGGTCCTGAGCCGCACGGCCGACATGCTCGCCTTCGTCGCCGGGCAGACTCCCGAGCGCACCCGCGCCGACTGGCGCCTCCAGGCCGACGCGATCTGCCGCCACGCCGCCTCGATGGAACCCTCCACGATGATCGCCCCCGGCGGCCTCGGCTTCCCCGTCGCCGACCACCTGCTCGCCCGCATGCTGGAGACGTGGATCCACACCGACGACGCGGCCGCGGTGCTGGGCCGGCCCCTTCCGCTGCCGCTCGACGGGCACATCCACCCGACGGCCGACTTCTGCGCCCGGCTGCTGCCCTGGACGATGCTGCTGTCCGGCGTGGAGGGCGGGGACCGCTCGATACGGCTCACGCTGACGGGTCCGGGGGGCGGCGTCTGGCACGTTCCGCTCGACGTCGCAAGGCCGGCCGTGCCCGACGACGGCTCGCCCGTCCAGGCGGCGATCACCTGTGACGCCGTGGCCTTCTGCTTCCTGCTCGGCGGCAGGGGCGCCCCCGCGACCTTCCCCGCGGAGGTCGAGGGGGACGCGGGCCTGGCCCGCGAGGTCCTGCGCACCGCCCCCGCCCTGTCAGGCCCCTGACCTCCCGCCCTCGTGACGGCCTTCCCGCCGGGCCGCCGAGGCCCCGCCTCGCGCGCCTCGGCGGGGCCGTTGAGTTCCTCCTTACGGAGGATCGGAGCGATCGTGATATCGCGCTAAATTCGTTCCATGAATGATCCGGGTGCTATGCGTGCCTCGGACGCCGAGCGCGAGGCCGTCGTAGAGCGGCTCAGAGAGGCCTCCGTCGAGGGGCGCCTGACGCTGTCGGAGCTGACCGAGCGCACCGAGGCCGCCTATCTGGCCGCCACCCACGCCGAATTGGCCCAGATCACCGCCGACCTGCCGGGCGGCGCGGCGCAGGGCTCCGCTCCCCGTCCCTTCCAGGCCCCGTCGTCCCCGCGCCCGGGGGTGGCCAGGCGCTGGTACGTCGCCGTCATGGGCGACACCAAGCGGCGCGGCAAGTGGCGCGTCGACCAGGAGATCGGCGCCGTCGCGGTGATGGGCGACGTGACGATCGACCTGCGCGAGGCGGAGGTGCGCTCCAACGAGGTCGACATCATCGCCACTGCGGTGATGGGGAACGTGAAGATCATCGTGCCGGACGGCGTGGACGTCGACCTCACGGGCGTGGCCATCATGGGCGACAAGCGGGTGGACGTCGTGGAGGCCCCGCCGAGCCGGCATGTTCCCGTGGTGCGGGTGCGGGCGTACGTCGTGATGGGCGATGTCAAGATCATCGGTGACTCCCGTGCCAAGCCGATCCAGCGGGCCTGGACCGCGTGGAGCGAGTGGTGGCTGGAGAGGCGCGGCGAGATCCACGCCGGCCACCGCGAGCACCTGCGCCTGATGAGCGAGCGGCGCGGCGAACTGCACCGCGCCCACTACGAGTCACGGCGCGAGCAGCGCGAGGCTCTCCGCGAGACCTTGCGCGAGACCCGGGAGGACATGCGCCGGTCCCGCCGGGCCGCCCGCCGTGAGGGTCCCTACCCCCCGCCGCCGCCCGCGCCCCCGTACCGCTAGATCATCGGTCGAGTCACCACTCTGAGACCTCGCCCGAACGATCTATGCGTCACCACCTGCGGTTCCGGGAGGGCCGGGGCCGCAGGATCCGTGGCATGACCGGTGCTCTCGAACCGCGGCCCCGGCCCCGTGCCGCCGGGCGCCGCAGGTCGTCATCCGGCGGCCGCGGCCTGGGCGGCCTGGATGGCCTTGTGCAGAGCGCGGGGCACCGGGGCGACGACGTCGCCCAGCTGCTCCCCGCGCTTGCGGACGGACCGCCACTGCGACCAGGGCATGACGGTCCTGAGTTTGATCACCGCCGCCAGGGCGGTGAGCGCGGCGTCCTCGGGCTCCACCCGTGACAGGGACTGCCCGCCGCGCATGGCGCCGATGACGGTCGCGGCGAGCCGCCGCACCACGCGGGTGTCGCGGACCGTCACCTTCTTCAGCGGGATGAGGCCGAGCAGGCGGGTCTGCTCCACGCGGATCCACCCTCCGGCCTCAAGCTGATCGCGCACCTGGCGCACGGCGCCGCCCGAGCCCTTGCTCACCCAGTGCTGCCAGGTGCGCCGCCTGGACGCGGCGATCTGCTGGAGCGCGGCGTCGAGCAGGGCGTCGTCCGCCACCGCCGGCCTCTTCACCACGGGGCCGCTGGTGGCGTCCTCCAGGTGCCCCCGCAGCAGCAGCTCGGCCAGGATGCCGGCGCGCATCAGGTGGCCGAGCTTCCCGCGGGCGGTGAGCCGTCCGCGCTCGATGTCGTAGGCCAGCAGGTAGAGGCGTTGGGGCAGGGAGCCGGGCAGGTTCACCGGGTGCTCCTCTCCGTCGTGTCGTCGTTCGGGGGGCCGGCCGGCCCGGCCCCCGATGGTCGGGCCGGCCGCGGGTCGTTCAGGCGCCGCCGTGGTCCTGCGCGCCTTCTTGCGTGTCTTCTCCCACGTCTTGCCGCGCGTCCTGCTGCGCGGTGTCGGCGCCGTCCAACTCCGAGGCCGCGCCGCCGGCTCGTGCCGGGGCGGCGGGGTCCTTCGGGGGGCGGCCGCGTCTGGGCATGCCGCCCACCTCACCGGGGAGCCGCCCCGCGCCGGCCAGCGCCCGTCGCAGCAGGAACTCGATCTGTGCGTTCGTGCTGCGCAGCTCGTCCCCGGCCCACCGGGTGAGCGCGTCGTGGACGGCGGGGTCGAGCCGCAGGAGGATCTTCTTGCGTTCGCTCACTGGTACAGGGAGCCGGTGTTCACGATCGGCTGCACGTCCTTGTCGCCGCAGAGCACGACCAGCAGGTTGCTGACCATGGCGGCCTTGCGCTCGTCGTCCAGGTCGACGACGTCGGCGGCGTCCAGGCGGTGCAGGGCGGCCTCGACCATGCCGACCGCGCCCTCCACGATCTGGCGCCGGGCGGCGACGACGGCGCCGGCCTGCTGGCGCCGCAGCATGGCCTGGGCGATCTCGGGGGCGTAGGACAGGCGGGTGATGCGCGACTCGATGACCTTGACCCCGGCCGAGGAGACGCGCGCGGCGATCTCGGCCGACAGCTTGCCGGTGATCTCGTCGGCGTTGTCGCGCAGCGAGAGCTGGCCGTTGTCGTGGGAGTCGTAGGGGTAGTTGCCGGCGATGTGCCGGACGGCGGTCTCGGTCTGGATGGCGACGAACTCCACGAAGTCGTCCACCTCGAACACGGCCTTGGCGGTGTCCTCCACCTGCCACACCACGACCGCCGCCATCTCGATCGGGTTGCCGTCGGCGTCGTTCACCTTGGCGACGTCGGTCTCGTGGTTGCGGATGCGGGTGGAGATCGCCCGCCGCTGGGTGAAGGGAACCGTCCAGCGCAGGCCGTCGGTGCGCACCGTGCCGAGGTAACGGCCGAGCAGCTGCACGACCCTCGCCTGACCGGGGGCGACCGCCATCAGGGCCTGGAGCGGCAGGACGCCGAGGACGATGAGGGCGACGCCGGCGGAGACCGTGACCGGGGTGCCCTGCTCGCCCTGGGACCACAGCAGCGCGACGCCCGCGGCGACCAGCAGCACGCACACGCCGAGAACGGGCCAGCCCGACACCTCCAGGGGACGCCGCTCGCTCACCTGCGCCGCCGGCATCTTCACCACGACGTCGTTCACATTCTCTACCTGGGCCATCGTTCCTCCGGGGGGCCTCGTTCGATGACACAACCATAGCAAAGTGATATCACTTTTCAAGCCCCATTTCGGTCGGTGTGGTCGACAAGGTCACCGTCGCTCCCCGACACTTCGAAGACGATGTCGGGGAAGGCGGCGGGAGCGCTATGAAGATCGTGGTGAACGGAGCGCCCGCCGAGCTGGACGCCGGCCCCGACGAGGCGATGGTGGACGTCCTGCGCGACGGGCTCGGCCTCACCGGCACCAAGGCCGCGTGCCGCACCGGCGTCTGCGGCGCGTGCACGATCATGGTGGAGGGCGCGCCGCGGCTGAGCTGCCTGCTGCCGGCCGCGGCGGCCGAGGACCGCGAGGTCACCACCGTCGAGGGCCTCGATCACCCGGTCCAGCGGGCCCTGGCCGTCCACGACGGCCTGCAGTGCGGCTACTGCACCCCCGGCCTGGCGGTCGAGGCCGCCGCCTTCGTCGACGACTGGCGCGCGCGCAACGGCGACACCGCGCCCTCCCGCGAGCACATCGCCGCCGCCATGGCGGGCCATCTGTGCAGGTGCGGAGCCTACGAGGGCATCCAGGCGGCGATCGCGGCGGCCTGCCGGGGCGAGCACGACGACGCGGCCTCCGCCCCCGAGCCCGAGCGGGTCGAGGCGATGGACAAGGTCACCGGCCGGGCCCGCTACACCACAAACGTGCGGCCGGCGGGCATGCTGGAAGGGGTGATCGTCCGCTCGGCCAAGGCGCACGCCCGCGTCGCCTCGGTGCGGGTGCGCGCGGACGGCGTGGTCGACCTGCTGCCGCCCGACCGCGTGGTCCGCTACGCGGGCCAGCCGATCGCCGCCGTCGCCGCGGCCGGGCGGCCGGAGGCGCTCGCGATCGCGGCGAGCGCGGAGATCGTCTACGAACCCCTCCCGGCCGCCCTGGACGACGCGCCGGACGCGCCGCCCGTCTACGACCAGGACGCGAGGAGGCGGGCGCCCAGCCACGCCGAAGGGCTGTCCGTGCCCGCACCCTGGAACGGCAACGTGCGCGGCCCCTTCACCCGGATGAGCAGGCGGGGCCGGACCGCGGCGCGGCGCGTCCAGGCCGCGCGGGCGGCCGCGGACCCCCGTCTGGTGACCGGCACGTTCACCACCGCCGTGCAGGTGCACACCCCGCTGGAGCCGCACGCGTGCGTGGCCCACTGGGACGGCGGCGACCTGCGCCTGCACGTTTCCACCCAGGCCGTCGGCCAGGTCGCCGAGCAGGCCGCCGAGCGGTGGGGCCTGCCGCCCGACCGGGTGCGCGTCGTCGCCGAGCACGTCGGCGGCGGGTTCGGCGGGAAGGTCGGGATGACCGTCGAGGTCATCGCGGCCGCCGAGCTGGCGCGCGCCTGCGGGGCGCCCGTGCGCGTCGTGCTCGGCCGCGACGAGGAGCTCGCCGCCGCGGGCAACCGGCCCGGCACCCGCACCGAGATCTCCCTGCTCACCGACGACCAGGGCGACCTCGCCGCCCTCACCATGGACGTGTACGGGCGGGGCGGGGTGGCCATCGGATCGGGCGTCGCGATGCAGGCGCGGCTGATGTACGGGACGGCGCCCCGCCGGCTCCGCGACTACGACGTGGTCACCAACGAGCCGCCCGGCGCGCCGTTCCGCGGCCCTGGGGCGCCCCCCATGCTGTGGGCGCTGGAGCAGGCCGTCGACGAGGCCGCGCACCGCCGCGGCGAGGACCCGATCGCCCTGCGCCGCCGCTGGGACGGCAACCGCAAGCGGCACGCCCTGTACGAGTGGGCCGCCGCGCTGCCCGCCTGGGCCGGCCGCCCCGTCACCGGCGCGCAGTCGGGCCGCTTCCGCCGTGGCGTCGGGGTGGCCGCCGCCAACTGGATCTACGTCGTGGACCCCGCCACCGAGGTGGAGCTGCGGATGGAGGGCGGCGTGGTCGTGGCCCGCACCGCCACCCAGGACGTCGGGACGGGCGTCCGCGGCGTCATCGCCGCCGTGGTGAGGGAGGAGCTCGGGCTGCCCGCCGAGCGCGTCCGCGTCGAGATCGGCAGGACCGGCGCCGTGCACGGGCCCCTCGCCGCGAGCAGCCGCAGCACCGCCTCCGTGGCCCCCGCGGCGCGCGACGCGGCGCGGCGGCTGCGCCGTCTGGGCCTCGCCGACGGCACCACGGCGGTCGGCAGGCGGCGCGGCGACAGGTACGGCTATCTCAGCCCGTTCGCGGTCGGCGGCATGACGATCGGCCGGGGGCTCAGCGGCGCGGTCCACGTCACCGAGGTGGAGGTCGACACCCGCCTCGGCGCCGTCCGGCCGCTGCGCGTCTGGGCCGGCATCGCGGTGGGCCGCGTCTACGCCGAACGGCTGGCGCGCGGCCAGTGCGAGGGAGGCGTGGTCCAGGGCATCGGCTACGCCCTGTACGAGGAACGCCACATCGACCCGGTGACCGGCGTGGTCCTCACCGCCAACCTGGACGACTATCACCTTCCCGGCATCGGCGACTGCCCGGAGATCGCCGTGCACTTCCACCGCGACGGATGGGAGCACGTCAACGGGCACGGCGTCGGGCTCGGCGAGGTCGCGACGATCGGCGTGGCCGCCTCCGTGGGCAACGCCGTCCACAACGCCACCGGCTGGCGCCCCCGCGACCTGCCCATCCGCCCCGACCGGCTCCTGGAAGGGATCGCAGGCCGATGACCTCTCCCACCGATGGAGATCGCGGGCCGATCACCTCTGCCACCGGTCTCGCCGGCATCGCCGCGGTCGCGCGACGCGGCGGCGAGTTGCGCGCCGGCGGCACCGATCTGATGTCCCGGCCCTCGCGGGGCCCGCACGTGGACCTGCGCGGCCGGCCCGAACTGTCCGGCGTCACCTGGCGGGCCGACGGCGCCGTCCGCATCGGCGCGCTGACCACGATCGCGGCTCTCGCCACGGACGAGCGCATCGGCGCGGCCCACCCCTCCCTTGCGCTGACCGCGGCCGGCCTCGCCACCCCGCAGATCCGCGCGATGGCCACGGTCGGCGGCAACCTGCTGCAGCGCAACCGCTGCGCCTACTTCCGCAACGCGGCGTTCTCGTGCTTCCAGAGCGGCGGCGACGGCTGCCCGGCCCGCGGCGGGCTCACCCTTCGCGCCGCGGTCGTGCACAGCGGCCCGTGCGTGGCCCCGCACCCGTCATCCCTGGCGATGGCGCTGCTCGGCTGCGAGGCGACGGTGGAGGTGCACGGCGGCGAGACGGCGGCGGAGACGCACGGCGAGGCCACGAAAGAGGCTCATGGCGAGGCCACGGCAGAGGCTCATGGCGAGGCCACGGCAGAGGCTCACGGCGAGGCCACGGCAGAGACTTACGGCGAGGCCACGTTCCCCGTGGCCGAGCTCTACGGGGACGGCGCCGACCCGACGCGCGACCACCTGCTCGCCCCCGGAGCCGTCCTGCTCGCCGTCGTCCTGCCGGCGCCGCGGCCGGGGGAACGCGCCGCCTACCATCGGGCGACCGCCAGGTCGCACGGCGAGTGGCCGCTGGTGGAGGTGGCGGTGCGCCTGGTCGTGGACGGCGAGCGCGTCGTCTTCGCCAGGGTGGCCGCGGGCGGCGTCGCGCGCGTACCACTGCGCCTGCCCGAGGTCGAGAACGCGCTGCTGGCCGGCGAGCCCCTGGAGCGAGCGGCCGCCCTGGCCGCCGCCCGCTGCACCCCGACCCCCCAGAACGCCTACAAGGTCGCCCTGCTCACCGGAACCGTCCTGTCAGCCCTCGAACAAGCCCGGCAGCCCTCACCCTGACGCGGACTGAATGTCAGCGTCGGCGCTTGTCGGTCCGACGAGGGTGGCCGGTGCCGGCCTGCGTGATCCAAAGGATGCGTTGATCGTCATCGATCGCATACAGATCCTGCCGCCCCCGGTCACCTCGTACTGCCACTGCTCCAGCTCGACGCCGTCGATTTTCACTGCCTTGAGATCGAACTTCAGGCGGTGCCGCCGCGCCACGTCGTCGTGGCCACGTGGGTCGGCGGTGATGGCGATCCAAGCTCGATCGAGGTTCGCGGGGGTTTGGGAAAGGAGTGAGGCCCACCCCAGCGCGGCTTGGCGGTCCACGAGGCGGACGATCCAGCCGGTCGGTCGTCGCACCTCGTCACCGCGGTTCAACTTGTCACGCACCGGCAGCGCCGGGCCGTGGCGCGTCGGCGGCCTCGGTGGTGGAGAAGGGGCCGCGGAGTCGGCGGGCGAGTTCGGGATCGGAATAGATCTCGGCGGTGGAGGTCCATTCGCGCAGCGCGCGGGCGAATGGGACGAGCAGCCCTGTGTCGGCGCCCGCGAGTAGATGATCGAGAAGTTCGGTCACGCACTCCAGGCGGGCCTCGGCAGGTAGCCAGGTCAACCAGGGGAGTTCCTCGGCGAAGACCTGTTCGGCCAGACCACGATTCGCGCGCGCGATGATCGACAGCGACCGGGCCGCAAGCCGGAGCCCGTCGGTCATGGCCTGAAAGCGCTCCGACCGCATGAGTACGAGGTTTTCGGCATCCCTGCGTTCCAGGATGACGTCGGCATCATCGAGCGCCGGGAACACGCTGGTCTGCTTGTTGATCAGCGTCGAGAAGGGAAAAGACCGCGTTGCCATGCCGCCACTCTACATTCTAAGTTCGAAAGTAGTTCAGCTAACTCCCCGACCTGTGGGCCGCGCGTCTGCGATGCGCCAGGCGATCTGTCTGCCGGCAAGGCGATCAGATGGTCGCGGGGATGGGGATTCTGGGCTGGAAGGTTCGTGGCAGGGCCTGGGCGTAGCGTTCGAGGAGGATGGCGGGGAGTTCGGGGGCCTGGCCCAGGGGGGCGGCCACCGCGTGGGCGCCCGCTCGCAGGGTGTTCGTGCGCACCTTGTCCGCGAAGTGGCCGGGGGCGAGCAGGTAGGAGGCCACCACGACGCGGCTCGCCGCCCGGCGGGGGGAGGACGGTTCCGTCCGAGGTGGGAAGAATCGTTCCGTTTGGAGCGGGGAGGACGGTTCCGTCCGGTGAGGGTTGGCGGGGTCCGTCCGGTGGTTGGTGGTGGGGCCCGGCCGGCCGGCGAGGAGTTCGCGTACCGCATCCTCGGGAGTGGGGGAGCAGGCGGAGGCGTAGGCGGGGGTGACCGAGTGCCAGCCGCCCGAGCGGGCCCATTCACGGGCCATCCGGGCGATCACGGCGTTGGCCCGCGCGTCGCTGGAGCCCGCGGAGACCAGGACCACGGCGGTGTCCGGGTCGCCGATCTCCACGCCGGCCTCGGCCAGGCGCCGCTCCAGGGCCGTGATGAGCAGCGGGTGCGGGCCGAGCGTCGCCCCCTGGTGGACGCGGAGCCCCGGACGCGTGGCGACCGCCTCCCGCAGTGCGGCGGGGATGTCGACCCGGCTGTGGTAGGCCTCGGTGAGCAGCAGGGGCAGCACCACGGCCCCGTCGATGCCGGCCAGCGCCTCACCGAGCGACGGCCGCGAATGGTCGAGGTAGGCGGCGTGGACGTCGATGCCGGGGCGCGCCAGCCGTACGCCGTCGAGCAGGGCCGCGACGGTGGCGGAGGCGCGCGGGTCGCGGGACCCGTGCGCCACGGCCACCAGGGGCGGGAGGCGTCCCGGGAGAGGGATCGGAAGCGAACTCCGCAGGATCGGCCGCGGGCTTTCGAAGGTCGGGCGCGGGCCTTCGTGCGTCGGAGGTCGGCCTTCGAAGGTCGGACGTGGGACTTCGTGCATCGGAGGGGGACCTTCGAGGGTTGGGCGCGGGCCTCGAAGATCCGGGGACGGACCCCTGAGGCTTGGACGCGCGGCCTCAGGGGCGGGGGAGGCGCTCAGAGGTGGATGCCGCATTCGGTCTTGCCCAGGCCGGCCCAGCGGCCGCTGCGGGGGTCCTCGCCGGGGGCGACGCGGCGGGTGCAGGGCCCGCAGCCGATCGAGGGGTAGCCGTCGTACTGCAGCGGGTTGATCAGCACGCCGTTGTCGGCCATGTAGTTGTCGACGTCGTCCTGCGTCCAGCGGGCGATCGGGTTGACCTTGACCATCTGGCGCTTGGCGTCCCACTCGACGACCTTGGTGCCGGTGCGGGTGGGCGACTCGTCGCGGCGGATGCCGGAGACCCACGCGAGGTAGGGCTCGAGCGCGCGGTTCAGCGGCTCCACCTTGCGCAGGTAGCAGCACAGGTCGGGGTTGCGGCCGTGCAGGCGGGGGCCGAGTTCGCGGTCCTGCTCGGCGACCGTGCGCGAGGGCCGCACGTTGATCACGTTGACGTCGTACACCTGCTGGACGGCGTCCCGGGTGCCGATGGTCTCGGCGAAGTGGTACCCGGTGTCGATGAACAGCACGTCCACTCCCGGCTTCACCCGGCTGACGAGGTCGATCAGGAGGGCGTCGCTCATCGAGGAGGTCAGGCACAGCCGGTCGCCGAAGGTGGCGGCGGCCCAGCGGATGATCTCGCGGGCGGGGGCGTCCTCGAGGAACTCGGCCGCCGACTCGACGATGCCACGCAGGTCGAGCACGCCGCGCTGTCGTTCCAGTCCGGCTTCTATCTCCACCAGTGTCATGACTCGCTCACCACTCCTCGATCTTCCGTTTGTGCGGGTGCCGCCGGGCACAGGGGTGCCCGGGGCTCGCCGCCGTTCATGAACGCACGCCGATGCCGAGGAACCTCAGCTTGAAGGCGCGGGCGCACGAGCGGCAGTACCAGCCGCCGTCGCCCTCGTAGGGTTCGAGGTCCTCCTCGCCGCAGTAGGGGCAGTGGAACGGGACCGCGCGCTCGGTCATGCGTTCCTCCTCCCGATGGCGGCGGGGCGGCCGGGGGCCCTCACTTGAGGTCCGCTTCCTCGGCCCGCTGCACCCATTCGGCGAAAGTCTCTTCGTCGTTCTTCTGGCTCTGGTAGTTCTTCAGGACGCGCTCGACATAGTCGGGCAGCTCGTCGGCTGTGGCCTTGAGGCCGCGCACCTTGCGCCCGAACCCGGCGTTCACGCCGAGCGACCCGCCGAGGTGCACCTGGAAGCCCTCGACCTGGTTGCCGTTCGCGTCGGTGACCAGCTGGCCCTTCAGCCCGATGTCGGCCACCTGGATGCGGGCGCAGGAGTTCGGGCAGCCGTTCACGTTGATGGTGAGCGGCTCTCCGAAGCCGGGGAGGCGGCGCTCCAGCTCGTCGATGAGGTTCGACGCGAGCCCCTTGGTCTCGACGATCGCCAGCTTGCAGTATTCGATGCCGGTGCAGGCCATCGTCTGGCGGCGGAAGGTGCTCGGGTTGACCTGCAGGTCGGCGGCCTCGAGGTCGGCCACGATGCCGTCCACCTGGTCCGGCGCGATGTCGAGGATGACCATCTTCTGCTCGACGGTCGTGCGGACGCGGGCCGAGCCGTAGCGCTCGGCGATGTCGGCGATCAGGTGCAGCTTGTCGCCGTCCAGCCGCCCGACCTTGGGCGCGAAGCCGACGTAGTAGTTGCCGTCCTTCTGCGGGTGCACGCCAACGTGGTCGCGGCGGCCGCCGCGCGGCAGCTCGGGGGCGGGCCCGTCCGGCAGGGTGTAGCCGAGGTACTCCTTCTCGAGCACCTCGCGGAACCGCTCGGCGCCCCAGTCGTTGACCAGGAACTTGATGCGGGCGCGGTGGCGGAGCCTGCGGTAGCCGTAGTCGCGGAAGATGCCGATCACCCCGGCCCACACCTCGTGGACCTGGTCGGGGCGGACGAACGTGCCGAGCCGCTTGGCGAGCATCGGGTTGGTGGACAGGCCGCCGCCCACCCACAGGTCGTAGCCCTTCTCGCCCTGCTCGTCGACGACTCCGACGAAGGCGATGTCGTTGATCTCGTGGACCGTGCAGGAGGCCGGGCAGCCGCTCATCGCCGACTTGAACTTGCGGGGCAGGTTCGAGTACGCCTTGTCGCCGATGTAGCGCGCGACGGTGTCGTCGATCTGGGGCGTCGCGTCGATCACCTCGTCGGCGTCGATGCCGGCCAGCGGGCAGCCGAGCATCACGCGCGGGGTGTCGCCGCAGGCCTCGGTGGTCGACAGGCCGACGGCCTCCAGGGCCTCCCAGATCGCCGGCACCGACTCGACCTCGATCCAGTGGAGCTGGATGTTCTGCCGGTCGGTCACGTCCGCCGTGCCTCGCGCGTAGGTGTTGGCGATGTCGGCGATCGTGCGGAGCTGGGCCAGGTCGAGCTGGCCGCCGTCGATGCGGACGCGGAGCATGAAGTAGCGGTCGTCCAGCTCCTCGGGCTCGAGGATGGCCGTCTTGCCGCCGTCGATGCCGGGCTTGCGCTGGGTGTAGAGGCCGAACCAGCGGAAACGGCCGCGCAGGTCGGCCGGGTCGATGGAGTCGAAGCCCTGCTTGGAGTAGACGTCGATGATCCGCTGACGGACGTTCAGCCCGTCGTCGTTCTTCTTGTTCTCCTCGTTCTTGTTGAGCGGCTCGCGGTAACCGAGAGCCCACTGCCCTTCACCACGCGGGCGCTTGTGGTGGCGGCTGGCAGGCCGGGGCGGGCTGGTCATGGTGCGTCCTTTGCCGAGAATGGTCGTCGGGTCGCACGGACGCTCGTGAGCAGGCAGCCTGACGTCTCAGGACGTGAGACGTGGGCGCAAAAAAAGGACGCCTGTCACGTGCCCGTGCTGGCGAGAAGTCAACAGGGGGCGACGGTCAACAAGCGTCACAACAGATGGCACTGCGGACACGCAGGAAGTCGACGTGGCGTCGCACGACGAGAAGCGGGTCCGCTGGCATGTCCCAAACGATACCCGCCGTGCGCGCGATGTCCAATATCGGGTCCACACTTTGGGATAAGGTGCCCCTTTTGGTAGGGGTTGTCACCCACAGATAGGGGTGCTCCATACCCCACCGGGGTTACGGGCGCGGTCAGGTAAGGGCCCGCGCCAGGCCCGGCGGGCGGCCGTCGCCGGGCGGCCCGGCGAACGCCTGGGCGACCGCCGTCCAGGCCGCGGCCGTGTCGCCGCGCACCTCCAGCGAGGTGTCGGCCAGGGAGCAGCGCTGGGTCACGAGCAGGCAGAAGTCCAGAACGGGGCCGCGCACCAGGTCCGCGGCGCCCTCCGGGCCGCGACTCCACGGCGTGCCGTCCGGCAGCGCCAGCTCCACCCGCACCGGGTCCTTCGGCGCATCCATGCCGCGGACCGTGAAGCCGTACGGCATCGCGCGCACGCCGAGATCGGCCACGTGCCGCAGCCGCGCGGTCGGCACCCGCGCGATGCCGAGGGCGTCCGCCACGTCCTGCCCGTGCGCCCAGGTCTCCATCAGCCGGGCGGTCACGAAGGACATGGCGGACAGGTCCGGCCCGTACCACGGCAGCCGCGTCTTGGGGGCCAGTCCGCCGAAGGCGTCCAGGCTCCGGGCGCGCGCCGTCCGGAACCAGTCGAGGACCTGCTCGGGGGACAGGCTGCGCGCGGCCTGGGCGATCTCGTCCACGGCGGAGTCCCCGCGGGCCGTCAGGGCCGGCAGCGCGGCGCGGAAGCCCTCGGCGTCGGTCACGGCCGTGGTCGCCGCGTCGTCGAACCATGCGAGGTGGCTGATCTGGTCACGCACGGCCCAGCCCTTCGCGGGCGTCGCGAGCTCCCAGCCCGCCGCGTCCAGCGTCCGGATCATGGCCGTCAGCTCCGCGCTTTCCGCTCGGAGATCGATCAGCAGCTCGGACATGGAGACGGCCACGGGTACCTCCGCTTCGCATGCGCTTGCGTCAGCGTAACCGAGTGTCGTTCTGGGAGGAACAGGAGGAAAATGGACGATGTGATCTGCGAAGAATGCAGGGATCACCGGCACGACGACTGCCGGGGCGGTTCCTGGTGCGACTGCCAGCACAGGCCGGCCGGCGAGCCCGGCGAGAGCATGCTCGTCTGGTCCCACACCGGTTAGCCCGCCGTTTCCCGCGCGAGGGCCCGACGTTCCCGCGCTGTGCTTCGATGTCTCGGTGCGGAGCCCGGCCGTGCGGACCGGCGCCCTCCCGTGCGGACCGGCGCCCCTCCCGTGCGGGCCCGCGCCTCCCGTGCGGCACGGCGCACCCCGCGCGCCGGCGCTCCGGGCGACGACCGCGCGTGCGGCCCTGGTTTTTCCGTGCCGCCGACAGAGCGCTTGACTACGCGTTGACCTGCGTTTTCACGGGGCTTGCCGCATATTGGATGGTTATGATGGAGGCCGATCCTCGCCCGGACAGGTAGGACGGCGGTTCAGGGGGTAGACGCCACGCTAGGAGATCGTTACGCGGTGGGGTCGTGGTAGAGCCATGTTGCGAATACCTTTGGATGCCATGACGTCCACCGACGCTCCTACCAGGTCGACCGGCCCCTCCCGCCGGGCGACCCGCTGGAGGTTGGTGCGGGCCAAGGCCAAGCGCAACGCCGCCGCCGGCCTGTCGGCCGTCCGCGGATCGAGGACCTGGGGCCGCGGGGCCAGGACGCGGGCCGCCCTGCGCGACTCGCGCCTGTGGGGGCTCGTCCGCGCCACCACGGTGGCCGGGTTCAACTTCCGGGTGACCGGCCTAGCCGGCGAGGCCGCGTTCTTCGCGCTGCTGTCGCTCCCTCCGTTCGTCCTCGGGCTCATCGGCATGCTCGGGCACATGAGCGGCGTCCTCGGCCCCGGCACCGTGGCCGAGACCCGCGGGTGGGTCCTGAAACAGTCGCAGCTGCTGTTCACCGGGAACACCGTCGAGCGGGTGGTGCGGCCGCTGCTGGACGACGTGCTGAGGGGCGGCCAGGTGTCGCTCATCTCGGTGGGTTTCCTGCTCGCGCTGTGGTCGGGCTCGCGGGCCCTTTTCGTCTATGTCGACCTGATCTCCATCGCCTACGGGCTCGGCGAGACCCGGGGCATCATCCGCACGCGCATCCTGTCGTTCGGCCTCTACCTCGCGGCGCTGCTCATCGGCCTGATCGTCATCCCGGTGCTGGTGATCGGGCCGACGATCCTGTCCAACGCCCTCCCGCAGTACAGCGGGCTGGTCGGCATCCTGTACTGGCCGGTCGTCGTCATCGGCTCGGTGCTCGTCCTCACCCTGCTGTACCACGTGAGCGTCCCCGTGCGCACCCGCTGGTGGCGCGAGGTGCCGGGGGCGCTGCTGGCGCTGCTGATCTGGATCGCCTGCGCGGCGGTGCTCCGCGAGGTGCTGGCGGCGTGGTTCTCGCCGCTGTCGATCTACGGCTCGCTCGCGGCGCCCATCGCCGTCCTGCTCTGGTTGTACATCACCGCGCTCGCGGTGCTCATCGGAGCCACGCTCAACGCCGAGGTCGACCGGCTGTGGCCGGGTGGCGGGCACGGCAGAAACGGCGAGTCCGCTATCGTCTAATCGTCGAAACGCGACGTGACTGGCGCGTCTGGGTGGGGGCTACCACCGGGGAGCGAAGAGGTCGGAGGCCGGGCGCCTGGGTCTCCGCCGGAGCCAACGAAGGGTAGGGCCATGAGTTCTCTTGCAGACGTCGACCCGGAGATCGCCGAGCTGATCAGGGCGGAGGAGCGCCGCCAGGCCGACACCGTCAAGCTGATCCCCTCGGAGAACTACGTCTCCAGGGCCGTTCTCGAGGCGACGGGCACCGTCCTCACCAACAAGTACTCCGAGGGCTACGCCGGCAAGCGCTACTACGAGGGCCAGCAGGTCATCGACCAGATCGAGACCCTGGCCATCGAGCGCGCCAAGTCGCTGTTCGGCGTCGCCCACGCCAACGTCCAGCCGTACTCGGGCTCGCCGGCCAACCTGGCCATCTACATGGCCTTCCTGAACCCGGGCGACACCGTCATGGGCATGGGCCTGCCCTTCGGCGGCCACCTCACCCACGGCTGGTCGGTCTCGGCCACCGGCAAGTGGTTCAACCCGGTCAGGTACGGCGTGCGCCAGGACACCGGCCGCATCGACATGGACGAGGTGCGGGCCCTGGCGCTGGAGCACCGCCCCAAGCTCATCTTCTGCGGCGGCACGGCCATCCCGCGCACGATCGACTTCCCGGCCTTCGCCGAGATCGCCCGCGAGGTCGGCGCCGTCCTGGCCGCCGACATCGCCCACATCGCGGGCCTGGTCGCCGGCGGCGCCCACCCCTCGCCGGTGGGGCACGCCGACGTCATCTCCACCACCACCCACAAGACGCTGCGCGGCCCGCGCGGGGCCATGCTCATGGCCACCGACGACGAGCACGCCAAGGCGCTCAACAAGGCCGTGTTCCCGGGCCTGCAGGGCGGCCCGCACAACCACACGACGGCCGCCATCGCCGTCGCGCTGCGCGAGGCCGCGGCCGACGACTTCAAGACCTACGCCCACCAGGTCGTCCGCAACGCCAAGGCGCTGGCGGAGGAGCTGTCGGGCCGCGGCTTCGAGCTGGTCTCGGGCGGCACCGACAACCACCTCATCCTGATCGACCTGACCTCCAAGGGCGTCGCGGGCAAGCCGGCCGCGCAGGCCCTCGACCGGGCCGGGCTCGAGACCAACTACAACACCGTGCCGTTCGACCCGCGCAAGCCGTTCGACCCGTCGGGCCTGCGCATCGGCACCCCCTCGGTGACCAGCCGCGGCATGGGCGAGA
Organism: Sphaerisporangium dianthi; assembly: GCF_042654065.1. Lineage (NCBI taxonomy): Bacteria > Bacillati > Actinomycetota > Actinomycetes > Streptosporangiales > Streptosporangiaceae > Sphaerisporangium > Sphaerisporangium dianthi. The sequence continues at coordinate 203,965 of NZ_JBHSFP010000007.1, read as the reverse complement.
GCGAGATGCGGCAGATCGGCGCCTGGATGGACGAGGTCGTCACCGCGCTGGCCAAGGGGGACGCCGAGGAGGTCATCGCCCGCGTCCACGGCGAGGTCAGCGAGCTGACCGCCAAGTTCCCCGCCCCCGGCCTCAGCTGACCCGCGCGGCCGCGCCGCACGCCGGCGCCGGCCTCGCCGCACCACGACCGATGCCGGGCCCCGCAGCGAACCCGCTCCGGGGCCGGGCATCGCGCGTACGCGGCCCCGCATGCCACTCCGGGCAATTAATGAGTTGCCCGGACCGGACGGCGCCGCGATAGAGTTGTCCCGCTTCGCCGTCACGGAGACGGCGGCACCGACGATACGGGAGGTGAGGATCATGCGGGTCTTTCTGACGACCATGCCCGAATCCATTTCCTCCCGGGTGGCCGCCACGCGCTGAAGCCGCAGGCACCCGGTTGTTTCGAAAGGTGCCCTCAGTTGACCACCTCTGGTCCTGATCTTTCTTCTCTCGGCTGGGACGACTCCCTGGCCGCAGACCTTCCGGGCGGCGCCATCCCCGCCCGTGTGGCCCGCGTCGACCGCGGCGCCGCGGACGTCATCACCGCCGACGGCCACCGGCACGCCCAGTACGCCGCCCCGCTGCGCCGCCTGACGGCGGCCGACCCCGTGGCCCTGCCCTGCGTGGGCGACTGGGCCGCGCTCACCCTGCTGCCCGAGGGCCGCCACGAGTTGGAGGCGACGCTCCCGCGCCGGACCGCCCTCGTGCGCGGAGGGGTGGGCCGCGATTCGCGGGACGGCCTGTCCGGCGACTCGCAGGGGCAGGTGCTCGCCGCCAACGTCGACGTGGTGTTCATCGCCGAGCCCGCCCTGCACGCCACCGACTTCGCCGACCTCGGCCGGGTCGAGCGCCTGCTCGCCCTGGCCTGGGAGAGCGGCGCGCGGCCCGTCGTGCTCATCACCAAGTCCGACCTGGTCGGCGAGCACCTCCCCGGCCTGCTGGACGACGTGGCCGCCGTCGCGCCCGGGGTCGACCTGCACGCCGTCTGCTCGGTCACGGGGGAGGGGGTCGAGGTCGTGCGCGGCCATCTCGCCGGCTCCCGCACCGCGGTGATCCTCGGGGCGTCGGGCGCGGGCAAGTCGACGCTGGTCAACGCGCTGGCGGGCGAGGAGGTCATGGAGACCCAGCAGGTCCGCGCGGCCGACGGCCGGGGCAGGCACACCACCGTGCACCGAGAGCTGATCCCGCTCGCCGGAGGCGGCCTGATCATCGACACGCCGGGCATCCGCCGGGTGGGCCTGTACGAGATGAGCCGGGGCGTCGACCTGGTGTTCTCCGACATCGAGGAACTGGCGGAGGACTGCCGGTTCACCGACTGCGGCCACCAGAGCGAGCCGGGCTGCGCCGTCCTCGCGGCGCTGGAGTCAGGTGAGCTGCCCGAGCGCCGGCTGGAGAGCTGGCGCAAGCTCCAGCGCGAGGCGGCGTGGATGGCCAGGCGCGGAGACGCGCGGCTGCAGGCCGAGGCGACCCGGCAATGGAAGATCATCCACAAGTCCATGCGCAGCAGGAACCGCCCCTGACCGTGCGTCCGACCGCGAGCCATGGCCGTCCGCCCTCCCCGTCGGGATAATTGCCCCCTACTTGGGAGGGCGACGCCATGGACTCGGGTGATCCCGGCACCACCCAGCGGCGCATAGGGCCTTACACGGTGCTCCGCCGCCTGGGTGAGGGCGGGATGGGAGTGGTCCACCTCGCCAGGAGCGCGGACGGGCGCGCGGTGGCGCTGAAGGTCATGCGCCATAAGCTGGCCGGGAGCGAGGAGTTCCGCCGCCGCTTCCGCAAGGAGGCGGAGGCGGCGCGGCGGGTGGCGAGATGGTGCACCGCGCCCGTGCTGGACGCCGCCATGGACGGCACGCTCGCCTACCTGGTCACCGAGTACGTCGACGGCCCCGACCTGGCGGCGGTGGTGACGACCCGGGGGCCGATGGCCGGGGCCGACCTGGAGGCGCTGGCCGTGGGCGTGGCGGTGGCGTTGACGGCCATCCACGCCGCCGGGGTGGTCCACCGCGATCTGAAGCCGTCCAACATCCTGCTCAGCCAGGTGGGTCCGCGAGTGATCGATTTCGGCATCGCGCAGCTCGCCGAGGTGGGCGGCACCGGCTCCACCACGCGATCGATCATCGGCACCCCCGCCTACATGTCACCGGAACAGGCCAGGGGCGAGCGGGTGACGACGGCGAGCGATGTCTTCTCGTGGGGATCCGTCGTGGCCTACGCGGGCACCGGGCGTGCGCCGTTCGGCGGCGGGGGCATGGACGAGGTCCGGCACCGAGTGATCAACTACGCGCCGGATCTGGACGGGCTCGACGAAGAGCTCCGTGCCCTGGTCGAGCGGGCCCTGGACAAGAACCCGGCTCGAAGGCCCTCGGCGCAGCGGCTCATCGACCGGATGCTCGGCCGCGAACGGACGGACGTGGAGACCGCGGCGCTGGCCGTCGGCGAGATGTGGACCCCGCCTTCGCGCGTCATGGCCGGTCAGGCGACCGCCGGGCCAGGGCGGACGGGCTCGGCCACTGCGTCTCCGCACCCTCACGCGGCTCTGGAGGCGGCACATCCGCCGTCCGAGGCGGGCACCGGCGAGTCCGCCAGGCCGCGGCGCCGGCCGAAGTGGCCCCGCGTCGTCACCGCCGCCGGAGTGGCGCTGGTGGTCGTGGCGGCGGTCGTGATCGCCCTGGTCCTGCGGCCCTGGGAGCCCCGCGGCGTACCCGCCGGGACTACCGAAGCGGTTCTCGACGGAAAGGTCGGCGAGTTCCCGGTACGCGTCCAGATCGACTCCCTGATCCGGGACGGAACCACGGTGCAGCTGAAGTGGACGGTGATCAACAAGGGCGCCAAGGGGCAGTTCTGGGTTCCGCAGGCCGCGTTCGGCACCGGAGGCCTGGACTTCACCATGTCGGGGGTGAATCTGGTCCCCCCGGGGATCCACGCGCCGTTCCAGCCGGCCTCGAAGGACGGCCGGTGCCGGTGCAGCGAGTTCGGCGTCCACTACACGATCAACCCGGGCGAGTCGGCGAGGTTGTACGCGATCTACCAGGATGTTCCGGAGACCGTCGGGTGGGTCGACGTCGACTTCCCGCATGTGGGCAGGCTGGAGCGCATCGCGATATCCCCGGCCTGACGGGCGCCGGGTCCGCGTTCACAATCTGATCGCCCCCGCGAAGCGCTGAGCGCCCGCCAGTCGCATGACAAAGCCCTCACCCCTCCACTCCTTCCGGACGGGTGAGGGCTTTCGCCGCCGGAAGTAGGGGCGGAAGGATTCGAACCTTCGGGGTCTCCCGGCAGGACGGCCTTCACTGTGCTCACTAGTCGGTTGCTGTGAAGTGGTGAACGTGCGAGCGCAACCTTCTCGCCGGGATTGGTGACCCTTCTTCCGCTTATTCGCCCCTGCGGATCTAGCGCTTGTGGGAAATGTCCGGGCAGATGACCCAGTGGCCTTCCCTGTCGATAGAGGAGCCCCGGTCGCGGCATCTAGGGCACAGGGGTTCTTTCGGCTTCACCGGCGGGTCTTCGGGCATGCGATATCTCCTTGGGTGGGGGATGGATGAGGGGCGACAGCGAACGGGATTGGGGGAAGGCCGCTTCCCCGGTTCATGTCTCCGGGGAAGCTCTCACCCACGCGCCGCCGCCCCCCCCGCTCTTAGGGGCGGATCTCCTCGTCGGGCAGGGGATCGGCGCCCAAGCTTTCGGCCGCCTGGCTCAGCCCTTCGGCGTCGAGCCGCCGGCGCTTGACGAGACTTCGCGCATAGCCCTGCTCCAGCTCGGCGCTCTCGGCAACGGTCCGGGCGGCGTGCCTGGCCGTCCTGCGCGTGGCGGTCTCCGGCCGCCGCACGGGGTCGGCGGACTCCCGCTGGCGAGGGAAGGTGGGACGATCCGCCGGCCTGTACTTCACCTGGAACCAGACCGTCCGTCCGGCCGCGTCGTCGTAGACCGCCCACTTGTAGGAGATCATCTCCACGAGCATGAGGCCGCGGCCTCCTTCGGCGAACATGTCGGCGCGGACTTCCGGCCTGGTCGGGCCTCCGGCGTCCACCACGTCGACGTGAATCAGATCACGGCAATCGGCGATAGCCAGGGTGATCCTGCCGCCGTCCCTCGAATTCGAGTGAAGCACGGAATTAGTGACAATCTCGGACACCAGTAACGTCACGTCGTCCAGGGCAGGGTGCGTCTCGCCGAGCTTCAGCTTCACGTATTCACGTGCCACTGCGACCGACTCGGGGATACCGACCAAATCTGTGACGCCAAGCAGGCTTCCTGTCCGCATGTGCTTGCCTTTTCGCTCGCCAGTGCGCGTTTTAAAGGACGGCGCCTTATCAGATTGGCGACGAGTTGCTACGATCACTAGATGTTCTCACTCACATCGCACCACAATTGTGTGAGTGCGGATGTGAGTGCACCGAAATGCCCCCACTTCGGTAAGGATGATGCGGTTTGCCTACTCCGCGGGAGATAGACCCGAGTGAGTCCCCTCGTGCTCTTTTCGCCTTCGAACTGCGCCGCCACCGGCAGGCCGCAGGTCTGACGCAGAAGGGACTTGGAGCGCGCATACGCTTCTCGGATTCCCAGGTCGCCATGGTCGAGTCCATGCGACGCACTGCCACCGAATCCTTCGCGCGCGAGTGCGACAGGGCCCTCGGCCTGGACGGCACCATGACGAGCCTCTACATGGCCACGACCTGGAACACCGCGCCGGAGTACTTCCGGCCGTGGCTGGAGGAGGAAGCCGACGCCACGGGACTGCGGAGCTGGGAACCGAACCTCATTCCCGGCCTGTTGCAGACGGAGGCGTACGCCCGCGAGATGTTCGCGACCTCTCCGGCCATCACTCAAGAGGAGATCGAGGAGCGCCTGGCCGGTCGCATGCGGAGGCAGTCCATTCTCCACCGCGATAGACCACCTCTGATCAGCGTCGTCCTGGACGAGGCGGTACTTCATCGGTCCATTGGCGGGGCAGAGGTGATGGAAGCGCAGCTACAGTTCGTGCTCGAAGTCGCCGACCGCCCCGCAGTGACCCTTCAGGTCGTGCCGTACCAGGCCCAGGCACACTGTGGGCTGATCGGCGGGTTCATCATCGCTGAGCGGCATGGGACGCCGTATGCGGCCTACGCGGACGCGCAGCCCGTAGGACGCACTCTGGAGGGCCGGGAAGTCATCGCGCAGCTCGCCGCCCGATATGACGCGATCAGGGCGGCGGCCCTACCGTTCAAGCAGTCGGTCAAGCTCATCAAGGAAGTGGTGAACCACCGTGACTGGTGACCTTCGGGGCGCGCAGTGGCGCAAGAGCACGTTCAGTGGGGATACAGGCAACTGTGTCGAGGTCGCGTCGAACCTGCCCGGCCTTCGCGGCGTCCGCGACAGCAAGGTCCCTGGCGGGCCCGCGCTGGTCTTGTCGCCGGGCGAGTGGTCCGCGTTCCTCGACGGCGTCAAGGCGGGCCGGTTCAACGCCTGACCCGCCCGCGGGCACGTACGCGTAGCCGCAGTAAGGGCCGGCTCCACCAGCCCATAGAAGCTGGTGGAGCAGCCGCCGCCAACGGTCCAAAGCCTGCCACGGCGTCTAGGACGGCCCACAAGTCCGCGGCCTGAGGCGCTCCGGGTCCGTATGGCCGGTGGCCCGGTCATGGCTGCTCCGCCAGGATGCGGTTCAGGTGGTAGTCCAGAGTGCGCCGGACGTCCGCCCGGGTGCGGCGCCGGTGCAGCAGGTCGAGCCCGAGCCCGGTCACGCCGCCGATGAGCAGGTCCGCCTCCCGGGCCGCGTCGGTCGAGGGCCGGGCGCCGGCCGCCGTGATCAGGGCGGCGACCAGTTCCTCCAGCGGGCTGCCCTCGTGCAGGAAGACCGCCGCCAGCGCAGGGTCGGTGAGGCTCCGCGCGTAGTAGGCGGTCATCACCCGCAGGCTCGTGCGGCGCCGGTCGTCGAGCGGAAGCAGTTCCTCGAGGGTGGCGCGTAGCAGCACTCGCGGGTCGGACGCGTCGCGCAGTGCGGCGATCCGCTCCTGGGCCCGGTGCTCGTTCTCCCGGTGCAGCATCTGCAGGGCGGTGACCAGCAGGTGGTGCTTGTCGGTGAAGTGGTACTGCACCACCCGCGGGGACACGCCCGCCTCGGCGGCGATCTCCCGGACGGTGGCCATCTGGAGGCCGCGCTCGGCGGCGATCCGCCAGACCGCCTCGGCGATCTGGCGCCGGCGACCGGTCGGCTCCGGCGCGGCGGGCGCCGGGACCGGCGGGTTCTTGCGGGACCGGTACGCCCGGGCCTGGCAGGCGCGGGAGCAGTAGATCGGGCGGCGGCCGCGCGCGCTCGGCCGTACCGGGCCTCGGCAGACTCGGCACCTCGTTTCGTCACGCACGTGCCCAGCCTAGTCGCGTCATTACCGTGATGTATTGGTCCTTGAAGCCTTGTTGCGGGGGATTATGGATGGTGTCGTTGATACGTTCGTATCTCGACAGGAGTGGATTGTGAACGAAGCCTGGTACCGGCTGGCAATGCTTGTCACGCTCATCGCGGGCGTCTGGGAGGGCCCGATGGCGATCATCTTCCGCGTGTTCACCGACAAGGGCCCGAACGCGCTCGTGGCGGCCAACTACCTGCCCGCCCCCTGGTGCTACATCGTCGCCGTCGCGGCGGCGGCTGCCGCGTTCGCGGTGATCGCCGTCCTGGACACCCGGCACAAGAGGGCGATGTCCGCCGCCGGATGATCCGGCGACGGCTCCGTGCCCGGGGCACCCACCGGGGCGTCGGACAACGTGGGGCTCCGAGAGCGCGGGACAACACAGATCCGCCACGATCATGCGAGGTGCGCCCGGACGGGATCCTGGCGGACAAGGCCTACACCTCCCGCGCGAACCGCCGCTAACTGCGACGACGCGGGATCAAGCGACCATCCCGAGCAGGGCCGATCAGAAGGCCGTCCAAGGCTCGGCACGGTGGGTTCGCGGCTTCGGGGGAGGCGTAGGTTGAGGGTATGGGCGATGGCCGGCGGGTGTTCATGCCCTTCGCCGACAGGGCGGAGGCCGGAACGCTGCTCGCCGGCATGCTGGCGGAGGCCGGCCTCGCCGATCCGGTCGTGCTCGCCCTGCCACGCGGCGGCGTGGCGGTGGCGGCGCCGATCGCCGAACGCCTGGGCGCGCCGATGGACGTCCTGGTGACCCGCAAGATCGGTCACCCCTGGCAGCCGGAGCTCGGCATGGGCGCGATCGCCGAGGGAGGGGACCCGGTGTTCGACGCCGAGCTGCTGTCCCAGCTCGACATCACCGCCGGCGACCTGGAACCGGTCGTCCGCAAGGAGCGGGCGGAGCTGGCCAGGCGGGTCATGGTCTACCGCGGTGGCCGTCCGCTGCCCGCGACGGCGGGCCGGGACGTCGTCGTCGTGGACGACGGGCTGGCGACGGGCGGGACGGCGCGGGCGGCGCTGCGCGCCGTACGGGCGACCGGGCCGCGCCGGCTGCTGCTCGCTGTGCCGGTGGGGTCCGCCCGGACGGTGAACGCGCTCGGCGAGGAGGCCGACGACGTCGTGGTGCTCGCCACACCGCCGGGCTTTCACGCTGTCGGACAGTGGTACGAACGGTTCGACCAGCTCACCGACGCGGATGTCCTCCGCTTGCTGCGGCGTGATGACGGCGCAGGTCGCCACGGTCGGCGGTGATCACGGCGCTCGCGGAGTTCGGGGATGTCCCCGGGAGGGGCGGCGGCGCGGAGCCCGCGTGGGGCGGCGATCACGCGCGCCAAGGTGCTCGCGGAGTCCGGGGGCGCTCGCCGGGGGGCGGCGGCGCGGCGCCCGGGTGGAGCGATGATGGTGGGGGGTGCCCGTCAGAGGGCGGAGGAGCGGTGGGCGCCTTCCGGAGGAAGGGCACCCGCACGATCATGCGGCAATTGCGGCCCTGGAGGCGTACAGGAGCGGAAAAGCCGCATGATCATGCTGGAGGGATCATGCCGGTGGAGGTGTTAGGCAGCACTGATGCCCGCGCTGGCGGCACGCCGCATGCGCCGACGGCGCTCAGACGCGCGCTCGTCCTCGTTGAGCCCGCCCCACGTGCCGTACTTCTCGGGACGTGAAAGGGCGTAGTCGAGGCACTCCGCGCGCACGGGGCACTGGGCGCAGATGGCCTTGGCCTTGCGCTCACGGATGTCGCGCTCCGGCTGACGCTCGCCGTCAGGACCGAAGAACAGCACAAGGTCCTCTCCCCGGCACGCGGCGTCATCCTGCCAACCCCAGCTGGGGCGCGGGCGGGCGATCTGCCGACGTACCTGAGACATGAGAAACCACCTTAGGTGAGTAGGTGAGAGGTATTTCGTGTTTGTGCCGCATTGGACGCATATGGCGTCCCTGGTTCCAACGCCGTGATAGGCCGCGGTGTTCCCGGCTCCGTCGGAGCCTCAGGTCAGAACGGGCGTGCCGCACTGGATGTGCTCCAGCGCCGCCAGCCTGTAGGTTGCGATCGCGTCGGCGCATGCCGTACCGCACGGCGCGAAAACCGCGCGCTCGACCACAACCCGGAAGCTGACGTCCCCGTGGCGCACAATCGCCTCGGTGACGTCACCGTCCGACCTGGTGGATTCCACGGCCACTCCGCCTACCGAGAGCTCGCCCGTATGTGCCCGGACGAAATGCTCGGCGGCCTGCGATGGCTCAGGGATGCCTGCGCGTCCCCGGAAACGGTCGAGAACGATCTCACCGTGCCGGTACGCGTTTGCCGCCGCGATCGCGGCAGCCTGAGACATGCTGCCGTAGTAAAGCCCGTGTGGCAAGCACACGAGGTTAGCGGCGTACCGATCGCCGCCCACATGAGTGGTTTCCCACACTCTTCCCGGCTGGCTCTCACCCAAAACCCGCGCGATGGGAAGGCCGATGCGGGCACAACACGCGTTGCGCCTGGCATGCGTGCAGACCAGGAACACCGGCTCCTTCACCAGTATGCAGGACTCCGGAACCACTCCGCGCACGAGAGATCCCAGGTCAAGATCGCTCGGGTCGTCGAAGAACCCCTCGGCCAGCCACGGGACCTCCGCGGTGGTATCGGCGACCATGAGCCGGAGAGGCGTGGGGGTGGCGCGGCGCTGGAGCGGGCGGCGGACGAGCTGGGCACGGACGCCGAGCCCGGCCGCGCGCCGGATCAGCGCGTGGACCGGCTCGGGCAGCTCACAGTCGGCGAGCTCGGAGGCCCACGGACCCGCGTGCTCGATGAGCAGCCAGAACCGCGCCTTGGTCGTTGCACTGGCCAGCGTGGGCACTTCGCCCGTGTGGCAGCCTGCCGGGTGGTCACACCCCCGTGCCCGCTTGGTCGTCACGCTTCCTCCCCGAAGACTTAGGTAAGACTAACCTAACGGCACTGAGCCCTTTCTCGCGAGGCTCCGAATCCGCTCGGTGTCCGATCTCCCGGGTGATATGCGGCTTTGCAACTGTGAGATAAGTCACTGACCGATTTGCCAGGGATGGTTGTCTTCAGGGCGCAGAAGCGTTACCCCGCCCTCGGCGAGGCGTTACCTGGAGGGCGTGACCTCGCAGGACGTCACCCGGCGGAGGGCCGGCCGGCGTGCTCGCGCAGGACGCGTTCCGCGGCGGGAAGGGCCGCGGCGCGATCGCCGGCCACCAGCCCGATGCGGGTGCGCCGGTCGAGCAGGTCGCCGGCGTCCAGGGCCCCCTCGTGCCGGACCGCCCAGACCAGCTCGGCGAGCGTCACCCCCAGCGGCAGGGTCTCGGCCAAGGAAGGATCGCCCGCCGCCAGGGCGTGCACGGCCGCGGCCTCCCACCCGTAGCGCTCCACCAGCCGTCGCGGCGGCCCGCCCGCGTCCGCGACCGCCGCCGCGACGGCCGGCGACGGCGGTCGCGCGCCCACCAGGGGAAGGCGCGCCGTGCGGCTCGGCGGCGCGTCCGGGAAGGCGGCGTCGACGGCGTCCTGCGCCATCCGCCGGTAGGTCGTCAGCTTGCCCCCCACGACGGTCAGAACGCCGTCAGGAGCCGTGATGACGGCATGCCTGCGGGAGAGGTCGGCCGTGCGCCGGTCGCCGCTCAGCAGCGGTCTCAGGCCCGCGTACGCGCCCGCGACGTCCTCCCGCGCCACGGGGACCTCAAGGACCGAGTTGAGCACCTCGAGCAGGAAGACGATGTCCGCCTCGGGCGCCTCCGGGACGTCCGGCACCGGACCGTCCACCGGCTCGTCTGTCAGCCCGACATAGACCCGCCCGTCGGCCTGCGGGAGGACCAGGGCGAAACGCGCGCCCTGGCCGGGGATCGGCACGTGCAGGCTCGCGCGCGGCTCGCCGAGCACGCCGGGACGCAGGACGAGATGCGTCCCGCGCGAGGGCCGCAGCGACACCGACGGGGACAGCTCTCCCGCCCACACGCCCGCCGCGTTGACCACCTTGCGGGCCCGGACGGCGAAGACCTCGCCCGACAGCTCGTCGCGGATCTCGGCGCCGTCGCCCCGCAGCGAAAGGGCACGGCACCGGGTGAGCACCCGCGCTCCATGGGCGGCCGCCGTGCGCGCGATCGCCACCACCAGCCGGGCGTCGTCGACGACCCGCCCGTCGAACGACGCCATCGCCCCGCGCAGGCCGGCCGGGCGCAGCGCGGGGAAAAGGGCCCGGGCGCGGGCCGCGGTGACCCTGGACGGGCCGGGGAGCGACCGGCGGGAAGTGCCCGCCGAGGCCCGCAGCAGGTCGCCGAGCCGGTAGCCGGCCATCAAGGTCGCGGCCCGCGCCGCGGAGACCTCCGGCGTGAGCGGCAGCAGGTACGGCTGGGCGCGCACCAGGTGCGGAGCCGTGCGCGCGAGCATCGCGCCGCGCTCGACGGCGCTCTCCCACGCCACGCCGACCTGTGCCTTGGCCAGATAGCGAAGCCCGCCGTGGATCATCTTGGAGCTCCACCGCGAGGTGCCGAACGCCAGGTCGTGGGCGTCGATCGCGGCCACCGACAGGCCCCGCGACGCGGCGTCGAGCGCGACCCCGGCCCCCGTGGCGCCGAGCCCGACGACCAGCAGGTCGACGACCGTCCCGCGCACCTCGGCCAGCTCGCGCGCCCGCCGCGCGGCGTTCAGCGACGATCCGGGGCTCACGCCGAGGAGGGAGGACGGAGGCGGCCCGGGCGCGGAGCCAGGAGAGAGCGTCACGGTGCGGCACCTCCAGAATGGGCACCCCGCCGGGGTACCACAGCCGGGCGTGTCACAGTGTAGGGCGTGGAAACTCCCAAGACGGCGGCCGAACCGATGCTCTGGTCCGGCTGGGGCGACCCCGCCAAGGCCGCCGAACTCCCCCAGTCCGTCCGCAAGCTGCTGAGCGAACTGCTCGGCGTGCGCGAGCCCGCCGAGCCGCCCGCCAGCTTCGGCGAGGTCAGGCTGGGGCCGGTGGCCCTGTCGCCTCTGGTGCTGGCCGACCTGCGCAGGGCCGTCGGCGCCGACCACGTCCGGTTCGACGACGACACGAGGATCCGCCACACGCGGGGCAAGTCCACCCCCGACCTGCTGCGCATGCGCGCCGGCGACGGGTCGGAGGCGCCGGACGCGGTGCTGCTGCCGGGCTCGCACGAGGAGGTGCTGGAGGCCCTGCGCGTCTGCGCCCGCCACCGGGTGGCCGTCGTGCCGTTCGGCGGGGGCACCTCGGTGGTCGGCGGGCTCGCCGCCTCCCGGCAGGGCTTCGCCGGCGTGGTCGCCCTGGACCTGGCGCGGCTGAACCGCCTGCTGTCGGTGGACACCGAGTCCATGGTCGCCGAGCTGGAGCCGGGCCTGCGGGCTCCGCAGGCCGAGCAGCTCCTGGCCGGGCACGGGCTCACCCTCGGCCACTTTCCCCAGTCGTACGAGTACGCCACCCTCGGCGGCTTCGCGGCGGCGCGGTCCAGCGGCCAGGCGTCGGCGGGGTACGGGCGGTTCGACGACATGGTGGTGGGCGTGACCGTCGCCACCCCGCGCGGCACCATGGAGTTCGGCCGCGCGCCCAAGTCGGCCGCGGGCCCCGACCTGCGCCAGCTCGTCCTCGGCTCCGAGGGGGCCTTCGGCGTCATCACCTCGCTGCGGCTGCGCGTGCGGCGCGCGCCGGCCGAGAAGATGTACGAGGGCTGGCGCTTCGCCTCGTTCAAGGCCGGCCAGGCGGCGCTGCGCCGCCTGGCCCAGGACGGGCCGATGCCCACCGTGCTGCGCCTGTCCGACGAGACCGAGACCATGGTGGGCCTGGCCAAGCCGGGCGAGATCGGCGGAGTGCAGCCCGACGCCGGCTGCCTGGCCATCCTCGGTTACGAAGGGGAAGGCGAGGACGTCGCCTACCGGCGCGAGCGCGCCGCCGGCACGCTGTCGTCGCTCGGCGGCGTCTACCTCGGCCCCGAGCCGGGCGAGGCGTGGGCGCACGGCCGCTTCAGCGCCCCGTACCTGCGCGACGCCCTGCTGGCCGCGGGGGCGACCGTGGAGACGCTGGAGACGGCCTGCTTCTGGTCGGGCATCCCGCGGCTCTACGACGCCGTGCGGCTGGTGCTCAGCGTGGCGCTCGGGCCCGCCGACGCCGCCGGCCAGGGGAACCCCCCGCTGGTGATGTGCCACCTGTCCCACGTGTACCCGACCGGCGCCTCGCTGTACTTCACGGTCGTCGCGGCGCAGGGCGACGACCCGCTGGAGCAGTGGGACACCGCCAAGCGGGCGGTCAACGAGGCCATCGTGCTGGCGGGCGGCACCATCTCCCACCACCACGGGGTCGGCAAGGACCACCGGACGGCCTACGCGGCCGAGATCGGCGACCTGGGAGTGGAGATCCTGCGCGCGGTCAAGGAACGGCTGGACCCGGCCGGCATCCTCAACCCCGGCATCCTGATCCCCTGACCGCCGCCCGGGGACCGTCACCCCGGCCCCGGGACCGTTCCGGTCACATGGCCCCCGGCCATGACGGTCACGCGGGCCCCCGGTCACGCCGGTCAGGCCGGGCCTGGTCACGCCGGGTCCCGGCCGCCCCGGCCCTGGCCCCGGGAGGGACCCTCGTCACGACGGCCCTCCTGCCGGTCCGGTCGAGATGATTCGGGGGGCCGGGTTCCGGTTCATTCCGGTTGGCGATTCCCGCCGTGCGATGCAGCAAGATCGGGAAAGATGGAGACATGGTGGATGTTGACCGGGCGGCCGAGCGCGGCAGGCGCGCCTCCTCGCGCGTCTCGGAAGAGGGCGCCGGATGGTCCTGCCAGGAGATCGGCACGTTCCAGAAACTGCGTCCCGACACCAGGTCGTTCTCCTGGCTGAAGTTCGCGACGCTGATCCGCTCGCGCAACGAGATCCTCGCCCAGCTGTTCGGCGACCCGGCCAACGAGGTGCGCCGGCGGTGGATGGCCGCCCGCGAAGAGCAGGGCGCCGACCCCGACCACCGCATCCAGATCGATCCGGGCCCTGAGTACAGCTTCCTGCTGCTCGGCGACACCGGCGAGGGCGACGCCTCGCAGTACGCCGTCATCCCGGGCATGCTCGCCCTCGGCGCGGGCACGTCGTTCGCCGTCATCGCCAGCGACGTCATCTACCCCACGGGCTCGGGCAACGAGTACGACGACAAGTTCTTCCGCCCGTACAAGGACTACCCGGGGCCCATCTACGCCCTTCCCGGCAACCACGACTGGTACGACGGCCTCGGCGGTTTCATGCGCGTGTTCTGCGGCGCGCAGGCCCTCCAGCAGGAGCGCCGCGGGTTCTCCCTCTCACCCGCGGGCTTGCGCGGCCTGCTGTGGAAGCGTCCGGAGGCCATCGACGAGCCGCGCCTCGCCGAGGCGCGCCGCCGGCGTGCGCTGCCCGGCCAGCAGGCGACGCAGCCGGGGCCGTACTGGGTCATCGACCTGCCCGGCCTGCTGCTGGTGGGCATCGACACCGGCATTCTGGGCACCATCGACCGCGACCAGGGCGCCTGGCTGCGGCGGGTCTCCGCCGACCCGCGGCCCAAGGTGCTGATCACCGGCAAGCCCATCTACGACCGCAACGACCACCACCCCTGCCCCATCGAGGACGGCGGCACGGTGGACGACATCGTGCGGGACCCGGCGAACAACTACGTGGCCGTCATCGGCGGCGACACCCACAACTACCAGCGCTATCCGGTCCGGGTGGGCGACCGCGTCATCCAGTACATCGTGGCCGGCGGGGGAGGGGCGTTCATGCACGCCACCCACACGATCCCGCGGGTCGACGTCGGCGGCGTGCGCGAGGACGACTTCAAGTGCTATCCGCTGCGCGGTGACTCGCTGTCGTTCTACAGCAAGCTCTACAGCGAGCGGTACGGCACGCGCTGGCTCTACCTCACGCCCGACGAGGGCCTGGTGCTGATGTCCGACCAGATCGGCAACGTCCCGCCGCGCCCGGTCGGCACCGGCGACGGGACGGCCGGCGACCCGGTCCCACCAGCAGGCGGCGTCTCCGCGCCGGATACCGGCGGCGCTGTCGTGGCGTCGGACGGCGGCGCCCCGGTGTCATCGCACGGCGGAGCCCCGGCGGCGCCCGCCGGCGGCGGCGGCGATGGAGGGCCGGGAAGCGCGGCGAAGCCCATGGAGATCACGGCGAGGATGAAGTGGGCGGCCAGGCTGCTCGGCGGGCGCACGATGCCGTTCCGCCTGCCGGTGGGACGCGCCTTCCACCGGTGGTTCTCCGAGCTGTCCGACTGGGACACCCCGCCGTTCTTCAAGAGCTTCCTGCACCTGTCCGTCGAGGCGGGGGTTTTGCGGATCCGCTGCTTCGCGGCGACGGGCTGCCGTCCGCAGGAGATCCAGCCGCCGCTGGAGGACGAGGTGGCCATCCCCCTGACGGCGCCATCCCCCTGACGGCGCCATCCCCCTGACCCTGGCGCCGGCCGCCGCCGACGCCTGACCGCCGGTTCGAGGGTCAGAGCCGCTCGGGCGGTCCGGTGGTGACGGCCACTTCGGACCGCCCGTGGTGACGTCGGAAGCGTCGCCGGGTCGAGAGGGCGAGCCGCTCCGGCGGCTCCTGGCGGGCGCCGGGAGCCGGTCAGCTCGCGGGCTTGAAGCTGCTCCACAGGACCGACATCGCCTCGCGGTTGTCGGGCTGGTCCCATTCGGCGTCGGGAGCGGTGAAGGTCACCTCGTAGGCCGACTTGTCGTCCAGGGCGACGTACCGCGTCACCGCGTGCGTCGTGACGTTGGTGAGTGCGGTGTAGGTGTACTCCCAGACGCTGCCCTGCCACTTGCCGTTCCCGAGCGGGGAGGACTCCAGCCGGGCCTGGGCGTAGTCGGTGAGCGTGGCCTCGTCCTTGGCCTTGGTGAGCAGGTCGAGGCCGTCGTCGCCGGTCGGGGCGACCCGCTTGATCTGGATGCGCCGCCCGGTGTTCTTGGGGCCGGTGTAGGTCACCGCCGCGTTCGAGGCGGACGCCGTCCAGTCCTTCGGGACCGACACCGACACGCCGGCGGCGGTCTGTGTGCGGTACCCGCCGGGGATCTGCGGCGCGGCGAGGGTGTCGGCGCTCTCGGCGGGCGCGGGCGACGCCGGACCCTGGTCGCCGCCGGAGGTCACGAGCGGGGTCGCGACGTTGTCCTGCGGAGGCGACCCCGCCGGCCACAGCACGAACAACAGCGCCGCCACCACGCCGATGACGCCGATGCCCGCGAGCACGAGCAGCACAGGGGAGCGGCCCTCACGGGTGTCGTCGGCGTCCTCGTCCAGATCGGGCCTGCCGCGGCGCCCGCGCCCGTACGGGCCGCCCTCGGGCCGCTCGGAGGAACCGGAGACCGGACCCCCGGATCTGGCGCCGGGGCCCGTGAACCGGCCTTCGCCGGCGAGGTCCTTGGCGAGCTCGGCGGCCAGGTTCGGCGAGGAGGCCGGCGGCCAGACCCGCGACCCCGTCGCCCCGGCCACCAGCGGGTCGTGGCCCGGTTCCTGGGCCGACAGCTCGCTCAGCGCGGCATAGGGGCCCGCCGGGGGATCGGCGGGACGCAGCGCGTCGTAAGGGCTGCCCGGCTGCGGCCCAGAAGGGCCGCGCAGCGCGTCGTAGGGATCGGGCTTGGGGACGCGCGAACCCGTCTGCGGGCCCGACGCGCTCCTGAACGCGTCGTACGGTGCGGCGGGCTGTGACCCGGAGTCGCTTCTGAGGGCGTCGTACGGTGCGGCCGCCTGCGGGCCCGAGGCGCTCCTGAAGGCGTCGTACGGTGCGGCGGGCTGTGACCCGGAGTCGCTCCTGAGCGCGTCATAAGGGCCGGCGGGCTGCGACCCTGAGCCGCTCGCGAGCGCGTCGTAGGGTTCGGGCTGTGGTCCCGTCGGGCTCCTGAGAGCGTCGTAGGGGTTCGGCCGGGGACCGGTCGCGTCCATGCCCGCGTCGAACGACTGCGGCCCGGACGGGCTCCTGAGCGCGTCATAGGGATTGGGCCGCCCGCCCGAGGGGCTCTCCAGCGCGTCGTACCCGGGATGGGCGGGGTAGGGCCCGCTCTGCGGGCCGGTGACGGCCCGGAACAGGTCGGGACGGTCGCCCGCCCGGCCGGCGGCGTTGCGGTCGACCGGCACGCGCACCGGGCCCGACGGCGTCTCGATGATGCGCGAGGGCATCGGCCCGGACGGCATGTCGAGCGGAGGCAGCATGTGCACCGGAGTGGTCTCGTTCTGCACCGGCAGGACCGCGCTCGGCCGCTCGCCGCCCCGCAGAGGCAGCCCTGAGCCGTGGGTGCGCAGCACGCGCTCGAGCAGGTCGGCGGCCTGGGCGGCCGGCATGCGGTCGGCGGGGTTCTTGCGCAGCAACCCTTCGATGACCGGCAGCAGCGCTCCGGCGCGCTGCGGGCGGTTGGGCTCCTGGGTCAGCACGGCGCCGAGCACCGCGACCGCGTCGGGCCCCTCGTACGGCGGGCGGCCCTCGACGGCGGCGTACAGTGTCGCGCCGAACGACCACAGGTCGGCCGCGTGGGTGATCGGGCGGCCCTGCAGCCGCTCCGGGGGGATGTAGGCGGGCGAGCCCATGAGCAGGCCGGTCTGCGTGATGGTGACGTCGCCCTCGATGGCGGCGATGCCGAAGTCGGTGAGCACCACCCGGTCGGCGGTGAGCAGCACGTTGCCCGGCTTGACGTCCCGATGCAGGATGCCGGCGGCGTGCGCGTGCCGCAGCGCGTCCAGCACGCGGATGCCGATCTCGGCCGCCTGGACGACCGGCAGCGGCCCGCTCTGGCGCACGGCCTGCTCCAGCGACCAGGCGCGCACCAGTTCCATGACGATCCAGGGACGGCCGTCCTCCTCGACGACGTCGTGGACGGTGACGATGCCGGGATGGCTGAGCCGGGCGGCGGAGCGGGCCTCGCGCAGCATGCGCCGATGGGCGACCTGCTTGCCCGCGCTGTCGAGGCCGAAGGGCAGGATCAGTTCCTTCACCGCGACGTCGCGGTCGAGCAGCACGTCGTGGGCGTGCCAGACCATGCCCATGCCGCCGCGGCCGACCGGTGAGAGCAGGCGATAACGCCGGCCCACGAGCCGCCCCTGCCCCTCCGGCGCGACGCCGGCATCCCCCAGGGGGCTCTTACCCTCGGCCATGGAGGGCGCCCTCCCGAGCGCGCCATCGGTCGTCATACCGCGGTCCCCAATTCACGCTCGTCCGCGTCATATCCCCATTTGTGGATCATGTAAAGATCATCAGCGTCATCTGGACTGTGAGACTGGCCACTGATATTAGGGTCAAAGTTGGGTCAATGGGAATTCGGTCTTCTTTAAAGTTCAATGAGAGCCGCGAGGGCCTTGGTGAACGCCTCGGCCGGCGGCGTCACCAGACCCGCCCCGACCTGCCCGGTTCCCGCCACGCGGCCCGCGATGCCGGTGTTCACGACCGGGAGCCGGCCGGTGCGGGCGATGAGGGCGACGTCGATGCCCGTCGGCGTGCCTCGGAAGCCGAGCCCGGGGATCTGGTACGCCGGGTGCTCGGCCAGCGTGATCTCGTACATGGAGCGGGTCGCGGCGACGGCGTCCGACACGTCGCCGCCGACGAAGCGGACGATCGCGGGGGAGGCGGCCATGGCGAACCCGCCGAGCCCGGAGGTCTCGGTGATGGTGGAGTCGCCGATGTCGGGATTGGCGTCGTCAGGGCCGTACGCGCCCAGGTAGAGGCCGTCGGGGACGCCCGCGGGGCCGGTGAACCACCGGTCGCCCAGCCCGGACACCTGGACGCCGAAGTCGGTGCCGTTGCGCGCCATGGCCACCACCAGCGACGACCCGGGGACGCCGCGCGCCGCGTCGGCGCTGACCTTGCCCGCGGCCATGCCGGCGTTGAGGAAGAAGTGGTCGTTGCCGTTGATGAAGCGCAGCACGGCGGAGGCGTGCTCGGGCGAGGCGTCCACCACCGACGGCGCGAGTTCGCGGACGAACAGGGAGGTGGCGGCGCGGTTGCGGTTGTGCAGCTCGTCGCCCATCTGCAGCGCCTGGGCGATCAGCGACCGCAGGTCGATCGGGCCGCTGAGCGCCAGGGCGGCCGCCAGCACCGGGCCGAGCACCTCGCCCATCCAGCGCAGCCGCTCGATCACCTCGGGTCCGTACGCCCCGTAGCGCAGCACCTTGCCGAGGCCCTCGTTCAGCGAGCAGTAGGCCGTGCCGCCGTGCTCGTCGTCGACGACCTCGAACATCCACATCGACGGGCTCACCACCCCCGCCATCGGCCCCACCGTGCGGTGGTGGTGGCAGGAGTCCAGCCGCACGCTGCCCGCGACCAGCAGGCGCTCGGCCTCCTCGGCGTCCGCGGCCAGGCCCTCGAAGACGGCGGCGCCGATGAGCGCCCCGCGCATCGGGCCGGAGGCGCGTTCCCACTCGATGGGCGGCCCGGCGTGCAGGAACGTGCGGGGCGGCAGGCCGAGCACCTCGGCGGCCGGACGCACCCCCACCAGCTTGGGACGGGCCGACAGCAGCCGCCCGACGGCGACCTCGTTGGCGCGCGAGCGGCGCGGATCGGCCAGGACCCTCGCCAGGGCCTGAGAGGTGCCCGCCCGCGGCGGGCGCCAGTCGACGCCGAGACGCGGGACGGCCTGCTGGTCGAGCGCCTCGGCCAGCACGGCGGCGCCGACGCTGATCACCCGCGGCTCGCCGTCGAGCAAGGACAGCCTCACTGTGCACTCCTGACCAGGCTGGTGGCGTGCCTGGCGGCCGCCGCGTTGGAGGTGAAGACCGACGCCCCTGCCGCGACCAGGGCGTCGGCCTGCCGCCGCAGCCCCTGCGGGTCCGAGCCGGTGCCGACCAGCGCCACGACCACCGCCGCGCCCCGCCCGGCCGCCCGGCCGATCGCGGGCGCCAGCCGCGCCGAGGGATCGGGGTCGGCGGCGTGGCCGAGGACCACGTCGAGCAGCACGACGCCCGAGGCGCTCTCGAGGGCCGCGAGGCGCACCGTCGGGTCGATCATCGGGTGGGGACGGCCGAGGGTGTACTCGTCGTCGCCGAAGTCGGTGAAGGCGCCGGCGCCCGCGATGATCTCGGCCTCGGCGCAGAGGGTGCCGCCGGAGTACAGCCCGCACAGCCCGGCCGGGCGCGCCTCCTGGGGGACGGTCCAGCTCGGCCATTCGGGGACCGGCAGGCCCAGCGCCCGCAGGGCCTTCTCGGTGGCGGCGGTCAGGTCGTCCTGGCCGGGGCCGAGCAGCGCGGTGACGACCGGGGTGGACAGCCCGTCGACGGCGCGGCGCACGACCTCGGCGACCTCGGGCGCCGGCGGCTTGGAGATCAGCACGATCAGCTCGGTGGCGGGGTCGGCGTCCAGGGCGGACAGCGCCGCCAGCGTGGAGGCGCCGCCCACCGCGGCCGACAGGTCTCTGCCGCCGACGCCGAGGACGTGGCTCACCCCGGCGCCCGCGTGGTCCAGCAGGCAGGTCACCTGCTGGGCGCCGGTGCCCGAGGCGGCCACCACGCCGACGGGCCCGGGACGCAGCACGTTGGCGAAGCCCAGCCCCACGCCGCCCACGACCGCGGTGCCGCAGTCGGGGCCCATGACCAGGACGCCGCGCTCGCCGGCCCGCTCTTTGAGCAGGACCTCCTGCTCCACGGGCACGTTGTCGCTGAAGATCATGACCGACAGCCCCGCCTCGACGGCGTCCATGGCCTCGGCGAAGGCGTGCTCGCCGGGGACCGAGACCAGCACGAGCGAGGCGTCCCACGACCGGGCCGCGGCCCGGGTGGTGCGCGGCGCGATCTCGCCGCCGGAGTCGGCCGACGCGCCGCCCTTGGCGAGCGCGGCGAACTGCCGGTCGAGCTCGGCCGCGGCCTCCTCCAGCGCGGCCGGGCTCTCGGCGCGGACGGCGACCAGCAGGTCGGCCGGCCCGGCGCCGGGGACCGCGAAACCGGCGTCCCGGGCGAGTTCGACGTTGAGTTCGGTGGCCATGGCCACCACGGCGACGGTGACGCCAGGGCGCGAGCCGACGGCCTGGCTGACGCGCATCAGGCTCACCGAGTCGTGATACTGCCCGGCGCGCACCTCGACCCGATCAGTGCTCGTCGTCAACGGTCGCTCACCGCCCCTCGCATGACGTCCGCTCTACTCTCATTGGTCGCTCACCGCATCTCAGCCGATTTCTCACACGGTTTCTGACAGGCTCCGTGGTACGAAGTCCGTTCGGTGGCCACGGTGGGCGACGGCGGCCGCCGCCCGCCGGAGGCGCCCGGCGGGCCGGCCCTCGTCCCGGGGCTCATGGTCGTGCACGTCGTTCTCGTGGTTCCGGTACCCACTGATGGATCCGGTGGTCGTCCTCGTGGTCGCGGTTCGCACGGGCGCCGCTGGTCAGCGGTCCGCGGACGGCGCCGCGCCGCCCAGTCGCACCACCGCCGACATCCCGGCCCGCAGCCCCCAGGCGAGGTCCGCGCCCGAGGTGTGGCCGAGCCGCAGCAGCCGGCGCACCGCCGGCTCCAGCGGCTGGTGGCCCGCCACCGCGCGCAGCACGCCGAGAGCCTCCGCGCACGCCTGGCCCTGGGCGGCGCAGTGCAGCAGCGTCGCCGAGATCGGGGTGGTGCGGGTGCGCGCGTCGAAGGCGACCGTCGCGGCCAGCCAGTCGGCCAGCCACACGGCCCGCTGGACGCCCGCCGCCCCGCCGAGGCACCGCAGCGCGACCAGCATGCCCGCGAGCATGTCGTCGCCGCTCGGCGTCAGGCCGGGACCGAGCCCCATGAGCCGCTCCGCGGCCGTGATGGCGCCAAGGAGCGAGCCGGATGCGCAGCCCTCCGCCAGCAGGGCGCCCGCGCCCCCGGGATCCAGGCCGGTTCCCCGGTTCGACGCCCCGCACACCTCGCCGAACGCCGGCAGCACCGCCGCCATCCGGTCCAGGTCCACGGAGCCGAGCGCGGGGGAGGGATCCCACCAGCGGCGGACGTGCACGGTGACGTGGCCGATCTCGACACAGCCGTCGCCCACGGCGGCCTCGTCGCCGCCGGCGGCCGGAGGTAAGGGATCGCCCACCACCACGGCGTTGGGCAGCCGGGTGGCGGCGCCGGTCACGACGGCCACCACGAACGGCTCGGTGTCGGTGCGGATCTCCAGGTAGAGGCCGAGAGGGAAGGCCGCGAGCACCCGGGCGGGCCGCCGGGGCGACTCCAGTGCCGGGCGCAACGCCGTGCTCGCCGCGCCGAACGCCGTGGTCCTCGCCGGCGGGCGATGTCGGATCGATGTACGCGTCCCCACTGTCACTACTCGGCCTCCCCGCGAGTCTGGGGAGAACGTAGAACGGTCCCGAAGCCCGACGTACGGAGAAAGCTGACAACACTTCCGCTTGGAGTTGGCTCTTGTTGACAGGAACGGTGTTCCGTCAGAATCACTGAAAAGGCGTTTCACCCTGGAGCATGACCATGACAGCTGACCCATCACCCCCGGCGATGCGATTGGCCTCCACGGGCACCATCATTCACGGCATCAGCGTGGGAGAGGTGCTCGGCGTCTCCACCCTGGCCGGCGCCCGCCTGATCGGCGGCGGGAACGGCCTCGATCGCATCGTCCAGCGACTCAACGTCATGGAGGTTCCCGACATCCTGGCGTGGGTGAAACCCCACGAGTTGCTGCTCACCACCGGCTACCCGCTGCGCAACACCCCCCAGTCGCTCGGCAGGCTCGTCGCCGACCTCGACGAGCGCGGCCTCGCGGCGCTCGGCATCAAGCTCGGAAGGTACGTCGACGAACTGCCCGGCGACATGGTCGAGCAGGCCGACCGGCTCGGCTTCCCTCTCATCCTCCTGCCCAACGACGTCGGCTTCGACGACATCCTCAACCAGGTCCTCACCGACATACTCAACCGCCAGGCCGCGCTGCTCGCCCGCACCGAGGAGGCGCACAAGGCCCTGGTGCAGATCGTGCTCGCGGGCGGAGGGCTGCGCGAGGTCGTCGCCGAGGTCGCCGGGCTGCTCGACGTCTCCGTGGCCGTGGTCGACTCCTCCGGGCAGATCCTGTCGGCCTCCGGGGACGGCGCCGCGCTGCGCGCCGCGCCGCCCGTGTCCGCGGGCGAGTACACCGTCGTCCCCGTCGTCGCCGGCGGCCACCACCACGGGCGCATCGTCGCCCACAGCCCGGCCGGCGTGATGCGCGACGGCGACATCGGCATCCTCGAACGCGCGGCCACGGTGGCGGCCCTGGTGGTCACCCGGCAGGAGGCCGTCACCGCCGTCGAGAGCAAGTACCGCGCCGACTTCCTGCGCGACGTGCTCACCGGCCGCGGCGGCACCCGGGTCGCCGCCCGCGCCCGCGCGTTCGGGTGGGACCTCGAACGGCCCGTCGGCGTGCTGGTGGCCGAGATCGACCCCGAGTGGGACATCCCGCCCGACCGGCTGCTCTCGGCGTGGGTGACGGCGCTGCGCCGCCACGACCCGAACGGGGCCGTGGCCGGCTTCTCCCACGAGGTCGTCGCCATCGTCGGCTCCGGCGTCGACATGGCCCGTCTCGCCAAGGACGCCGTGGCCTCCTTCGCCGACTGCCGGCCCGCGACCTTCTCCACCGGCATGAGCAGGGTCGCCCAGGGCGCCGACTCGCTGCCCGACGCCTACGGCCAGGCGCTCAAGGCGGCACGCGTGGGCCGCCAGCTCCACGGGAGCGGCGCGGTCGCCCACTTCGACCAGCTCGGGGTCTACCGGCTGCTCTCGCTGGTCAACGACACCGCCGAACTGCACGCGTTCGTCAAGGAGACCCTCGGCGTTCTCGCCTCCGACGACGACGCCGAGAACGCCGACCTGCGCCGCACCCTGCAGGTGCTGCTGGAGACCAACCTCAACGTCGCCGAGACCGCGCGCCGCCTGCATTTCCACTACAACACCCTGCGCTACCGCATCGGCAAGCTCGAGCGCATGCTCGGCAACTTCACCGAAGACGCCCACCTCCGCCTCAACCTCACCCTCGCCCTCCACGTCCTCCGCATGCGCGGCATCTGACCGCCGCCCGCGCGCGGGCGGCGGTCAGATGGCAGAGTCGAATCATGAATCACGACTTATGCCTGGACGTTCCGGCGGACTTCGACGACTCCGATGCCGACTCCCAGGTCCATCCGATCGCCAGGCTGATGTTCCATGGGCGGACCAACGCGGACGCGTTCGGTCAGGCCCAGGAGTGGGTGAGTGCGCACGAGGTGTTCCTGGTGGATACGTCATGGCATCACGAGGACAATGAGGAATTTCCGTTCGTCCTGAGCATTTTCTTCCGTTTCGAGAACGAACCCGAAGACGACTGAGTCATAGGGGTGAAGGGCACGCCCGCGGCCGGAACGAGGAACCTTGCCGACGAGGCGGTGACGCCCTGACGAAGCTCGCCGACCGAGTCAGGCTCGCTCGTGGTCGCCGGGGTGAGATGGGATGCCTTCGATGGTGGTGAGCTCGGTGAGGCCGGAGATGGTCAGGACGGGGGCGAGCAGGGGGTTGGCGCGAAGCGTGATGCGCGGGGCGTGGGAGAACAGGACGGTCAGGCCGGCGCTGTCGAGATAGTCCACCGCGCTCAGGTCGACGAGCAGGAGGCCGTGGCCGGTCGACCGGGTCAGCGCGTCGTCCAGGTCACCGGCGTTGCTCATGTCGATCTCTCCGGTGACGGCGATGACCGGGGTGCCGTCGGAGCGCTCTGAGGCCACCAGGGTCAAAGGGGTGGTCATCAGCTGATCCTCGCATGCATGTCGACGGTGGTCCCGGCGGTGCCGGGCTGGACGGTGACCTCGTGCATCAGCGCGCGCATCAGAGCGAGGCCCCTGCCCCTGTGGGCGTTGGCCTCGGGCTGGGGAGGCCGCCAGCGGCCGGTGTCGGCGACGGTCAGGCGCAGGTCGCTGACGGTGGCGACCGCGCGCAGCCGGATCATGTGGCCGGGGCTGTGGCGGTGTCCGTGCTCGATCGCGTTGGCGCAGGCCTCCCCGGCCGCGACGAGGACCTTCTGGACCAGCGACGGGGCGATCTGGCAGCGGTTCAGCCAGTCTCGCAGGGCCGTGCGCACGGGGGCGAGCTGGCTCGACTCGGCGGGGAAGGCCACCTCCAGCGGAGCGGGCTGGCGGTACAGCAGCAGGGCGACGTCGTCGGTGAAGCCGCCCTCCGGCGCGAGGCGGGTCATGACGTCGGCCGCCAGGTCCTCGATGGGGGTCGAGGTGCCGGCCCGGACGGCGGCGCCGGCCTGGTCGATGCCGTCGGTCAGCGGACGCCGGCGGCGCTCGACCAGACCGTCGGTGTACAGCAGCAGGGTCGACCTGGCCGGCATGGTGCAGCCGGACTCGGGGCGTGGGTGACCCGGCCGCACGGCCAGCGGGACCGAGCGCCCGCCTTCCAGGAGCAGGGTGGTGCCGTCCGCGTGGGCGAGGATGCCGGGGGGATGGCCGGCGCTGGAGTAGACGAGGTCGCCGGTGACGGTGTCAAGGACGCCGCAGAAGACGGTGGTGCACTTGGCGCCGGGAACGAGGGCGGCGAACCGGTCGAGGGCGGTCAGCACCTGGGCCGGGCCGGCGTCCTGCAGCAGCAGGGCACGGCAGGCGCTGCGCAGCTGCCCCATGACGGCCGCGGCCTTCAACCCGCGTCCCACACAGTCGCCGACCACGATGCCGATGCGGTCTTCGGCCAGCGGCACTATGTCGTACCAGTCGCCGCCGACCTCCAGGGGCCGGCCGGCCGGTTCGTAGCGCACGGCGAAGCCGTCGGGCAGCCGGGAGGGGCCGAGGATGGCGCGCTGAAGGGCCACGGCGGCCTCGCGCTGCTGGTCGAGCTGGTGGACCCGGTGCAGGCCCTGACCGAGGTGGCCGGCCAGCAGCGCCAGCAAGGTCTGGTCGTCGTCGGTGAAGGGCCGGTTCTGGCCCAGATCGATCCAGACGGTCAGCAGGCCTTCGGGATGCTCCAGGGTGACGCCCGCCCCACCCGCCTGGGAGGCGGCCGGACGCAGCGGCGGCTGCTCTCGCAGTGCCGCGAGCCTCTCGCGCGATGCCTCCGGCAGGTCCGTCCAGCCGCCTCCGGGAGGAGTGCAGACGAGCTCTGGCGGAGCGTCGCCGTTCCTCCAGACGGCGGCCGGCACCTGGCGGGCCTGCCAGACCTCCTGGAGGGCCTCCAGCGCGCCCCGCAGCGCGTCGGTCAGGTTGTCCGCCTGGGAGACGCGCACACTGAGCGCGGCCAGCGCGCTCTCGCGCTGCACGAGGTAGCGCTCGGCGGTGACGTCGCGCAGCGTGCCCACGATGCGGCGCAGGCCGGTGTCGGGGTCGACGACGTCGTTGAAGGTGGCCGCGATCCAGACTCGGTGCCCGTCACTGTGGGTGACGGGGATCACGCAGTTGCCCCTGCCCTCGCCGACCAGCTGGGCGAACGCCGCGGCGAACATGCCGTGGGCCTGCGGGTCGTCGTTCTCGTCCGGCCACCACGGGTGCAGAGGGGTGTAGGGCAGGCCCTCGGGCCCGTAGCCGAGGATGTCGGTGAACGCCGAGTTGATCTCGATCACGGCGCCGTTCTCGTCGGTGACGAAGAACGCCTCCTGCAGAGAGTCGATCATGGCGCTGCGCCACCGCGTGTGGCGGCCGCGCATGCGGGCCAGCTCGACGTTGGCCCGCACCCGCGCCAGCAGCTCGGCGGCGGAGAACGGCTTGACCAGGTAGTCGTCCGCGCCCGCCTCCAGGCCCTCGATGGAGGCCTCCTGCCCGGCGCGGGCCGACAGCAGCAGCACCGGCACCCCCGCGGTGCGCGGGTCGGTCCGCAGCGCCGCGACCATGGCCAGGCCGTCCAGACGGGGCATCATCACGTCGCTGACCACCAGGTCGGGAGCGTCCGCGCGGATGGCGTCCAGGGCCTGCATCCCGTCGCCGACGGCGTCGACGAGGTAGCCGGCGCCCTTGAGGAGGCGCAGAAGGTACTCGCGCATGTCGGCGTTGTCGTCGGCGATCAGCACCCGGGCGTGCGCGCCGTCACCCGGCACCGGGGTGTGGGCGCCGGCGGGGTCGCCCTGGGCGGCCGTCCCCTCGGCGGCGGTGGCGTCCGTGGGCAGCCAGCGCATGGCCTCTTCGACGAACGGGCTCGCGGAGACCGAGACGGCCTCCGCCGCTCCGGCCGGGACCAGGCTGTCGGCCGGCAGGTGACCGGGACCGAAGGGCAGCCGGATGGTGAAGGA
Source organism: Sphaerisporangium dianthi (assembly GCF_042654065.1). Classification (NCBI taxonomy): domain Bacteria; kingdom Bacillati; phylum Actinomycetota; class Actinomycetes; order Streptosporangiales; family Streptosporangiaceae; genus Sphaerisporangium; species Sphaerisporangium dianthi. The sequence continues at coordinate 177,453 of NZ_JBHSFP010000007.1, read as the reverse complement.
CGTGCCCTTCCCCTCGACGCTGTCGGCGGTGATGGCGCCGCCGTGCAGGCTGACCAGCTCTTGCACGAGGGCGAGGCCGATGCCGCTGCCCTCGTTGGAGCGCGACCGGGCACTCTCGATGCGGTGGAACCGCTCGAACAGCCGCGGCACCTCCTCGGCCGGGACGCCGATGCCCGTGTCGGTGACGGTCACCACCGCGTGGCCGTCCTTCGCGCGCACCGCGACGCCGACCGAGCCGTCGAAGGTGAACTTCAGCGCGTTGCTGAGCAGGTTGAGCACCACCTTCTCCCACATGCTCAGGTCGACGTACACCGGTTCGGCGAGCGGGGGGCAGTCCACCTGGAAGTCCAGGCCGGCCTTGTCCATCGCGGAGCGGAAGACGCTGGCCAGCTCGGCGGTCACGGCCGCCAGGTCCACCGGCTCGTACCGGGCCTGCATGCGGCCGGCCTCGATGCGGGAGAAGTCGAGCAGGGTGTTGACGAGTTTGCCCAGGCGCAGCCCGTTGCGGTGGACGACCTCCAGATCTTGGCGCACCTGCGGGCCGGCGTCGGCCAGCGTGTTCCGCAGCTCGCTCACCGGCCCCATGATCAGGGTGAGCGGGGTGCGGAACTCGTGGCTGATGTTGGAGAAGAAGACGGTCTTCGCGCGGTCCAGCTCGGCGAGCTCCTCGGCCCGCCGCTGCTGGGCCTGGTAGCTGCGGGCGCTCGCGATGCCCGCGGCGACATGCCCCGCCGCCAGTTCGACGAACCCGCGGTACCCCTCGTCCAGGGGCCGGTACCGGTTGAGCGCGGCCACCAGGAACCCGTACGGCGCACCGCCCTGCCGCAGGAGCGGCGTCACCAGGGCCTGGCTGGGCGGCTCGGGCCAGTCACCGGACGGCAGGCCGGCGAACGGGGCGCCGTCGAGCTCCACGAGCGCCGGCTCTCCCTGGGCCGGCGCCGCCGCCGGCCATGGGCCGTCCGGATCGCCGGGCGGCAGGGTGGCGAGGGCCGCCGGATGCCCGGCGGCGATGCCGGTCGTCCCCGCCAGCCGCGCGTGGCCGTCGTCGCCGAACAGGTAGGTCAGCGTGAAGGGGAGGTCGTGCGGGTTGCGTCCGAGCTGCCGGCAGGCGAAGGCCAGCATCTGCTGCTCGGTGCGCACCACGCTGGGATCGGAGCCGAGATCGCGCAGCGTCGCCATGCGCCGCTGGCCGATGACCCGTTCGGTGTCCTCGCTGACGACGCACAGCATGCCGACCACCGCGCCGGCGTCGTCCCGCAGCGGACTGTAGGAGAACGTGTGGTAGGTCTCCTCCGGGTAGCCGTCCCTTTCAAGGAACAGCAGCAGCGCCTCGTCCCAGGTCGCCTTCCCCGTGTCGAGGACGGCGTCGATGCGCGGGCCGATGTCGCCCCAGATCTCCGCCCACACCTCGCTGGCCGGCCGCCCGAGCGCCCAGGGGTACTTGCGGCCCAGGGTGTTGCGCCGGTAGGCGGCGTTGCAGAAGAACGTCAGCTGCGGGCCCCACGCCATCCACATGGAGAACCGGGACGACAGCAGAATGCTGACCGCCGTCTGCAGGCTCTGCGGCCATTCGGCCGGCGGACCCAGCGGGGTCGCGTCCCAGTCCACCGTCGCCAGGTCACGGCCGACCTCGTCGTCGACGGTGAAGATCCCGGCGCCGGACGCCTTCACCGGCCCGCGCTCAGCGTCGTCATGACGCGTCATCCGACACCCTTTCTTCGACGGTGAGCCCGGCCGGGCCACTTCATGGCCGGTCCGTCACCGTGCCGCCGTTCTCGTCATTCCCCTGCCGTCCGGAAACCGCGGTTCCATCGACCGGCCGTCCTCAGCGGCCTCGGCCACGCTGTCCTGTTTCGTACCGCTCATCGCCCCGCCAGGATCCGTGCGAACGGGTCGATGTGCCCGCGGGCCGGTCCGGCAGGCCGAGCGAGCATCAGGTCATGTGAGCATCAGGTCATCGGTTACGTAGGATAGGGCAAATCGCTCCGGGGCCCTGCGTCCGCTCCGCGTGCCGCCAGGGTGAGGTGGAGAGGAGCCCGACGTCAGCACCGCCGACGAAGCGCGACGGCTGGCGGCCGTTCGCGGCTACGCGATTCCGGACGCTCCAAGTCGCGGCGCGCTGGACCGTGTCGCCTCGCTGGCCGCGCGCGTCTTCCACGCCCCCGCCGCCACCGTGACCTTCGTCGACGACGAGTGGGTCCACTGCCGCGCCGCCTACGGGATTCCGGCGCGGCTGTGCCAGAGCAGGCGTGCGGTGAGCCTGTGCGCCGCGGCCGTCGATCAGGACGGCGTCCGCGTCATCCCCGACACCGCGGCGGACCCGCGTCTCACGGCCGATCCGCTGGTCGGCGGCGAGCCGGGCATCCGGTTCTACGCGGCGGCTCCGATCATCACCTCCGACGGTCACCGCCTGGGCAGCGTCAACGTCATGGACACCCGTCCCCGGCAGGCCGACGCCGGGGAACTGGCCGCCCTGCAGGATCTGGCGGCCCTGGTCATGGGCGAACTGGAGCTGGGGCTGGCCGCCTCGCGCATCGTCGCCGCCGAGCGCGAGCAGCGGGCCGGCGCGGAACGCCTGGCCCGCACCCTGCAGCGCACGCTCGTCCCCTCGGTCCTGCCGCGGGTGCCGGGCCTGCGCGCCGCCGCCGCCTACCACCCCGTCTCCACCGACGAGGTCGGCGGGGACTTCTACGATCTGTTCCCGCTGGACGGCAACCGCTGGGGGTTCTTCCTCGGGGACGTCTGCGGCAAGGGCGCCGATGCCGCCGCCCTGACCTCGCTGGTCCGCTACACGCTGCGCGCCGCCGCCGTCTACGACCCCGACCCGTGCACGGTCCTGGCCAACCTGGACGCGGTCCTGCAGCAGGAGCACGCCGGCAGCCTCGCGCCGCCGCGTTACTGCACCGCGCTGTTCGGAGTGCTGGAACCCGACCAGGACGGGTTCACCGTCACGCTCGCCGGCGGCGGGCACCCGCCCGCCCTGGTCGTGCGCGCCGACGGCGTCGTGGACCCCGTCCACCCGGAGGGCGGACAGCTGATCGGCATCCTGCGCGCCCCCCACTTCGCCGAGGTGAGCACCCGCCTGGACGCCGGGGACGCGCTGCTGCTGTACACCGACGGCCTCACCGAGGCCCGTACGGGGACCGGATCCATGCTGGAGGAGGACGGCCTGGCCGCCCACCTGGCGGCGACCGCGCCCACGAGCGCCGACGGCCTGCTCGACACGGTGAATAAACTGATCGGGACCCTGGGCGACGGTGTGTCGGACGACACCGCGGTGCTCGCCCTGTCCGTCCCGTCCGCTCGACGGCCGTCCCCTCTCAGGAGCCCTGGTGCGACATGACCACGGTCTGACCGTAACCCTGCAACCGCATACGGCCCGCATCCGCGTGCTGGCCGTGGCCGGTGATCTTGATCATCACACCAGCCCCAGCCTGCAGGCGGTCATGGACGAGCTCACGCTCGCCGCCGGCGATGGGCTGGTGATCGAGCTGACGGGGCTGACGTTCTGCGACTCCACCGGCATCTCGCTGCTGGTCGCCGCGCATCAGCGCGCGCAGGACGCCGGCGCCGCGCTGGCCCTGGCCGGTCTCCACTCCGACATCGCGCACGTCTTCGAGATCATGGGCCTGGACCGGCTGTTCTCCTTCTACGACACCACCGAGAAGGCCGCGACCGCACTGCGGTGAACGACCGGGGCCGCCGCGTCGCCGGAGGAACCGGCGTGCCACCCCGTCACGGAAGACCGGCCCCGGCCTGGGAAGGCGCCCGAGTCCGGACCGGACGGAGGAACCCCCTCAGGAGTGTCCGATGATCTGGTGCGGCCGGTAAGGGGCCTCCAGGAGGGCGGCTTCCTCTTCGCTCAGGGAGACGTCCGCCGACGCGATCGCGTCGTCCAGATGCTCCACCCGGCCGGCCCCGACGATCGGCGCGCTCACCCCGGGCCTCCCGAGCAGCCAGGCGAGCGCGAGCTGCGCCGGAGGCAGTCCTCGCTCGCCGGCCACCGCGCGCACCGCGTCGACGACGTCGAAGTCCACGTCCTGGTACATGCTGCCGGCCAGCGGGTCGCTGCCCGACCGGACCGTGCGTTGCCGTCCGTCGCGCCGGCGGCTCCCGGTGAGCAGCCCGCGCGCCAGCGGGCTCCACGGGATGACGCCCACCCCCTGGTCCAGGCAGAGCGGGATCATCTCGCGCTCCTCCTCCCGGTACACGAGGTTGTAGTGGTTCTGCATCGACACGAACCTGGTCCAGCCGGCCGCCTGGGCGGCGTGCTGCGCTTTGGCGAACTGCCAGGCGTACATGCTGGAGGCCCCGATGTACCGTGCCTTGCCGGCCCGCACCACGTCGTGCAGGGCCTCCATGGTCTCCTCGATCGGCGTCTCGTGGTCCCAGCGGTGGATCTGGTACAGATCGACGTGATCGGTCCCGAGCCTGGTCAGCGAGTCGTCGATGGCGGCCAGCACGTGCTTGCGGGACGAACCCCGGTCGTTCGGGCCCGGCCCCGTCGGGAAGTAGACCTTCGTGGCGAGGACGTAGTCGTCGCGGCGCGCGAAGAGCTTGGAGAGCAGCCGCCCGGTGATCTTCTCGCTCGCGCCGCCCGAGTACATGTCGGCGGTGTCGAAGAACGTCACCCCGGCCTCGACCGCGCGCCGCACGATCGGCTCGGCCGCGTCCTCGCGCAGCATCCATTCCCGGTTCCGGGGGTCGCCGTAACTCATCATGCCCAGGCAGATGCGGGAGATCCGCAGCCCCGACGAGCCCAGTTTCACGTATCGCATTCGATTTCGCCTTCCTTCGGGAGTGTGGCCGTCGCCGCGGCCGGGGAAGCCGCAGGCTCGCGGTGCAGGGCGACCGAGAGCACCACGAACCCGACCCCGGCGGCCTCGGCGAACGAGGGGAACTGCCGGAGCACCGCGATGCCGATCACCGTCGCCGTGGCCGGAAGCAGCGCCACCAGCAGCGCGTACGTGGAGCGGGCCATGCGCGCCATGGCGAGTTGGTCGCACACGTACGGGATCACCGACGAGCAGATCCCCACCCCGATCCCGGCGGCGAGGGTCACCGGGTCGATCACCGCGGGAGCGGCCTGCCAGACGCCCACCGGGGCGACGAACGCGCAGGCGAGGAGCATGGCGGCGGCCAGCCCGTCGATGCCGCCGACGCCGCGCAGACGCCGTGCCGTGCGGTGGGCCAGCACGATGTAGGCGGCGAACAGCACCGCGTTGGCGAAGGCGAACATCAGCCCCACCGGTTCCCCGGCCAGCCGGACGCCGGTCAGCACGTAGACGCCGCCGACGGCCGCCACGAGCGCCACGAGGTTGCGTGCCGTCCGGGCGCCGAGCGCGGCCAGCACGATGACCGGCAGGAACTCGATCGCGGCGACGGTCCCGAGGGGCACGCGGGCGATCGCCAGGTAGAAACAGACGTTCATGGCCGCGAGCACGGCACTCCAGGCGATGATCGTACGACGCCCTTCGGCGTCGAGCCGGGCGGGGATCCGCCAGGGGCGACGCCAGATCGCGAAGACCAGCGCGGCGCTCCAGATCCGCAGCGCCGCCACCCCGAGCGGGGAGAGCCTGGTGAACAAGAGCACGGCGAAGGCCGGCCCGAGGTAGTGGAAGACGGCGCTCCCGAGGAAATAGGTCCATGGAGGCGCCGCGGCGAGAACGGCGCGAGGACCGGTGCGCGGCATGACGCCATCGTCGACCGGCCCGTAATTTAGGAGAATGGCGAATCGAAGGATCAGGCCGGAGCGGGCGTACGAACCCAGGGAAATGGACGCCCTCGACCTTCGCATTCTCGCCGAGCTGCAGATCGACGCCAGAGTGAGCTTCGCCGAGCTGGGGCGCCGGGTCGCCCTGTCGGCCCCCTCGGTGGCCGACCGGGTGCAGCGGCTCGAGGAGGCCGGGGTGATCACCGGCTATCACGCCGAGGTCGACCCGCGGGCCCTGGGCTTTCCGATCACGGTGATGGTGCGCATCCGTCCGGCGATCCGCGAGCTGCAGCGCATCTCCAAGATCGCCAGGGACGTTCCCCAGATCGTCGAGTGCTACAGGATGACCGGCGACGACTGCTTCTACTTCACGATGCACCTGCGGGCGGTCGGCGAACTCGAACCGATCCTCGACCTGTTCACCCCGTACGGCCACACGACCACGTCTCTCATCCACGCCGCGCCCGTGCCCCGCAGGCCCCTGCCCCTGGACTGAGGCTCTCCGCCCGGCCCGCGAACCGGGCCGTCGTCCCGGCGATCCACGCCGGCGTCCTCATAAATTCTTGCTTCAGACTTTCTCGACTCATACGATCTCGGCATGTCACCTCTCGCCAGGCCCGCCCCCTGGACGCGACCACTGCCCGAGGCTCACCCGCCCGTGGGCATGGCCATCTACCACCTGCCCACCGGCACGTACGAGACCCGCGCGGCCCTCGCCTTCCGCGGCGGGTCGTTCCGCGACAAGCGCCACTTCGCCGCGTCCGCGGTCCTGGTGCGGCACCCGGAAGGCGATCTGCTGATCGACGCGGGCTTCGGCGCAGGCGTCGCGGCGCACGTCGCGATGCTCCTCAGGTTCGTGCGCGCCCCCTACCAGGTGGGCCGGACGGTCGGCGAGCAACTCGACGCCGCCGGCTACGACCGCGGCGGCCTGCTGGGCGTGCTGCTGACCCACTCGCACTGGGACCACGCGAGCGGCCTCGACAGCCTGCGGGGCACGCCGGTCTGGATGAACGCGAACGAGCGGCGGTACGCCGCCGAGGACCCGGACGGGAAGGTCTTCCGCCACGTTTCCCCAGGGCACCCGACACACGAGTACGGATTCGACGGCGCGCCCTACCTCGGGTTCCCGTCGAGCCACGACGTGTACGGCGACGGCTCGGTGGTCGTCGTCCTCGCGGGAGGCCACACGGCCGGCTCGGTGATCGTCTTCGTGACCGTGCCGCCCGGCGAGCGGTACGCCTTCATCGGCGACCTGACCTGGCAGATCGACGGCATCCGCCGGCGGGTCGAACGGCCGTGGCTGCTGAGCAGACTCGCCGACGGCGATCCCGGCCGGCTGCGCCAGGACCTGCTCCGCGTGATCGCTCTGGACGGTCTGATGCGGATCGTCCCCGCGCATGACCTCGGCTCCTACGACGGCATCCCCCGGTTGACGCCCGAGGCCGCGGCGCGGTCCCGCTGAGGACGTACGGTTCTCGAATGCGAAGCCTGCCATCGCCGGCGCCAGAGGTCGCCGGCCCGCGCCCCTCCGTCGACTCCGAGATCACCTGGCTGCTGCACCGGGCGGCTCAGCGCATGCGCGGCGCGACCGGTGAGGTGGCCGAGCAGCACGGACTCTCGCTGCGCGACTACATCGTGCTGAGCGCCCTCGACAAGACCCCCGGCCTCACCCAGGGCGAACTCGGCAAATCCCTCGGGCTGGACAAGACCACGTTGATGAGCCAGCTGGACCGGCTCGAGCGCAGGGGCCTCGTCGTGCGCCACAGCGACCCCCGCGACCGCCGCCTGCGCATCCCCGTGATCACTGACGACGGCGAGGCCGTGCGCGCGAAGGTGGCCGGCGCCTGCGCCGCCGTCGAGGCCTCGGTCCTGAACGGCTTCGGCCAGGACCAGGTGCAGGCCCTGCGCCGCATGCTCTTCGCGGTCATCGGCGACGCCGAGGACCGGGGATCGTGCCTATGACGCACCGGCGCCAGACCACGTGCGCGCCGCGGCGTGCGGCATCGACCGCCGGTCGTGCCGGATTCCGCCGGAGCGTGCCGCCGCGTCAATAAGGTCGGCATTCAGGAATCCGGTCGTATTGGTGACGACGATTTGTAGTGCTATGAATATATGTCGCCTATGCGGCGGTCTGGCAGGATCCCTGCGATTCTGTGCCGGCCACGGCGTTGAATGTGCGATTTCACCGCGAGCGGCACGCCTGCCGGCCAGGTGGCCGGCTGTCGTGCAGGTGGAAGCGGCCTCCGTCGTTCCGGAACGCCCTCTGGAGGCCGTCCCCGGCCGCCTTTCCGGCCGTTGTTCCCGTCATGGCCGGTGATCTCGGATGGGTCGCCGGTAACGGTTCCGTGTCCGTGCGAGGGTGGCGTCAGCAGGGGGAGTCTCCTACGGTTGATGGCGTCCGCGAAGACCGCGTTGAAAGGGTCATCTCGCGACCTCGAACCGTGCCAAGACATCGGTTCGGCGTATATCTGCTCTGACATCCATGGAGCCGCACTTCAGCTCATCGGCGGAAGGTCTCCACCACATGTCGCAGGTCTGGTTGATCACAGGGAGTTCTCGCGGCCTCGGCCGCGAACTCGCCGAGGCCGTGCTCGTCGCCGGCCACCGTCTCGTGGCCACCGCGCGCAGGCCCGAAGTCCTCGACGATCTCGTCCTCCGGCACGGCGACCGGGTCCGCGCGGTCGCGCTGGACGTCACCGACGCCGCGGCCGCTCGCGCGGCCGTCCGGACCGCGGTCGAGGAGTTCGGCTCCCTCGACGTGGTCGTGAACAACGCCGGGTACGGCGCCATCTCGGCCATCGAGGAGACCTCGGACGAGGACCTGCGCACGCAGATCGAGACGAACCTCTTCGGCGTCGTCAACGTCACCAAGGCCGCTCTGCCGGTGCTCAGGGGGCAGCGCTCCGGCCACGTCATCCAGATCGCGTCCGTCAGCGGCCGCGTCGCGGTCATGCCGGGCATCGGCGCCTACCAGATGGCGAAGTTCGCCGTCGCGGGCTTCTCCGAGTGCCTCAGCATGGAGATGAGACCCTTCGGGGTCAAGGTGACGATCGTCGAGCCCGGCGCGATGCGCACCGACTGGGTGGCCGCCTCCGCCAGGGCGGCACAGGCGACCGAGAACTACGACCAGACCGTCGGCGAGGCCGCTCGTCTCTTCGCCGCTTACAGCGGCAACGAGCTGGTGGACCCGGCCCGCGTGGCCAGGGCCGTCGTCGACCTCGCCTGCACCGATGAACCTCCCTTGCGTCTGCTGCTCGGTTCGGACGCGGTCGAGATCGCCGGGAACGCCGCCAAGGCTCGCGCGACCGAGGACGAGAAATGGTCGGATGTGAGCAGGTCCGTCGACTTCCGGCCGGCACCCTGAGAACCGACCAGGACGACACCGCCACCTGACCGGCGACCGGCGCGCGCCGCCGGCGGCCACTCGGGCGGCCAGGGGCGATGGCGGCCACTCCCGGTGTTCCTCGCGGTTCCTCGCGATTCCTCGCGGTTCCTCACGGGGAGGCCGTGGCCCCGTCCGCCGGAGTGAGAGGCGGTGAGACGTGGGGAACGGCGGAGCCGGGATCGACGCCCGCGAAGGCCAGTCCGATGACGAAACCGGCGGTCTCTTCGAGTTGGCGAGCCCGCTCCAGGGAACCGAGCACGGCCGGAACCCCGCCGACCTGGCGCACCAGCTCGCCGACCACGCGCAGGGCCGCCGGGTCGTCGCCGCACATCGCCACCGTCACCGGGGTGGTGTCCCCACCGGGACTCCCGGCCCACCGGCCGGCGGGGAACAGGTGGAAGGCCTTGACGACGTGCGCTCCCGGCGCCAGCGCGGAGATCCGCTGCGCCGCCGATTCGCCGCTCCCGGTCAGCAGCACGCCGACGCCGTGCTCGACGGCGTTCGTGGGATCGATCAGCGGCATCCCGTCCAGGCTCCCGTCGGCGGCGCCGGCGCTCCGCAGCATGTCCTCGACCCCGTCCCAGGACACCGCCAGCAGCACCGCGTCCCGTCCGGTCACCGCCTCGCGCGGCGTGACCGCTCGCGCTCCCCGGCCCAGCCCGTCGGCGAGCTTTCGCGCCTTCGCCTGCGATCGCCCGCCGATCACCACCTCGTGACCCGCGCCCACCCATCCCGTGCCCAGCCCTTCGGCCAGGTTTCCCGTCCCCAATATGCCGATTCGCATCGTCGCTCCCTCTCGGTCATCGCCGGTCGTTCGACGCCCACGGTAGGGAAGGCGTCGCGCACCGATCGGTGCGCGACGGGAGTGTGATGATGGGAGGCGAGATGAGCGAGCGCGATGACCACTGCTACGAGCAGGTCGCCGACTGCCGGCTGCGCGCGGCCACCGACCTGTTCGCCCACACCTGGGATCCGGTCGTGCTGGCGGCCCTGCACCCGGGCCCCCGGCGGCGCCGCGAGTTGCGCGCGTCGATCGGCGGCATCAGCGACAAGGCTCTGACCGAGGCGCTGCACCGCCTGCTCGACAACGGCCTGATCAGTCGCCAGGCGTACGCCGAGGCCCCGCCTCGCGTCGAGTACGGACTGACCGGTCTGGGACAGAGCTTCGCCGACGGCCCGATGAGAGCGCTCGGACGGTGGATCGCCGAACACGGCGACGAACTCCTCGACGCACAGGAGAGCGCGGCGCGGACGCTGCGGCCGCACGGATGAGCACGACCGGCGGCGCGCGTCGCCGGCGGGGGAGGAACGCGGGGCGGCGCGCGAGTGGGAGGAGCGCCGGGCGGCGCGCGAGTAGGGTGCCGGTGACACCGTTGCGTTGGGCGAGTCGACCGGAGCCACGTGATGACCTCGGAGCTTGAAGATCCGGCGCCGACCCGGCCCGCCGCCGGGACGGGTGTCCCTTCCGTCCGGACATCACTCGCGGGAATGTGCGTGGTCGCCCTTGGGGCGTGTGCGGTCCTGCCGATCCGCCCGGAGGCGCCGGCGCGTACGGCGATCGCCGGCGCCGCGGCGGTCATGCTGATCGTCGGCGCCGTCGCTCTGCGGTCGGCCGCGGCGATCCGCACGGCGGTGTTCATCGGCCCCCTCCTCGGCTGCTTCGCGGCGGGGATCCTCTCCGGCTGGCCACCTGCGATCACCACGGTCCTGGTGTGCGCGCTCCCCTTGGGGTGCCTGCTGCTGTGCGGCCGCAGCGCAGCGCTGCGCCCGGCGACTCCCTGGCTGACACGGGGATCGCTGACGCCCGAGGCGCCATGGCTGGGGCTGGCCACCGTCGTGGTCAGCGGAGCGGCACTCACGGGCTGGGCGCTCGTCGTGCGGCCCGAGCCGGCTGAATACCTGCGTGAGCTGCAACGACTCCCACTCTGGCTGGCCATCGCGGGCATCGTGGCGTTCGCTCTCGTCAATCCGGTGTGGGAGGAGATGCTCTTCCGGGGGGTGCTGCTGACCGAACTCGCCTCGGTCTGGGGCGCCAAGACCGCCGTCGCACTGCAAGCCGTGCTCTTCGGAGCCGCGCACTTCGCCGGCTTTCCGTCCGGCGTCGCCGGCATGATCATGGCGGGCGCCTGGGGGTTCGCCCTGGGCGTCATGCGCCTGCGCAGTGGCGGCATTCTGATCCCCTATCTGGTTCACGTGACCGCCAACGCCGTCATCGGGACGGTCGCGGTGATGGTCCTGCGCTGAACCCGGCGAAACCCGCCCCCTCGAGATGCCCCGGCGGGCCCGGCTTCACCTGTCGCATTCTGTCGGTGTCGAGGAAAGGCCGGCCGGGATGACTCACCATTGGTGACGCCTCGGCTTTCGCCGGCGACGTGCGGGCCGTGGGTTTTTCGGAGCCGCCCGTCCGCCACACCGAGCGCGGCGGCGCGCGGTTCGGCGGCGGGGTCCGCCGCGATGGCCGCCGGGAGCTGTGGTACTGGCGCCTGCGCGAGCGAACCGGCGCCCAGGGGGCGAGGCTCGCCGACGCGGTGGGCTGGAACCTCGGCCAGGAGGACGCGTCATTCAGCAGCGGCGGCTATGACGCCACCGTCGGCGTGGCCGGCGCCCTCGGGAGATCGTCCGACACCGCGGTGCGCTTCGCCGGGACGTCGGGTTCGAGTTCCCACGCCTGGTTGCCGACGGCGGCGATCAGCGGTCGGGGCGCGTTCCTGACCGTCGAGGCGTGGTTCAAGACGACCGGCAAGGGGGTCGTGCTCGGCCACAGCGACACCACGGACTCGACCCCGTCGGAGTTCACGCCCGTGGTGTACGTGGGCGCCGACGGTAAGCTGCGCGGCCAGTACTGGAACGGGTCGGTCAACCCGATCACCTCCGCCGCGGCGGTCAACAACGGGCAGTGGCACCACGCGGCCCTCACGGGCGATGGCACCAGCCAGACGCTGTACCTGGACGGTCAGCCGATCGGCACCCGTAACGGGACCATCGACCACCGGGAACAGTTCTACACGCGTCTCGGCTCCGGCTTCGCCTCCAGCAGCTGGCCGTCGTCGGTCGCGGGCACGCAGTTGTTCCCCTTCAAGGGCGACCTCGACGAGGTGGCGATCTACGGTCGTTCTCTGCCCGCGGCCGAGATCCGGGAGCACTACCTGGCGGGTACGGCGGGGCCGCAGCTGACCAAGGCCACCCTGCCGTCGGGCCGGGTGGCGGCGCAGAACGTCTACGCCGCCGACGGCGGGCGCCTGCAGAACCACACCGACGTCAACGGCGGCCTGTGGAAGATCGGCGCGTTGCAGTACGGCCAGGATCCTGAGGGCGATCCGCAGGCCACGGTCGTCGTCACCGACCCGCACAACGGCACGCTGACCTCGGTGCACGACGCGCTCCGCGGGCTCAGGACCATCAGCGAGCGGGACCAGCTCACGTACAAGACGACATACGAGTACGACACCGGCGGCTATCCCGCGAAGTTCACCGACCGTAACGCCAACACGGTGCAACTCACGCACGACGAGCGCGGCAACCAGCTCAGCGTCACGCGATGCCGGGAGGCCGGCGACTGCCAGACCTCCTATGCCGCCTATCACCTCAACGGCTCGGACGACTTCGACCCGCGCAACGACCAGATGGTCGTCTACCGGGACGCGCGGTCGGCGAGCAGCACCAGCGACACCTACGCCACCAAGATCGAGTACACCCCGTTCGTGGAGCAGGCCAACCACACCGGCGACCACGGACTTCCCCGCCGGCCGCGCGACGAACGCCGCCGACCGGGTGAAGACGATGGCCGACCCGGTGACGGCGACCACGCTCACCTACGGATACGACGACGCCGACCGGCTCACCGGCATCGACTACGGCTCCGGCAGAGCCAAGCGGACCTACGCCTACGACCCGATGGACCGCCTCACCGGCGACACCCTCAAGACTTCGGCGGGCGCGGCCATCGGCTCCATCACCTACGGCTACGACCGCGACGACAACCTGACGGCCAAGACCACCGCCGGAACCGCCGGAGCGGGCGTCAACACCTACGACCACAGCAACCGGCTCACCTCCTGGACCGCCCCCGGCGGCGCCGTCACCGACTACGCCTGGGACGACTCCGGCAACCGCGTCCGGGCCGGCTCCAAGACCTACGCCTACGACGAGCGCAACCGCCTGACCTCCGGCGACGGCGCCACCTACGCCTACACCGCGCGCGGCACCACCGCGAGCGAGACCAAGGGCGGCGTCTCCAAGACGCTCGCCTTCGACGCCTAGTATTTGGAAAGAACATGACGGAAGCAGAGGCGAGAGAGCTCCTCATCAACGACGACGTGTGGGGCATCAAGCTGGCCGCCGCGTACATGAAGGAGCTCAAGGAGCAACTCAACATCGGCGACTCAAGTGCCTTCATAGCTTATGCAACCGGCCCTGAGACCTGGAAGAACCTGCAATCCATCGGATGGTACCCCGCAGCTTGCTCCAGGTATCCGAAGGCGTACGAGAGAAGAGATCTGGAAAGGCGATACGCTCTTCTGGGTCGCAAGTACTGGCAGTATGTGGAGCAATACTTTGACTAGAGAAGTGGCGACGCGTTCGCGTAGAGGATTATGGCTCTCGCTCGGCGCCGTCCTGGTCGCCCTGCTCATCGTCCTGGTCCTGATCCTGATGTTGGGGGAAGGAGCCCCGGTGACGGTTGACGACTCCGTCCGTCAGCGGCTCGCCGGCCAGGTGAAGATCGTGGCGGTGGTGAAGGAGTTGTCCAACACCGGCAACCCCCTTTACGAGTCCCAGTACGTCGTCCTCCGGCCTGGAAGCGCGAATGTAGCGGAAGCCATCGACGCGCAGGCCTCCTATATCCGTTCGCTGGGCTGGGATGACGGTTCTCGAGCCTCCGGCGTGCAGACGGCTCTGTTCTCGACCGGCGACAGGACCAACGCGTACCTCCGGCCCCTCGACTCCTTTCTGCAGCAATATGGCGGCGGAGCCGAGATATTCCCCGAACAGCGTGCGGCGCTGAAAGTGGAGTCCACGGTCAAAGACCCGACGGGACTGGTGTTGATGGTCTTGACCCCCTTCGAGTAGTCGTTCGTCGTCGATTGAATGGAAGATCGACCCCATGCGAGTCGGCCCCCGATTCGTTGGACGAACTTCGGCCAGTACGAACAGGATGGCCACGGTGGCCCCGGCGTTGGTTCCGGCGTGTTCGTAATGCGTCTCGCTCACTTTCATCATGGCAGCCCTGGGGTGGCCGCTGAAAACCACGCTGCTGGCTCCGAAGGCGTATAGCTTGTTCAATGGTGCCAACGACTACGGGGATGATCTCTCGACGAGGTACGGGTGGGACCTCTACGGCCGCGAGTCCAGGGGAGGCCCGGCGCAGGAGATGTACTTCAGGCCCGTCCTGCAGGACATCAACGGGTACCTCTTCGACCTGTTCATCGTCAACGACGTCACACAACTGAAGGACGTGAAATGAGGAGACGAGGGCGCCGGCGAGTCGGATCACCACTGCGCGTCCGGGCCGCGCTTCTCGTCGCCGCGTTCCTCGCCGCCGCGTGCGGCCCGGCCGGCTCTCAGACGGTGGCCATGGACTCGCGCGGCGTCGCCGGCGAGCGTTCCGTCCCCGTCGAGCGGCTCCTCGTCGATCAGAAGGACGTTCCGGCGGCGATCATCGATGGCTACGCATTGGCGATCAGGAAGCCGGACGTCTCGCAGCCGCCGTTTCCTCAGGAGTGGTACGGAATGGAGGGCTATGGGCAGCGGACGTGGAGTGATCAGCGTCAGTGGTTGCTCAGTCAGCGGGCCTACCGTTTCATGACCCCGTCCGATGCCGGCAAGGAGTACCAGGCGTCACCATACGGAAGGACATTCCATCTGGCCGATGGAATGGAGGTGACGACGATCCCGTTCTCCGGGGCCGGTCAGGGCGCCGACGAGGCGGTGGTCTTCTGCGCTGGACGCCAGAAGGCCGCCCGGCCCGTCGAGCAGTGCCCGCAGTGGGGATTTCGAGGACGATATGGCCGCTACATCGTCGACCTGGCCTTCAGGGCGGACACGGACATGGGCCATCCCCAGCTGAAGGCGGCCGATTTCACGGAGCTGGTGAGGGCGGTCGACGCTCATGCGCGCGAGGTCCTTCACGGCTGAGACCGGCATCGCCCGGCCTCCCGCCGACGAGGCGCCGACGAGGCGCCGACGCGTGAGGAGCGTAAGATCACCGGGCTCACTCTTGTCACGGGGGATGGTGCGCAATAAGAGTGCTGGTGAGGTGGGCACGTTTGGCAAGTCCTTACCATGTGGACGGCCCGTGACTGGTCTAATGTGCCCGCAACAAGCCACAACGGCAGTTACGGTACGACGCCGCGGAGGTCCGCCTGCGGGGTGGCCACCGACCGCCCGGCCCGGTCAGTGAAGGGGCTCTCATGGCCTTCGGTTGGAGAATGCACGGGGACGGGCGCGGCCTGACCCCAGGTGAGGTGGTCAAGCCGGACGAGCGGCTGAGCTGGCCCCGCATGGTGGGGTTCGGCGCTCAGCACGTCATCGCCATGTTCGGCGCGACGTTCGTCTTCCCTTTGATCATGGGTCTGAACGCCAACGTTGCGATCATGATGTCGGGTGTCGCGACGATCCTGTTCCTGCTGATCGTGCAGGGCAAGATCCCCAGCTATCTGGGCACGTCGGCCTCGTTCGTCGGCGGAGTGGTGGCGATCCGCGCGGCGGGAGGCGACAGCGGCACGGTCACCGGCGCCATCCTGGTCGCCGGCGTCGTGCTGGCGCTGTGCGGCGTGGCCGTCCACTACCTCGGCGTGGGCGCCATCAACCGCATCTTCCCGCCGGTGGTGACCGGCGCGGTCGTCATGCTCATCGGGTTCGGCCTGGCCTACGTGGTCGCCGACGTCTACTGGCCGCAGGACCCGTGGATCGCCCTGATCACCATGATCGTCACAGGCGTGATCCTCGTGGCGTTCAAGGGGTTCGCCGGCCGCATCGGCATCCTGCTCGGCCTGGTCGCCGGATTCGTGCTCTCCTGGGTCGCCGACAAGGTGTTCGGGAACATCACGGCCTTCAACGCGGGCGCCGGCAAGGTCGACACCCACCCGCGCGTGAGCTTCCAGGGGGTCCAGGACGCCACGTGGTTCGGGTGGCCCGATCTGCACGCGCCGAGCTTCACCGTCTCGGCCATCGTGCTGGTGCTGCCGGCGGTGATCGCGCTGATCGCCGAGAACATCGGGCACGTCAAGGCCGTCGGCGAGATGACCGGCACGGACGTCGACCCGTACATGGGCCGCGCGGTCTTCGCCGACGGCGTCGGCACCGCGCTGGCCAGCGCCGTCGGCGGCTCGCCCACCACCACCTACGCCGAGAACATCGGCGTCATGGCGGCGACCCGCGTCTACTCCACGGCCGCCTACTACATCGCCGCCGTCGTGGCGATCCTGTTCGGGTTCATGCCGAAGTTCGGCGCGCTGGTGGCGGCGACGCCGGGCGGCGTGCTGGGTGGCATCACCGTCATCCTGTACGGCATGATCGGCCTGCTGGGCGCGAAGATCTGGATCGAGAACCGCGTGGACTTCGCCGACCCGGTGAACATGGTGCCGATCGGAGCGGGCATCATCCTGGCGATCGGCCCGGTGGCACACCAGATCACCGGCACCTTCTCGCTGGCCGGCATCGCGCTCGGCACGATCGTGGTGCTCGGCGGGTACCACCTGCTGCGTGCCATCTCCTGGCGGCGGCGGCCCGGCTCCGGCGAGGCCGCGGCCGTGGCCGAAGGGAGCGAGACCAGAGCGTGAAGCCTCCGGCGTTCGACTACCATGCCCCCCGCGACCTCGGCGAGGCCCTCGCCGTCCTCGCCGAGACGCGGGAGCATGGCAAGGTGCTGGCGGGCGGGCAGAGCCTGATACCGCTGCTGAACATGCGGCTGGCCTCGCCGTCGCACCTGGTCGACATCAACCGCGTCGCCGAGCTGGACACCATCGCGGTGCGCGGCGGCGGCGTGCGCGTCGGCGCGCTGGCGAGGCACGCCGCCGTCGAGCGCTCGCAGGCCGCCGCGCGGGCTCAGCCGCTGCTGCGGGCCGCGCTCAGGCAGGTGGCGCACCCGGTGATCCGCAACCGCGGCACCGTCGTCGGCAGCCTGGTCCACGCCGACCCCTCCGCCGAACTGCCCGCCGTGCTGGCCGTTCTCGAGGGGACGGTGCGGCTGGCGCGGCAGGGGGGCGGCGTGCGCGACGTGCCGGCGGCACATTTCTTCATCGGTCCTCTGGAGTCGGCCGTCCAGCCCGGCGAGCTGGCCGTCTCGGCGTTCTTCCCCTCGCTGCCGTCCCGCGCGGGCGGCGCCTTCTGCGAGGTGGCGCGCAGGCACGGTGACTACGCCGTCGCCGGGGCCGCCGCCGTGGTCGTCCTGGACGAGGACCTGCGCATCTCCTCGGCCCGGGTGGCGTGCGTGAGCATCGGCCCGGTGCCGGTGCTGCTGGACGTGTCGGAGGTGTGCGCCCGCCGCCCCGCCGCCTCGGCCGACTGGGCCGCCGTCGCGGCGGCCGTGCGCGACCGCGTCGATCCCGAAGGGGACATCCACGCGACCGCCGGCTACCGGCGGCAGCTGACCGGCGTACTGGCAGAGAGGGCGTTGCGCGTCGCCGCCCAGCAGGCCGCGGGCCAGGAGACGGGGGAGTTCGCCCATGAGTGAGGCGCTGCACGAGATCGCGCTGACGGTCAACGGGGTGGTGCGCCGGACGGCGGTGCCGGCCCGGCGGCTGCTGTCGGACTGCCTGCGCCAGAACCTCGGCCTGACCGGCACCCACGTCGGCTGCGAGCACGGGGTCTGCGGGTGCTGCACGGTGCTGATGGACGGCGAGCCCGTGCGCTCGTGCCTGACGTTCGCCGTGACGGCGGCCGGGCACGAGATCACCACCGTGGAGGGGCTGGCCGGCCCGGACGGGTCGCTGTCGCCGGTGCAGCGGGCGTTCTCGGAATGCCACGCGCTGCAGTGCGGCTTCTGCACCCCCGGGTTCCTGTGCACGGTCACCGCGCTGCTGCGCGAGACGCCCGCGCCGACCGACGAACAGGTGGTCGAGGGCATCTCGGGCAACCTGTGCCGGTGCACCGGCTACCAGAACATCGTCAAGGCGGTCCACCGCGCGGCCGAGCTCATCGCCGACGAGGACGGGACGCCGGCTCCTGCGGGTGGTGAGGCGTGACGACCAGGCTTTTCGGCGAGCGGGTCCAGCGCAGGGAGGACCTGCGGCTGATCACCGGGCAGGGCCGCTACCTGGACGACCTCGGGCGCGACGCGCTCGCCGCCGCGTTCGTCCGTTCGCCGCACGCGCACGCCCTCATCCGCGACATCGACGTGTCGGCCGCGCTGGACGTGGACGGCCTGGTCGCCATCTACACCTGGGAGGACCTGCCCGAGCGGGTCCGTGACCCGCTGCCGCTGCTGATCCCGCACCCGGCGCTGACCCACGGCCGCACGGCCTACCCGCTGGCCAGGGACGTCGTCCGCCACGTCGGCGAGCCGGTCGTCATGGTCGTGGCGCGCGACCGCTACATCGCCGAGGACGCCGCCGCGCTCATCGAGGTCGACTACGAGTTCCGCAAGCCGGTCGTCGGCATCGAGGAGGCCGCCCACGGCGTCCACCTGGTGCACGAGGACGTCCCCGGCAACGTCGGCGCGCACCTGGTCCAGGAGGTGCCGTCCCCCGCCGGCCAGAGCGCGCGCGAGGCCGTCGAGGCGGCGCCGCACACGCTGTCGTTCCGCCTGGACTTCGAGCGCAGCGCCTCCATGCCGCTGGAGGGGCGCGGGGTGTACGCCCGGTGGGACGCCGACGACCGGTCGCTGCGGGTCTACAGCTCGACGCAGACCTCCACCAGCGTGCGCATGGCGATCGCGGCCAAGCTCGGCCTGCCGCTGCCGTCGGTCGAGGTGATCGCCCCGGACGTGGGCGGCGGGTTCGGCGTCAAGATCGTTCACCCCTGGCCGGAGGAGGTCCTCGTCCCCTGGGCGGCGATGCTGCTCGGCCGGGAGGTCAAGTGGGCCGAGGACCGCCGCGAGCACTTCATCTCCTCGGCCCACGAGCGCGGGCAGGTGCAGCACGTGCGGGTCGGCTTCGACGACGAGGGCCACGTCCTCGGCCTGGACGTGACCATCCTGCACGACCACGGCGCCTACACCCCGTACGGCATCATCGTGCCGATCATCACCTCCACCCAGCTGCTCGGCCCGTACCGCATCGGCGCCTACCGCGTCGAGTTCTCCTCCATCTACACCAACACCGTGCAGGTCACCCCGTACCGGGGCGCGGGACGCCCGCAGGGGGTGTTCTGCATGGAGCGCACCATGGACCGCATCGCGGCCCATCTCGGCCTGGACCGGGCGGCGGTGCGCGCCGCCAACTTCATCCAGCCCGGCGAGTTCCCCTACGACCAGGGCCTGATCTTCCAGGACGGCCGCCCGCTGATCTACGACAGCGGCGACTACCCCGAGTCGCTGCGGATGCTCAAGGAGCTGATCGGCTGGGACGGCTTCCCTGCCATGAAGGCCGAGGCGGCGGCGCGGGGCCGGCGGCTCGGCATCGGGCTGGGCTGCTACGTCGAGGGCACCGGCGTGGGCCCGTACGAGGGCGGCCACGTGCAGGTGACCTCCGACGGGCGGGTGCACGTCTCCACCGGCCTCACCTCCCAAGGGCAGGGGCACGAGACGGTGTTCGCGCAGATCGCGGCCACCGAGCTGGGCGTGCCGCTCTCGAGCGTCTCGGTGGTCACCGGAGACACCCGGCGTTTCGGCTACGCCGTCGGCACGTTCGCCTCGCGGGCCGCCGTGATGAGCGGCAACGCGATCGCCCTGGCCTGCCGCAAGGTCCGCGACAAGGCCCTGCGCATCGCCGCCGAGGCGCTGGAGGCCGACCCGCGCGACCTGGAGATCGAGGACGGGGTCGTGCGCGTCGTCGGCAACCCGGAGGCCTCGCTGCCGCTGGCGACGGTGGCGGTGCTGTCCAACCCCCTGCGGTACGCCTTCGACGAGGAGGCCGCGCGGGCGACGCAGTTCTCCGGCGCGGCCCCGATGGACCGGCCGCCGGTCCAGGAGGGCGAGGAGCCGGGCCTGGAAGGGCGCGACTACTACTCGCCGGTCCGCTCGACCTTCGCCTCCGGCATGCACGCCGCCATCGTCGAGACCGATCCCGACACCGCCGAGATCCGCATCCTGCGCTACGCCGTCGTGCACGACTGCGGCAGGCTGATCAACCCCATGATCGTCGAGGGGCAGATCCACGGTGGCGTGGCACAGGGGGTCGGCGGGGCGCTGTACGAGCGCATGGTCTACGACGGCCACGGTCAGCTGCTCAACGCCTCCTTCATGGACTTCCTGATGCCCTACGCGACGGAGGTGCCGGCCATCGAGACCGCCCATCTGGAGACGCCCTCGCCGCTCAACCCGCTCGGCATCAAGGGCGCGGGGGAGGCGGGGGTGATCCCGGTGTCCGCGGTGATCGCCTCGGCGATCGAGGACGCCGAGGGCCTCTCGATCGACCGGATGCCGATCTCGCCGTCGGAGTTGTACGAACTGCGCCGCGCCGCAACCGGCTGAGCCCCGCGCAGCCGGTTGCGGCGCGGCGCCTCAGGCCGCGACGCGCCTGCGGAAGACCCAGTAGGTCCACGCCTGGTAGGCCAGCACGAACGGCAGGGCGACCAGCCCGATCCAGGTCAGCATGCTCAGCGTGTACGGGGCGGAGGCCGCCTCGGCCACGGTCAGGCCGGGCAGCGGCGCCCGCCACAACGTCCCGAACAGCGCCGCGGTGGCCAGCACGATCGAGGCCGCGGTCGCGGTGAACGCCCAGCCCTCGCGGCGGCGCCAGACCAGCGCGACGGCGGAGGCCAGGGCGGCCATCGCGGCCAGGGCCGCGAGCCACAGCAGCGGACGCGCGGTCCAGCCGGCGCCGCCCGCCCCGGACGACGGGATCGCCGGGAGCGCGACGACGGCGACGGGCAGCGCGACCGCCGCGGCGGCCAGCGCCGCGCGGCGGGCCCGCGCCCGCAGCGGCCCGCTCGTCTTCAGCGCGACGAACACCGCGCCGTGCACGATGGCCAGGGTCAGCGACAGCGCGCCGCCGAGCATGGTCGCCACCGCCGTGCCGTACAGCAGGTGGCCGAAGATCGCGCCCCACAGGAACGCGGTCAGCACGCTGCCGGCCACGATGCCCGCGTCGCACAGGGCACGCTCCCGGGCGGTCACCTTGCCGCGCCACTCCAGGGCCACCCCGCGCACGATCAGCCCGGCCAGCACCATGACCAGCGGCAGGTAGAAGCCGCTGAGCAGGCCGGCGTACCAGGCGGGGAAGGCCGCGAACATGGCGCCGACGGCGGTGATCAGCCACACCTCGTTGCCGTCCCACACCGGGCCGATCGTCTGGAGCATCTGCTTGCGCTCGGCCTCGCCGCGGCCAAGGACCGGCAGCAGCGCGCCGACGCCGAAGTCGAAGCCCTCCAGCACGAAGTAGCCGGTCCACAGGAAGGCGATGACCAGGAACCAGAAGGTGGTGAGTTCCATCGGGATCTCCTAGTACATGAGGGTCGGCGTGAGGTGGGCGGCGTCGGCGTCGGCGTCACCGGGCAGGCCCGGGGACGGGGACGCGGGGACGGGGTCGGGCCCGGCCTTGACGTGCCGCACGAGCAGCCGCACCTCGGCGACCGCGAGCGCGCCGTACAGGAGCGTGAAGACGGTCAGGGAGATGGCCACCTCGCCGAGGGAGACGCCGGGGGACACACTGGCCGCGGTGAGCAGCTCGCCCTGGACGGTCCACGGCTGCCGGCCGATCTCGCTGAGCAGCCAGCCGGCGATCACCGCGAGGATCGGCAGCGGGAGCGCGAACAGGCAGGCGCGGGCGAACCAGGCGGGAGCCGGGCGGCGGCGCCGGGTCAGCCAGAGGCCGAGCAGTGACAGGCCCACCGCCGAGAGCCCGAAGCCGATCATGACGCGGAACGACCAGTACACGACGGGGATGTTCGGACGGTAGTCGGCCGGCCCGAACTCGGCCTGGTAGCGCCGCTGGATGTCCTCCACGCCCTCGATGCGGGCGCCGGGGTCGTGCGCGGCCAGCAGGCTCAGCAGGTTCGGCACCTCGACGCCGGGAACCAGGGAGTACGGCGCTCCTGTGGTGTCGTGCCGCAGCCCTTCTGCGGAGGCCAGCTTCATGGGCTGCTGCTCGCGCATGTACTGCGCGGACAGGTCGCCGGTGCCGGCGACGACCACTCCGGCGATGGCGGTCATGACAAGGGCGGCGCGCAGGCTGCCGCGCCACATGGCGGCGTCGCCGGGGACGCGGGCGGCCGCCCGGCCGCGCGTCTGCCGGGCGAGGGGGACGGCGGCGTCCTCGCCGAGGCCGGCGGCGGCGTTCCCGCCGAGGGGGGCGGTGGTGTTCTCGCCGGCGGCCGGGCGCCGCTCACGGGTGATCCGGTAGCCGCTCACCGCGATGACGAAGCCGCCGGCGACGACGAACGAGGCCGCGACCACGTGAGGCACCTGGGCCAGCGCCGTCGGGTTGGTCAGGACGGCCCACAGGTCGGTCATGCGCGCCCGGCCGCCGACCACCTGGTAGCCCACCGGGTGCTTCATCCAGGCGTTCGCGGCGAGGATGAAGTACGCCGAGATGTTGGACCCGATCGCGGCGGCCCAGATGCACGCCAGGTGCACCCGCTTGGGCAGCCTCTCCCAGCCGAAGATCCACAGTCCGAGGAACGTCGACTCCAGGAAGAAGGCGAGCAGCGCCTCCAGGGCGAGCGGCGCGCCGAACACGTCGCCGACGAAGGTGGAGTACTCGCTCCAGTTCATCCCGAACTGGAACTCCTGCACGATGCCGGTGACCACGCCCATAGCGAAGTTGATCAGGAACAGCTTGCCGAAGAACCTGGTCAGCCGGAGGTGGTGCTCCTTGCCCGTGCGATGCCAGGCGGTCTGCAATCCGGCGACGAAGATCCCGAGGCCGATCGTCAGGGGTACGAACAGAAAGTGGTAGACGGTGGTGACCCCGAACTGCCACCGAGCCAGATCCAATGCGTCCATGCGCCCCTCACCGGGTCCTCAGCTCTACGCCTTGTAGTTCTACTTTCAGTAGTACTACAGCTTGTAGAGTAAATGTGGTGCGGAGGTCATGCCGTCCTGTGCGATCTTCGTCACACCCCCGCCGCCCGCCCTCGATCCCCCGGGCGAGGAGTCAATGGTGGGCCACCGCGCCCGCCCGGGGCGTCACCCCACCGGCTGATCCGCCCGTACACCGCTCGAGGGAGCGGGAAGGCGGACCCCGGCCTCCCTGAGGTAGGCGGGAAGGTTCCCCAGCTCGAAGCCCCGCCGCTCGATCTTGTCGAGCAGGACGCGGAAATCCCTGGCCAGATGGGCGCGGAAGTGCAACAGCAGGATGTCGCCGGGGTGCAGCCGCTTGTCCGGCGCCTGGTAGGAGATCTTCCCGCCCGGCTGCACGGTCGCCGTCCACAGCAGTACGGCCCGCAGGCCGCACGCCTTGGCGACCCGCAGCGTGGTGCCGGTGTAGTTGCCGAACGGCGGCCGGAACAGCACGGGCCCGCGCCCGACCTCCCGGGCGACGACCTTGGCCGAGCCGCAGATCTCCTCCCGCTGCGCCGCGCTTCCGAGGTTCCACAGATTCGGGTGGGTGAGAGTGTGGGCCTCGATCGGCACGCCCAGATCGCGCAACTCGCGGAAATACGACCACTTGCCCGCGCCGACGTACCGTCCGCCCGCCGCCCCCGGATCGGGCACGCCCCTGGCCTCCACCGCGTCGCGCGTCGCGAACACCGTGATGGGAACGGCGCGCTCCCTGACCAGCCGCACGAACCCCGGGTCCTGCTCCCAGCCGTCGTCGATGGTCAGGAAGACGACCTTGCGCGCGGTCGGGATCGAGCTGACCACCGGCACCGCCTCGCCCGCCCGCGCCCGGACGCGGCCGACCTCGCCCGGCCGTGGCGACGCCCCCACCGGCCCCGCCGTGACAGGTTCCGCCGACGGCCCGGGTGTGGCCGGCGCCGGAGGCGTGGCGAGATCGCCCGGCGAGGACGCGGTGAGACCTCCGGGTGAAGCCGAGGGCGCCGCGGGCGACGGGAGCCCCGCAGCGGGGGAGACCACGGGCGGCGAGGGAAGCGCCGGGTCCGAGCCGGAGGCGGTGCCGCCGGCCGAGCAGATCACCAGAAGTCCCAGCCCCGCCGCCGCGCGCGACGCCTTCCGTCCCCAGATCATGACGGGCAATCTTGCCATCACGGTGGTCCCTTGCCGAAAGCGCGCGATACGCCCGGCCGTCGCCGTCACCCTGCCGCAAGCTCTCTGCAAGGTGGCGGGCGGAGAGTTGGGGCAGCGAAAGGGATCGGCCGCTCCGCGGGCCGCCCTCGGCGCGGGAAGCCATCGGGAACGGCCGGTGGCCGCACGCGGCTCCGGGCGGGACACCGCAGGAACGCGGCCGGCGATCGCGCGGCGGCAAGGCACGGGTGGGGGCCCGGGCACGGATCTCCGGCTCTGAGACGGCCGGCGTCAGTTGGGAGGAGCGCCATGACCGGCCCCGCACCCAGACGGCCCTGCGTGATCCGCAACGTGGGCCAATGGCCACGGCGCGGCCTGCTCGGCGGCCTCACGGCGGAGGCCAGGGACGAACTGCTGGCGCTGGGGAGGCCCTGGCAGTACGCGGCGGGGACGGCGCTGGTCACCCAGGGAGAATGGTCCGACGAAGCGATCCTCCTCCTGGACGGCTGCGTCAAACTCACCATCACTCCCCCCGCCCCCGGCCCAGCCCCCGCCCCCGGCCTCGGCCCAGCCACCGGCACCCGCCCCACAGGCACCACTGGCACCCTCAGCACCGGCCGCAACGGCACTGGCCCCGGCCCTGCCATTGGTTCCGGCCCGGCTGCCGGCGCCGGTGTGCCGGCGCTGGCCGGCATCCGCGTCGGGGGCGACCTCGTGGGTGAGGTCGCGGTACTGGCCGGGCAGCGTCAGGAGGCCACCGCCACCGCGGCGGACGCCTGCCTGGCACGGCTCATCCCGCCGCGGGAACTGGCGCGGCTGGCCGTGCGGTTCCCGGATTTCGCCCGCGCCCTGTACGGCGCGGCCGCCGGGCACAATGCGTCCGCCCGCTGGTACCCGGCCGGCGCGGACACGGCGATGGGCCGCCTGGTCCGCGTCCTCGTCGAGCTGGGGCGGTCCTACGGGGAGCCGGTTCCCGAAGGCGTCATGATCGGCGTCTCGCTGACCCGGCCGGAGCTGGCTGGGCTCGTGGACGCGCCCGAGCCGGCGGTGTACCGGGCGCTCACCGTGCTGCGCAGGACGGGCGTCCTCGGCACCGGCTACCGGCGCATCGTCGTCCACGACATCCGCGGGCTGCGCGCCTTCGTCGCGTCGGGCGACGTCCCGCCCGGCGACGAGCGGGCCCATGAGTACCCCGTTGAACACCTGCTGAACCAGGGGCGCGATCCTCTGCACACCGAGGACGCCCCGGCGGGGCCCCCGCGCGGTCCGCTCGTCGGTGGCGGCCTGGTGGGGGAGAGACGCGGCCCGGCGGGCGCAGGGGGCGGTCCGGTGGGGAATGGGCGCGGTCCGGTGGTCGCTGGGGGCGGTCCCGTGGGGGAGGGGCATGGTCCGGTGGTCGCTGGGGGCGGTCCGGAGGGGGAGGGGCGTGGTCTGGCGGACAGGGAGGGTCCGGTGGATGACGGGCGCGGCCCGGGGGATGACGGGGCACGGAGATGATCAGAGTGGGGATGCGGCGGTGATCGGGGCGCCGCCGGTTCACGGGCACGACCGGATGGGAGGGAGAACACTGGTGAACGATCTGGGGGGAGAGGTACGCCGGCTGTGCGTCGCCGTCGCGATAGAGGCGGAGACGGGCGGGCGGCGAGCCGGCGCGCGGCACAGGGAGATGCGGCGCCGGCTCGCCGAGGTGATCGAGGAGGCCGCCGGAGAGGCAGGACTCGACCGCCTGTATGTCGTCGAGTCCGGCGGGCCGGCGCCGTCGCACGTGGAGTCCGAGGTCTCCGGTCCGGTGCGGCCCGGTACCGGCACGGGGGCGGGTCCCGGGCTGCTCCTGATCCTGCCGCCGGGTGTGAACGAGGCACGGGTGATCGCCGGACTGGTCGGTGAGCTGCGCGTCGCCCTGCGGCGGCGCAATCAGCGGCCGGGCAAGGACGCCCCTTCGCGGCTGCGGCTGCGGCTGCGCGCGGCGTTCCATCAGGGGCCGACCCGGATCGTGGACGGCGGGTTCGCCGGCAGGGCGGTGACCACGGTGTGCGCCATGCGCGACGGCGACGAGCTGCGTGCGGCGCTGCGGGAACGCCCGGGCGCCGACCTGGCCGTCGCGATCTCGGCGCCGCTGTTCGAGGAGGTCGTCGAGCACGCCCATCGCGATCTGGTGCGGGACATGTTCCACCCCGTGACGCCCCGGTCGGCGGACGTCGCGACGCGGGTCTGGATCAGCGCGCCGGACGCCGTCCAGAAGTCCTGCGTCGCACGACGCGCGAAGATGCCCCTGACCGCCGGCTGACCCGGGGCACCCCCTCAAGTCGTCCGGACGGGGCACTGCCCGGACGGAGCACCGTCCGGACGGGGCACTGTCCGGACGGCGTGCCGTCCGGCGGCGCGTCCGCCGTCCGGAGGCCGGCGCGTCGCTCGGCGGTGGCGCGCCGTTCGGTGGCGGATGCCGGGTCGTCGGGGCCGGGGATGCGCCGTCGCTTGGACAGGCCGGGTATCGGGAGGTCTGGGGAGAGCCTTCCCGGTACCCGGCCGCTGTGGAGACCGCCGATGCGCTGCCGCCCGGCCTCTCGTGGAGATGCCGCCAAGCGCGGCGGAACGCGCCAAGCATGACGAACACGCCGAGCGCGACCAACGTGCCGAGCGCGATGAATACGACGAACCTCTGAATCGCGACGATCTCGCGATGTCGCTCCCGAGACTGCCGCCGGCGCGGTGTTACCGTGACCTTGACGTGGGACGAGTGCTGAGGGCGGCGGCGAAACATGACGACTCCCGGCGGGCCTTGCGGGCAGATGTCGCCCTTATGCGTGCCCGTGGCCCGTCCCTAGTCTCTCGGCATCGGAGGTGTCCATGAAGGTCGTCGGCAGTGCCGTCGTCGGGGTCGACCGCAACCGCGTGTGGGCCGCGCTGCAAGATCCGGCCGTCCTGGTCCGCACGATCCCGGGCTGCGAGCGGCTGGAGGCCACGGGCGCCGACACCTACCGCATGACGGTCAGCGCGGGCGTCGCCTCCATCAAGGGCGTCTACCAAGGAGAGGTCGCCCTGTCCGACCCTTTGGAGCCCGAGCGGTTCACCCTGCGCGCACGCGGCGCCGGCGCGCCCGGCACGGTCGACGCGACCGTGCTCATCCGGCTCAGCGAGGTCGACGGCGGGTCGACCCGGGTCGACTACGACGCCGAGGCGGTCGTCGGCGGGATGATCGGCGGCGTCGGCCAGCGGATGCTGGGCTCGGTCGCCAAGAGGACGGCCGGCGAGTTCTTCAGCGCCGTCGAGCAGCACCTCCAGGTCGCCGCCCACGCGGGGCCGAGCATGGCCGGAGTGGCGGGAGTGGCGGGCGTGGCGGTCGCCGCAGGGCAGAACGGCGGTCAGGTGGAGCCCATGCCATCGGCGTCCTCCGCCGCGGCCCCGCTTCCGGCAGTGCCGGGCGGGGCAGCCGGGGATGCCGTGCCCGTCGAGGGACGGCCGGTCGCCGTCGCCGGCCAGGTGTTCGAGCGCCCGCGCGCCGACGCGGGGCAGGCGGACGGACGCTCCCGCACCGGCACGCCGGTCTGGCCGGTGCTGACGGCGTTCGGCATGGGCGCGGGCATCGCGCTCGGCAGTGCGGTCATCGGCTGGTTGCTCGGCCGCGGCGGCCGAGGGCGCTGATCCGGCTTTCCGTACGTCTTCCCAGGTCAGACGGCATATCCTTGTTTCGTCATATTCCGGGAACGTTACAGCATCTCGCGGAAGAGGATCTCCAGGCGTAACGTGGTGATATGCGAGAGTTCCGTGCAGAGGACGCTCGATCGGAGGCCCGGCGGCTCATCCACGACCTGCTGGGTGAGCGGCATCCTGCGGCCGTGTCGCTGCTGGACGACGCCGCGACCGTGCTCGGCGGCGAGCGCACGGCCCGCTGCGCGGAGCTGGCGCAGGGAGCCGCGCTGACCAGGCGCTCCTCAGAGCTCGCGGCGATCGCCGGCCTGCTCGTCGGCACCAGGATGCTCGGCGCGGGCTGGTGGACCTCCGGCCGCGAAGGCAAGATCCCCGCGCCGGACGAGGTGCTGGCCGCGAACACGGCCATCGAGCCGTGGACCGACCTCACCGTCCTTGAGATGCTCGCCGCGTGGATCGCCGACGACGGCGCCGACGTCGCCTGGGGTCCCGCGATCGCGTCCGTGGACCTCAACTCATGGCAGGCGGAGGACCGCATAGAGCTGCCCGCGGACGCCGTCCCAGGCGGCCGCCTGGTCGTGGCCTTCGACGCCGGAGGGCGGCTGGACGCCGTGGTGGTCGAGCGGCCGGACGGCGAGATCGGGTCCAACCTCGACTTCGCCTCGCTGCGCTACTCGCGTGCCGCCGAGGCCCAGTGGAGCTGGGGCGTGGCCGCCGGGCTCGGCCCGCATCCCCTGCCCGGCGAGGATCCCGACCCCTACGCCGACACCGTCGACCAGCAGGCGGCCGAGTACCTCCGCCAGTGGGCGCTGCGCCACGGCGCCACCGGCGAGCAGGTCGGGTCGCGGTGGCAGGCCAAGGGCGACGTCATCTCCGCCGTCGAACGCGTCGACTGGATGTGGCGCAGCGGCGAGTGGTTCGCCTGGTGGCGGGCGACGTCGGCGCTGCTGGGCGGCGACCCGGTGCAACTCGCCTCCCGCATGGACGACATCGCCTCCGCCCCCTGATCCGCCTCCGCCCCCTGATCCGCCTCCGCCCCCTGATCCGCCTTCGCCCGCTGATCCGCCTCGGCCTCTGTCCTTGACCCGTTTCCGCCTTGACGGTCGCTCGGTCAGCCGGAGACGTCCGGGGTGGCCCAGCTGTCGCGGAAGGCGTAGCGGGCCGGTGCGCTCGCGTACCGCAGGAACGCGGTGGCGCCGGTGCCGGCGACGCCGACGGGGGTGGTCGTGTGGTGCGTACGGCACCCCTCGTAGATCATCTTCCCGTTCGTGAGCGACGTGCCGGCGCCGTTGACCTGGTGGAAACCGGCCAGCGTGCAGTCCTGGTAGCGGACGATCGGGATCCGGTTCGAGGTGGGGGTGTACAGGTGGAAGTTGTAGGGGGCGCCGTCCGACCCCGACACCGACGCGATGTCGGAGCAGGAGGTGAACGTCACCGACCCGAGGCCCCAGGCGCACTCGATGATCTTCTGGTTGGCGCCCTTCTTCGGCTCGAACCGGACGCCGTTGACGTTCAGCCTCGACGCGGTCGCGTCACCGTTGCCGGACGGCATGTAGAAGTACCGCGCGTCCGCCGTGCTGGTCATCGACCACGAGCCGCCGAAGACGTTGATCGAACCGCCCCGGTCGAAGCGGAAGAAGTTGCCCGCTTGGAGCGCGAAGTTGCACGAGAGCATGAAGTAGTTGAGGAACTGGTTCTGCTGGCTGTTTCCTGACGGGTTCGTGATTCCGCAGTGCAGGAAGGCGTCGGTGTACTTCGACACCGTGTCGGTCGAGCACATGATGAAGTGGTGCTCGCTGTTGTTGTTGGCCTGGGAGTCGCCGTCGACGCCGATGACCCGGTCCCAGGTTCCCCGCCACTCGACGTTGCGGTAGACGAAGTACTGGTTCTGCCCGGCCCCGTACTGCGGGTACACCGAGGCGCCGTCGACCTGGTCCACCGACCAGTAGTACGCGAAGCGGTTGGCGCCGTTGGTCGAGCGGAAGCTCATGTCCTCGAAGTAGGTGTACCGCAGGCGCACGGCCGCGGTGATGAGATTGTTCTCGCGCGGGTCGGCGCTGGCGGCGAAGTCGGTGACGAAGTCGATGTTGGTCACCCGCGGGCCGGCGCCGCGGAAGCGCAGGCCGAAGATCTGGTCGGCCGAGCCGGAGGCCGGCGACCACATCAGGGTGTCCTTCTTGGTCACCTTGTAGTTGCCCGGCGGGAAGAAGACGTCCTTCTTGACGATGCCGGACGAGCGGCCGGAGATGGCGGCCGCCACCGCGGCGCGGATCGCGTCGGAGTCGTCGGTGACGCCGTCGCCCTTGGCGCCGTAGTCCTTGACGTCCACGGTGAAGACCGACGGGTCGGTGTTGGCGGACGCCGGCTGCGCCGCCAGGAGCTCGAAGGCTCCCGCGCCCGTCGCGGCCAGGCCGCCCGCCGCGCCGAGGGCGAACGCCCTGCGGCTCACCATGCTGGGCCGGCCGTCATGGCTGTCATGTGCAGACATGCTGTGGTGCTCATTTCGGCTCTTGATCATCGGGGGGATGATCAAGGTACCGCAGTCGTCCGGCGGCGCGCGAGAGTTTTCGATCAAGCACTGGAGGCGGCGAGCGGGGCGGAACGCGACTCGCCGAGGTCGCCGCTGCGATAGTGGCGGCGGCACAGCACGCGATAGTGCACCTGCGCGCCGTCGGTGTCGGCGATCATGACCTGCTCCCCGGTGCGGGCCATGACCCCGTCCACCACGCGGGCGTTCAGCCTGCCCTGGCGCCCGCACCAGCACAGCACCTCCACCTGCAGCCGCGACACCTCGTCCGCGAGTTCGAACAGGCGCTGGGCGGCGGGGAACATCTGCGAGCGGAAGTCCGAGGCCAGGCCGAAGGCGTAGACGTCCACGCCGTGCCCGTCCACCAGGTCGGCGAGCTGCTCGATCTGCGCCACTGTGTAGAAGCACGCCTCGTCGCAGATGAGGTAGTCGACCTGGGCGTGCGCCAGAACCAGCTCGACCAGGTCGAGGCCGTCGACGACCTCGACCGCCTCGAGGCCGAGCCCGATGCGGCTGGTGACGCGCGGGCCGCCCGAGCGGTCGTGCTTGGTCAGCACCAGCCCGCGCCTGCCCTGGCGGCCGTGGTTGTAGTTCATCTGCAACGCCAGCGTGGACTTGCCGCAGTCCATCGGGCCGTGGAAGAACCTCAGCACGGCGTCGCGGTGAGGGGGCGCGGGGACAGCGGACAAGGCGGACGTTTCACTCACGGGGCGTCAGCATACAGTTCCCTCGCACGGCAGGGGCCAAGGTCAACGGCCCGTACGGTTCCCTCGCGCCGCAGGGGCAAGGTCAACGGCCCGTGCGGGAGTCACGCGGAGGGCGCCGCGTGACGGAGGAGCGAGAGACCCGGCAGGGACACGTTGCCGATCGGCTGTCCGTCGCCGCGCAGGCCATCCCGGCCGTCGAAGCGCAGGACGCCGTCGGTCACGCCCACGTAGACGCCGTCGCCCTCTGGCGTCACCACGACGCCGCGCGCCGGCGAGGGCAGGCGCCACGAGCCCCGCACCACGAGCGAGTGCGGATCGACGGCCCGCAAGGACGGCCCGGCGGCGAGGTAGAGCAGGCCGCTCTGCGTCACGGACGACGAGGCGGCCGCGTTTCCGGCGGCGGGCGAGGTGCCGATCGACGCGGTGGCAAGGATGGTCAGGGACTCGGTGCTCGCCCGCGCGAGCGTCCCCCGGCCGTCCTCGTACACGTACACGGAGCCGCCGGTGGCGGCGATCGTGTGCGCCGCCGCCGGGGCCCTGCCGAACGGCTCCGGCAGGTCCAGGCAGTAGGCCCACCGCTGGTTCAGCTCCAGCACGTGCACGAACGCGTGCACCCCGGTCTTGCGCCCGGCCACCAGGTCGCGGGTGTGCAGGTGGCCGGGCTGGTGGGTGTAGAGGGTGTAGAGCTGCTGGCGGGCGGGGCCGAGCACGGAGGCGCGTCCGTCGCCGCGCATGGTCTCCTCCGCGCCTTCGGGAACCGGCTTCTTCTCCCGGGTGGACAGGGGCCAGAGAGCCTTCTGCTCCAGGTCGTAGATCTTGACCTTGTAGCTCTCCGGCGCGGTCGCCGGCAGGTACTGCAGGACGAACAGGCCGTCGCCGACGCCGGTGAGGGCGTCCGGCTGGAAGTTGCCGGCCAGGCGCACGGTCCGCGGCGAGGCCCGCCCGTCCGGCGCGACGACGACCACGGTCGTGCTGGTGCGCCCCGGCCCGCCGTAGGGGGAGGCCGGGGGAGGGGCGGCCAGGGCCACCACGTTCTCCACAGAGGACACCGCACGCGGGATCACGCCCGGTGGAACGATGGCACGGGCCTTCACCTCGCCGGTCAGGGCGTCCAGCGTCAGCAGCTCGCCCGACGGCGAGATGGTGTACAGCCGCTCCCAGCCCGCCGAGGGCAGCGGCCGGTCGGCGGTGAACAGCGTGGTCCCGGTCCCGGCGTCGACGGCGGCCAGGCGCGCCGAGACGTCGGCGTAGACGATGTGCCTCGCCGGCGCGGGCGTGGCCGGGGCCGCCGGTCCGGGAGCGGAACGGGGGGAGGCGGGTGTGCGGGCCGGGCCGTCCGTGCAGGACGTGAGCAGGCCCGCGCCGGCGAGGCCGCCGGCGAACCTGAGGAAGTGGCGTCGTTCCATGCCCTGCATACCGCCGTGGCCGCCCCCGGGTTCCGCAATGGGTTCCGCGACAGGTTCCGCGCCGGGCGCCGCGGGCGGAAGGTGCCGACGGATGTCCGATTTCTTGGCGGATCTCGCTGGTTCCGGAGCAAGGAGCGGTTCAGTAGACACTGAAGGCATGCGCAGTGTCCGTATCGGCGTCGACACCGGGGGCACGTTCACCGACGTGGTCATGGTGGACGAGCAGACCGGTGAGATCTCCACGACCAAGACCCCGTCGACGCCGGGCGACCCGGCGGACGGGTTCATGAACGGCGTGCACAAGATCCTCGCCGGCCGCGGCCTGGCCGACGTCGCCGGCATCGTGCACGGCACGACCGTGGCGACCAACCAGCTGCTGGAGGACCGCCCCGTCGACCTCGGCTTCGTCACCACCGAGGGCTTCGAGTTCATCCTGGAGATCGCCCGGCAGAGCGTCCCGGACGGGTACGGCAACTCCTACTTCTGGGTCAAGCCGCCGCGCATCGTGCCGGTGCACCGCGTCAAGACCGTCGCCGGACGCCTGGACCACCTCGGCCAGGAGGTGCGGCCGTTCGACGAGGCACAGGCCGCCGAGGTGGCACGGTGGTTCCGCGACCAGGGGATCACCGCCGTCGGGGTGTGCTTCCTGCACTCCTACGCCAACCCGGCGCACGAGCGGGCCATGCGGGCCGTGCTGGAGCGCGAGCACCCCGGCGCGGTCGTGTCCCTGTCGAGCGACGTCCTGCGCGAGTACCGCGAGTACGAGCGCTCGGTGACGACCCTGGTCGACGCCGCCGTCAAGCCCATCATGCGCCGCTACATCGCGGGCCTGTCCGCGCGCCTCGGCATGCCGTTCTCGGTGATGAAGAGCAACGGCGGGGTGCTGTCGGCGGCCGAGGTGGTCGACCAGCCGATCACCACGGTGCTGTCCGGCCCCGCCGCGGGCGCGCTCGGCGCCGCGCTCATCGCCGGCACCGCCGGCCGCGGGTCGGCCATCACGCTCGACGGCGGCGGCACCTCGACCGACGTCGCCGTCGTCGTGGACGGCGAGCCGTCGCTGACCACCGAGGGCTCCGTCGGCCGGTACCCGTGCAAGATCCCGATGATCGACATCGTGACCGTCGGCGCGGGCGGCGGCTCCATCGCCTGGATCTCCCCGGAGGGCACGCTGAAGGTCGGGCCGAGGTCCGCCGGAGCCGACCCCGGCCCGATCTGCTACGGCAAGGGCGGCACCGAGGTGACCGTCACCGACGCCCACGTCCACCTCGGCCGCGTGCCACCCCACCTGCTCGGCGGCGAGATCCCGCTGGACGCCGCCGCGGCCGGCGCCGCCATCGAGACCCTGGCCGGCAAGCTCGGCCTGTCCCCGGAGCGCACCGCCACCGGCATCCTGGAGATCAGCGCCTTCAACCAGTCGAACGCCATCAGGCAGATCACGGTCAAGCGCGGCCTGGACGTGCGCGACTTCCCGATGGTCGCCTTCGGCGGCTCCGGGCCGCTGCTGGTGTGCCGCCTCATCGACATCCTGTCCCTGCCGGCCGTCATCGTGCCCGCCAACCCCGGCAACGTCTCGGCGTTCGGCCTGCTCACGGTGGACGTCAAGAACGACTACGTGCGCACCCACGTGACCCGCGAGCTGTCGCTCGCGACGGCGGCGGGCATCTTCGGCGACCTGGAGGAGCAGGCCGCCGTCGCTCTGCGCCGCGAGGGCTTCCCCGACGGGCGGCACGTCTACGCGCGCAGCGCCGACCTGCGCTACTACGGGCAGGCGTACGAGGTGCGGGTGCCCGCGCCGTCCGGCCCGCTGGACGAGGCGTGGCGGGCTGAGGTGCTCGACCGGTTCCACCAGGCCCACCACCGGCTCTACGGGTACGGCTACCGCGACGATCCCCGGCACGCCGTCGAGTGGGTCAACCTGCGCGTCTCCGGTATCGGCCCCATCACCCGCCCCGCCCTGCCCGAACTGCCCGAACCGCCCGAGCGGCCCGGGCCGGTGGGCGGGGCGCCGCCGCCCTCCGAGCGGCGCAGGGTCTACTTCGAGGAGGACCCGGCCTCGCCCGCGGGCGAGTGGTGGACGGCGCCGGTCCACCAGCGGGGCGACCTGCGCCGCGGCGACGTCGTCACCGGCCCCGCGGTGATCGAGGAGTACGGCTCCACGCTGCCGCTGCACCCCGGCTTCACCGCCGAGGTCGACGCCCACGGAAACCTCGTCGTGAAGGGAGCGGGCGCATGACGGCCGCGGACCCGGTGCTGGTCGAGATCGTCGAGGGCACGCTCGCCTCCGTCGAGATGGAGGTCGAGACGGCCATCGCCCGCACGGCCCGCTCGCCGATGATCCGCGACGCGCACGACTTCCGCGCGGGCATCCACGACGCGCGGTTGCGCAAGCTGACCGGCCGCTCCTACTCGGCGCTCGTCCAGCCCATCGTGCGCGACTTCCCGATGGCCGAGATGAACCCCGGGGACGTGTTCTTCCACAACGACGTCTACCTGTCCGAAGGCGGCATCGGTCATCTTCCGGACCTTTGCGTCACCGTCCCCGTCTTCCACGACGGCGAGGTGGTGGCGTTCGTGCAGGCGTTCGGCCACCACGACGACATCGGCGGAGCCGTCCCCGGGTCGATGCCGTCCCACGCGCGCAGCGCCTTCGAGGAGGGGCTGATGGTGCCGCCGATCAAACTGTGGGACCGCGGCGTGCCCAACCGGGCCGCCCTGACCATCATGACCCGCAACTCCCGCATGCCCGACTCCCTGGCCGGCGACCTGGACGCCGAGTGCTCGGCCTGCCTGATGGGGGCGCGCCGCCTCGCCGAGCTGTTCGCCCGGTACGGCAGGGCCGCCGTCGAGGCGTGCTTCGACGCGATCATCGCCAAGACCACCGAGACCTTCCGCCGCGAGCTGCTGGCCAAGATCCCCGAAGGCGTCCACGTCTGGGAGGACTACGCCGAGCACGACGGCGTGGACGAGCCGCGCCTGCACACCCAGCGCATCACGCTGACCGTCGACCACGCGGCGGAGAAGCCGCTGGTCATCGACTTCACCGGCACCTCGCCGCAGGCCAAGGGCCCGATCAACCACGCCGGCGACTACGCCGGCGGGGTCTTCCTGAAGAAGTGGCTGGCCCCCATCCTGCGCAACCTCGCCGACACCCCCGAGCGCATGGCCGAGCTGGACGTGAACGAGGGCGTCGTGCCGCTGATCGAGATGAGGTTCCCCGGCAAGGGCACGCTGCTCACGCCGGTCTTCCCCGCGCCCACCAACGCCCGCACGTTCGTCATCCTGCGCCTGCTCGGCGTGCTCGCGGGCGTGCTGGCCAAGGCCACCGGCGGGCGCATGCCCGCCGACCAGGAGACCATCCGCTACACCGGTGTGTACGGGGAGGACGACGAGGGCCGGCCGTACCTGATGCGCGAGGTGCTCGGCGGCGGGTCGGGCGGGCGCTGGTACGCCGACGGCGAGGACACCATCCACGTCGTCCCCGACTCGCGCAACATCCCCGTCGAGTTCGCCGAGGCGCGCTGGCCGTTCCGCGTCGAGCGGCTCGGACTGGCCCGCGACTCCGGCGGGCCCGGCCTGTACCGGGGCGGCCTCGGGTACGACAAGCACGTCCGGATGCTGCGCGACGCCTCCTTCATGTCCATCGCCGACCGGTCCATCCTGGCCTGCTGGGGCGTCAACGGCGGCAGGGCCGGGCGCCCGTTCCTCGTCACCGTGGGCGGCAAGGAGATGGAGGGGCTCGTGGACGACTTCCCGGTCAAGGCCGGCGAGATCGTCAGGGTCCGCACCACCGGGGGCGGCGGCTGGGGCTCGCCCTACGACCGCGACGCCGAACTGGTGGCCGCCGACGTCCGCGACGGCAAGGTCTCGCCCGAGGGCGCGCGCGACGACTACGGTGTCATCCTGCACGGCCCGGCGGACGATCCGGTGGTGGACGCCGCCGCCACCGGAGAACTGCGCGCCGGGCTGCGCGCGGCCCCTCCGGCGCCCTTCTTCGACCGCGGCCCCGGCTACCCCGGCCTGTCCGGTGGCAAGCCGCACGCCGACGTCGACCTCCTCGACGGCACCGCGTGAGGGAGCGGCGGCCCTACGGCTGACGACGTCCGGACGGCCGTCCGCGAAGTGCCCGCCGTGCCCCGGCATTGGGGTCGCCGCATCCGGCGAATCGCCTCGGCGTGGAGACCCGGCCCTTGTCCGTATCGTCCCGCCCGGGATGCGGCCGGCCGGGTCCCGTGGCGATGTACGTTTCATGAGGCCGGTGGCGGGCCTCGCCGGAAGGCTTTCGCATCGTCCATGGTCAGGACGGAAGAAAGTGGCGATAGCGGCCTCCTGTCGCCTCCCGGGACCTGAGTCGCGGTAGCGGGCCTGGTTGTGACGGCGGCCGAGCCGATACCGTCCGGTCGGGCGCATCAGCGTGGAACCTGTTCGGTCGGCGTCGTACTTCGGTCGTCCGGGCCGAAATGCGACCGGGTCGGGCGTGTTGCGAGCGCGGACGCGCTCCGGACACCGCCGAAGCCTGTCTCTGGAGCCCGACATGTCAGGAAATCGCTGGGCAAACCGTGTGTTGCTCGCTCTGTCCCTGCCACTGCTCGCCCCCGTCATCGCACTCACCCCACCGGCCGCCGCGACGACATCCCCGTCCGTCCCGGCCTCGTCCGTCGCGAACAGTGGCGCGCCGGCACCGAAGGCCGCCAATGTGCCGCTGGAAGAGATCAACGTGACCACCACCCAGGTCGCCTTCGGGTTGCGGCGTCCCGTCGCCATCGCCGCCCCCGACGACGGGACGAACCGGCTGTTCATCGTCGAGAAGCGCGGCACCGTGCGCGTGTACCACCCGGACACCGGTCTCGCGCAGAACCCGATCATCGACATCACGGCGTCGGTGGACGAATCCGGCAACGAGCGGGGACTGCTCGCCATCGCCCTCGCGCCCGACTTCGCCCGCAGCCACGTTCTGTACCTGGCGTACACCGCGCTGCCGGACGGTGCGGTGACCCTGGCCCGATACCGGCTGGACGAGGCGCGCCTGGAGCCGCTGCTCTCCCAGGCGCACGCCGAGTACGACAACCACAACGGCGGCCAGCTGATCTTCGGCACGGACGGCTACCTGTACTGGAGCATCGGCGACGGCGGCGGCGCCGGAGATCCCTTCGACACCGGGCAGCGGCTGGACACCCTGCTGGGCAAGATCCTGCGCGTCGACGTGAGCCGGAAATGCGGCTCCCTGGCCTACTGCATCCCTTCGGACAACCCGTTCGTCGG
The DNA here is from genome assembly GCF_042654065.1 of Sphaerisporangium dianthi. Classification (NCBI taxonomy): domain Bacteria; kingdom Bacillati; phylum Actinomycetota; class Actinomycetes; order Streptosporangiales; family Streptosporangiaceae; genus Sphaerisporangium; species Sphaerisporangium dianthi. The sequence goes on along the minus strand of NZ_JBHSFP010000007.1, from coordinate 139,585 downwards.
CCGCGCGGGCGCGCGCGGGGAGATCTGGATGTACGGCGGGCGCAACCCCTGGCGCTTCTCCATCGACCGCGCGGACGGCTCGATGTGGATCGGCGACGTCGGCCAGGGCAGGTGGGAGGAGATCGACCACGTCAAGGCCGGGCGGCAGGCCGGCGCGAACCTCGGCTGGTCCTGCTACGAAGGACTCGAGGTGTTCGACCAGGCCCAGTGCCGGTCCGGAGTCGAGTACACCAAGCCGGTCTTCACCTACTCGCCGTACACCGGCGGCTGCGCCGTCGTCGGCGGACTGGTGTACCGCGGTGAGCAGTACGCCGACCTGGTCGGTGGCACCTACATCGCCACCGACTACTGCTCCTCCGCCGCGTGGGCGCTGCGCGAGGACGGCCGGGGCGGCTACCTCAAAGCCGAGATCGGCGAGATGCCCACGCAGGTCACCGCGTTCGGCGCCACCCCGAAGGGCGAGTTCTACGTCGTCAACGACCTGCCCGGCGGGCTGCACCGGGTGTCGTTCGAACGGGCCGCGCCGACCTGCCGGATCAAGCTGACCACGCGGGCCTGGGGCACCGGCATGACCGTCGACCTCACCATCACCAACACCGGCACCGCGCCGATCGACGGCTGGAGACTGGTGTTCCCCCTGGCGCTCGGCCAGACCGTCATCTCGGACTGGAACACCGACCTCACCCAGGGCAGCAACGTCGTCACCGCGACGAACGCCGCGTACAACGGCACCATCGCCCCCGGCCGCAGCGTCACCATGGGCTACCTGGCCAGCCACACGGGCGACGCCTCCCCGCCGAGCCGCTTCACCCTCAACCGAGACACCTGCGCCATAGACACCTGACCCGCACCGCCGGCCCGACACCACCGGGCCGGCGCGACGGAATTCGATCCCACGGCCCCTTCGTCCCGAACTACCGGCACAACCGTGGTGACGACCTTGTCGCGCAGCTCAGAGGCCAGATGCTGGCCGCTCTTGCGCGGTGAGGTAAGACGGCGTTGCTGCACTCCCGTGCTGTACAGCACGGGAGTGTGACGAGGTGGATCTCCGATTACCCTGGCGGGAGATGAGGAGACGCGCGTGAACCCGGCAGAGTGGGCCTTGCTCCGATCGCGGCTCGTGCTCGGGCAGGCCTTGCAAGGGACTGTCCTTCCGATCCCATGGCCGGCCGGAGTGACCGGGATCTTCGTGGACCTCGGCCTCCCCGTGATCGGCTTCGTGGACGTTCTCCTCCTACCAGATGACCCCGACTGCTGGCCGACCACAGGAACGGTCACAGACTTCGAGATCTGGTGGATCGATGAACGACCCCAGATCCGCCTCAAGCCCGTCGACGCCGCCTACCTGCGCGACGACTATGACGCCTGGGCCACAAAGATTCCGCGGCGACGCGTGACGCCCGCTTTAGTCTCCAATCTCCCCCTGGCGGAGGAGGCCGTTCGGGCCTGGAAATCGGGGTGGTAGCCAGCTGGCGTCGTCTCTCCTTGGTCGTTGGGGCCGTGCTCTAGTCGGACGCCGGGAGCCGCGCCTGCGGGCCTTTCACTGTTGCTTCGAGCACGCGGATCAGATTCGTCACCGTCCCCTTGCGGCTCTCGCGGGCAACCACCCAGCCCTCCATGGCGGTAAGGAGGCCCGATGCTCGCTCAAAGCCACGACACGGAAGAGATCGTCGAAAGGGTCGCCGCGCTCGACGTCGGCAAGGCCACCTTGGTGTGCTGCGCTCGCGTCCCCCGACGACAAGAAACCAACCAGGCGGCTGCAGGAGGTGCAGACCTACACCACGATGACGCGCTCGCTGCTGGCGATGAGCGATCGGTTGCGTTGCCTGGGCGTCACCCGGGTGGTGATGGAGGCCACCTCCGACTACTGGAAACCGGTGTTCTATCTGCTGGAGGCCGCCGGGTTCGAGGTGTGGCTGGTCAACGCCCGCGACGTCAAGCACCTGCCCGGCCGTCCCAAGACTGACAAGCTGGACGCGGTCTGGCTGGCCAAGGTCGCCGAGCGTCAAATGCTACGTCCCAGCTTCGTACCGCCCCCGGCGATCCGGCTGCTACGCGACCTGACCCGCTACCGGGTGGACCTGGTCCAAGCCCGCACCGCCGAGAAACAAGGGGTGGAAAAGCTACTGGAGGACGCGATCAAGCTGGGCGTGGTGGCCTCCGACATCTTCGGCGTCTCCGGCCGGGCGATGATGGCCGCCCAGATCCGCGGGGAACGCAGCCCCAAGACGCTGGCGTAACTGGCCCGCTCCAGCCTGCGCGGCAAGATCGCCGCACTGGAGGAGGCCTTCACCGGCCGGTTTTCCGACCATCACGCGTTCCTGCTGACCACCATGCTGGCCCGGATCGACGGCATCACCGCCGACATCGCCGCCCTGGATCAGCAGATCACCCGGCAGGTCGCCCCGTTCGCCGCAACCGTCGAGCGCCTGGATGAGATTCCCGGCATCGGCCTGACCGCCGCTCACACGATCACCGCCGAGATCGGCCTGGATATGAGCCGCTTCCCTACAGCCGCGCACCTGATCTCCTGGGCGCGGTTCGCCCCCCACGGTCAAGAAGTCCGCCGGCAAGCGCATGGGAAAACGCCACCGGGCACGGCAATCGCTACCTGGCCCGCACCCTCGGCGAAGCCGCGGTCGTTGTCGGCCGCACCGACACCTTCCTGGGTGAGCGCTACCGGCGGATCGTCCGACGCAAAGGCAAGAAGCCGATCGGCTGCGACCTGCTCGCCTGGTTCCGCATGCCGTGCTTGGACGGCGAACTGGCCGCTGAGAACCCTCCAGCTTGCGGTACGCACTGCTGCATACCAGTGCCCGCCTGGTCCGCGGCCAGCGTCGACGCACCATCAAGATCCCAGAAACCTGGCTCTGGGCCCGTCAGCTTCAACGCGCAATCTCAACAGTGCCGGCTCTGCCCGCGCCCGTCTGACCTCATCCCCCTGCCCGACGTCCCAACCAGCCAGCAACGTGACCGGCCCGTGGAACCGGCACCACCGGCGTGACCACCGCCCCGGCACCCTGCCCCGAAACCCCATCGAACACCGGACAACAACCTCTGCCGTCACGCCGGGCGAAGCCACCCAAACACACGAATCATCGGGGGTGAGATTTCTCACATTGCCACAATATTCGGTGCAATGTTCTGATCAGTTGATCGTTACACCCCCTACTGATCAGGAGTTCAGTGAACCTGTCAAAAAGATTCGCCCCCCCACAGCGAGGCGGGCGCTTACGTCCGCAGATAGCGCTTCTCACGGTGCCGATGATGGCGACCTCGCTGTTGGTTGGCGCAGTTTCATCCCCTGCTTCTGCTACCCCCTCCTCGTCGCCCAATTCCCCCATTACCGCCGAGGCAACGAACCCGGTGGAGTTGGCAAAACAGGAGGCCAAGAAGCAGAGTAAACGTGTCGAGATCACGTCCTACCGCTCAGAGTTCTCCACCATGTTCGCCAATCCGGACGGCAAGACCCTGCGCATGGAGATGTCGACCTCACCGGTGCGAGTCAAGCGGGACGACGCCTGGGAGCCTATCGACACGACGTTGGTTGTTCAAAACGACGTGGTCAAGCCGCGGGTAGCAAAGTCGGACCTGGTCCTGTCCCATGGCGGGAAGCCCGACGTGCTGACAGCGAGCGCGGGTCCGGCTGACCCTGCCGCGAAGGATGACAAGGTTCAGGTCTTCGCCCCGCGAAATCTCCCCACCCCACGTTTGTCGGGCAACCGGGCGGAATTCGCTTCCGTATACGGCAACGGTTTGGACCTGGTCATCACTGCCACGCCGACCGGGTTTCGGCAGCAGATCGTCATTCGGCAACGTCCAACGAAGCCGCTGAGGCTGCGCGTCCCGGTCGATCTGCCCGAAGGATTCGCCTTCGAAAATGCCTCGGACAGAACTGTTCTAGTCAAGGACATCGGTAAGGGCAAGCGGGAGCAGATCCTCGACCTTTCCACCACGATGATGTTGGACGCGGTGGCCGCTGATGGTAGCGGCGGACCGGATGAGGGCAAGGTAGGCAGGGCCACCACGAGCCTGGAGAGGACCGCAGACGGCTCCACCTTAGTGTTGTCCCCAAATGCAGTCTTCCTGGCTGATCCGACGGTCACCTATCCGGTCACGGTGGCCGCCGCTGCCTCCGACTGGTGGGAACCTTCGCCGAACAACACCATCGACACCTTCGTCAACAACGATGCCTACCCCGACAGCCGCGATAACCAGCTCTTGGACCGGATCCTGGTCGGCAAGTCCAACGACGGCGCAGTCCGCTGGCGCAGCTATATTAAATTCCAGGACATTCCCGCGGACTCTCTGCTGCGTGGCGGCAGGGTCCAGAACGCGGATCTGGTGTTGTGGAACCACCTGTCCAACGCGTGCGGGACTAGCGTCGGATCCGGCATCACCGCTCGCCAGATCACCAGCAGCTGGACCCCTGGATCGCTGACCTGGACTAACCAGCCATCGGTAACCTCGACTGGTGCGAACACCGAATACGGCGCCTATACTCCTACCACCGCCTGCACGAGCGAATGGGCCAAGAAAGAGTGGGACCTGGTCCACTCGGTCAACACCATCGTCCAAGCCTGGGCCAATGGCCAGTCCAATTACGGCTTCCAACTCGCCGCCGGCAACGAGTCCGACCTCACCAACTGGCGTCGCTATCGGACTACCGAATACACCATCTGCAACAACGGCACGGCCTGCGAGGGACACGTTCACCAGCCCTTGCTTTTCGTTGACTTCGAGCCAGCGGCGGAGCCGATACAGGCCTTGTACGTGCGACCGCGCAGCAGTTCCGCCCCCACCTCCGATGAGGTTCTAGCTCACCTCGACGACTCAGTGGACTTCGAGCCGGCCGACCCTGTCGCGGTTACCCCTGCGCAGCTCGAGGTTGATGCCGCAGCATCGACGGACGTCGTCGGTTCCTTACTCAAGGACGCGGCCCTACCTGATGGCATGACGCCAGAAGAGGTTGGGCGGTGGAGCAACCCAAACATCGGCGAGGACCCGATGCAGCCCCCAACGCCGAAGTCAGCCGTGGCTCACTGGCTGTTCGATGAGGCATCCGGCGCTACGGCCGCTGATTCAAGGGTGAGCGACAACCAGGTGGCGCTGAAGACGGGTACGAGGTGGGTCCCGGGTAGAACCGGCACGGCACTATCGAACACTCCCGCCACCTCTCAGTCACCGAGCAGTGGGGCCGCTGAAGCGAGGCGGGCCGCCGCGTTGAAGGCGGTAAAACACGGCAAGCGAGTGGAGGTGCCTGGGGAGACATCGCCGACCAGCATCACATTTGCCATGCCGGACGGCCGCACGTTCACCACAGAGGTGACCGCAGGCCTAGTGCGAACCAGGCGCGGAAGCTCGTGGGTCCCCATCGATACCTCCCTCGTCGAGCAGGGCGGGGCGATCAAGCCGAAGGCGATCGACTCAGAGGTTGACGTGGAATTTTCCACCGGAGGCACGGACGCATTCGCGAGAATGACTGCCGACGGGCGGCGGTACGCGCTGCGCTGGCCGACGGCGCTTGCCAGGCCCACCGTCAAGGGCAGTGTTGCCACGTATACCAATGCCGCTGGGGCCGGAGCCGACCTTGTGGTGACGGCACTACCGAGCGGGTTCCGGCACGACGTGGTGTTGCGTGAACGACCTGCCAAGCCGCTGGAGATCCACATTGGAGTAGAGGAGGGTGATCTCACCCTGTCGAAGGGCAAGGGAGGGCGACTACTCCTAAGAGGAAAGGATAAAAAGCTCCTCGCTTCGGTGCCGCAGCCGATGATGTGGGACGCCGCCGCGAAGGGCCGTCCCCTTCCTGCTGCCAAGCATGCGAAGATTTCCACTGAGGTAGTGACTAAGGACGGCCATACCGAATTGGTGCTGAAGCCGGACCACGACTTCTTGTCTGATCCGGCGACGAAGTACCCGGTGCGGGTGGATCCAACGATTACGCTGCCGACCAACGGTGATGTGGACGTCTACTCAGACAACGACGCGAGTTGGCCTGCCGACCCGACCGGTGAGTACCTTATGGCTGGGCGGATGGTGGACGCGGTGTACCGGACGCATCTTCGATTCGACACTGCGGGGCTGTCCGGTCAGACGGTGACCGATGCAAAGTTGTCACTGCTGAACTTCGACGCGCCGGTCTGTGGCAGTCTGGTGGGCGCAGGAATTCAGGTGCGCCGACTAACCGGAGCCTGGGATGTCAACAACCTGCACTGGGGCAACAAGCCAGCATCCACCACCGAGGACGCGCAAATCAACCGGGCAGCGATCAACCCGGACTGCGCGAATTGGCCGGGGCCGATGCTGTGGAACGTCACGGGCATCGCCCAGGACTGGGCGGCGGGTGCGGTCAATCATGGCTTGGTGTTGATGCACCCGAACGAATCGAATACCGCTGACAACTGGCGGATGTTCACCTCCGCGGAGACCCTCGAGTTCAACACGCCGCCGACGTTGACCGTGACCACCACCGGGCCATCCTCAGTACCGGCGGTCGCCGATTTGAGCATCACTCCGGCGCAGGACGTCAATGGCACGATCACCGCCACGTCGCTGACCCCGCAGTTGGCGGCCACGGTGTCCGACACCGCCGGTGGCTCCCTGACCGGCCAGTTCGAGGTTGAGCACGACCCGACCGCGACCGGGCAGGGCACCGGCCAGATCTGGGCGGGCGCCTCCGCCGCGGTGCCGTCTGGAGGGCAGTCCGTTGTCACTGTCCCTGTTGGCAAGCTGACTGACGGATGGAAGGTACGCTGGCGCGTCAGAGCTGCAAATGCCGCCGCGGCGACCACGTCGAACTGGTCGGGATGGCAACTGGCCACCCTCGACGTGCCCAATTCGCCCTCCGGGCCATCCGTGAGCGGTCTACAGGTTATTCCCTCGACTCTGGTCGACGATAAGACCACCACGTTCAGCGTTACCCCTGAACTGCAGGCGCAGGTGCACGACCCGACTGGCGGCATGCTAAGGGCTGACTTCGAGATCGAGCACGAGCCGGCCGCACCAGAGGGCCAAGGTAGTGGGCAGATCTGGATCGGCAGCGCCGAAAATGTGATGGCTGGAGCGCGGGCTACGGTGACGGTCCCGGCTGGGAAGCTGGCCGACGGATGGCTAGTACGCTGGCGTGCCCGGGCTACTTCGGCCACTGCGACCTCGCCATGGTCGGACTGGCAACTTCTAATGGTCGATTCAGCGAATGCGGGTTATGAACCACTCGCGACTGCGGCCACGCCGATCATTCGCACAGACGAAAGTTTCGCGATCGCCGGCTGGGTTCGCCTCGACGACCGGACCGGACCCTATGCGGTCGCCGATCAGAAGGGCACCAACGCTGCGCCCTTCCACCTTGGTGTCGATCCGGTTCACGGGCTAGTATTCACCATGAAGGAATCGGACTCTGCGACCAGCTCCGAAGAAGGTGTCGTCTCCGAGACAACCCCTCCAGTGGGCGAGTGGTTTCACCTGGCCGGTTCTTATGACGAGCCTTCCAGATCCCTGTCCCTATACCTCAACGGAAATCTGGTAAAAACGCAGGCGATCAGCTTCCATCCCTGGCATGCAGATGGCCCGTTCACCATAGGTACAGCCATTAAGGGCGGCATCGACGACCTTTGGGTTTACCCTCGAACGCTCTCTGCGGCCGAGGTGGGTGAGCTTAACGCGCACCCGGGACAGACGGAGAGCCCAATCGCTGCGCTCAGCAACTCACGCTCGCCTCTCACCTCCCGTGATTCCAGAGAGGCGAAGGGCGCCACTCCCTTGGCAACGGACCCTTTGCCGTGGCCTACAGGGAAGGCACAACCGGTTCGGTACACCACCTGGCAGGATTGCGACGCCGACGTGGCCAGAGCGGGCTCGGTGAAGTTCACCAGCTTCCGCAGCCGGTTTTCCGGATGCTATTCCGGGCAACTGGTCGCAGTGAACGCGGAAAAGGTAAACAATGTCCTGACGGTAAAGGGAACGGTCACTGGTGATATTACTCTTCTGATAGATGTCGACCAGAGTAAGCGCGCTGTGGTGATTCAGGCTAAATTAGATAACGTTAAGGGTGGCGGAACGCTTACGACCACCTCGGTGGGGCTCAAACTCAAGACGAAGGGCTATCCGGACAGTACGCACTGCCAGCCGAAACAGACCTCGCCATTCGGTCCGAACCTCCGGGAGAAATCCCAGGCATCCTGGAATTCCAGCCCGGTGGAGAACTGGGGAATGAGCTCGAGTGCAGTCGGCGCAGAGGGTAAGGACCTGAAATCGACCTGCCGCTTCTCCCTCCTTGTCAAGGTGACGCCAATCGGAAGTAAGACGAAGTACGTCAACCTCTGGACGAAGGCAGGGGTCAGCGATAAGGAGTTCCAGGTCCGTTGCGATTCTGCGGCGTACGTCTATACAGCTGCAGGCGGTTGCGTGTTTACCTATCGTAAGCCCTATATGGAGATGAAACGGAACGACGTCAACGACAAGGGTGAGACATGGGAAGAGCAGTATGATCACATCAAGAAGGCTCTAACAGACCCGAACACTCCCCCCACCTATCCGGCTCTCGGCGGGCCCTCTTATCCCGATTCTGCCGGTCGAAAGAAGGACATGCCCGGAGGGTCTCCGCAGAGACCGATTCACCGCGTCGTAAGTAGCCCCGTCTACGACTTCAATGCAGCGCAACGAGAAAAGTCCGAGGCGGTGTGCCGCAAGGAGATCAAAAAGACGTGGATCAGCAATGTGCTGTTGTATCCGCAACTGGCCGAGAACTGTGACGAGTACCCCTTCGCTTCGACAGAAGAGGGGTCTCTTGGGGCTAATCCCGACTTCAACTTCTCGGTCCTACTGATCAAAGCAACTCATAACCAGGCTCACGGCCACGTCCTGGGCGCCTGGTACGGAAACAATCGCATTCTCAAGGGCGATGCCTTCTGGATCAAGCTATCCTAGGGTGACCTGAGGGGTGTGGGGCGGTTACGTCCCGCACCCCTCGTTCCCATCGAAGATCGAGATGAACCAGGAGTGTTAAGAGTGGAAATTACGTACGCCGACGTGGACTGGCTTGCCCATGGGTGGGAGTTGGGCGACGTATGGTGCCTGACCTTTGTGCGAGGCATCGAGGAAGCGGAGGCGTTGCGGCGGTTGGGTGCGCGTGAGGAAAGTATCCGGCTGCTGAGTTACAGAGAGCTAACGGACGAGGGGTTGTTCCCTCACACGGTTCTAGCTGGGCGCCTTGACGCTTGGGTCGTGATCATCGAACGGAACGGTAGCGCAGCGATGCAGCTCAATGTCTTGCAAGCGCTGTCGGCAGGAACGGAGCTCGTATGCGTGTTCCGGCACGACTACGCGAACGACCTGTTCGTATATGCCATAGATGGGGAGATCTTGACTTCCTTTGATCCCAGGAAACCCGGATGGCGAGATGGCAGTGATCCCGATCGCCTCCTGGACACGATGAGGGAAGTCGGCATCGATCCCGCACACGTCCCGGGGAATTACGTCCAGCACGACGACGAGAACGAGGAGTTCAACATCAGGCGCCCGGCAGTGGACGGAGCGCTAATGCTTGCCGCCCGGCTGACTGGCGTCGTGTTGTCCCAGAGCGTGCTGAACGGACCGCTGTTGGGTGGTGTGGTCGGCCCTATGCGCTGATTATATGAGCTTTTCGGGTACAGCATGGAGAAAGAAGGTTGGGCAGCTAACCGCCGTGTGAGGATGAGAATCTTCCTCACATGACCATCACCCTCGTTTGTATGCACGGATGAGCCGGCGGAGTCGATATGCGTCGGCGGTGCCAGACAAGGTAGCTGGCGCCTCGGTGCTGACGGTGAGACTGTACGGCGTGATACCTCCTCGCCCTCCTCAATCGGCAGAAGACGACCGGCGCGGTGTGATCACGTAAGGCGCGTTGTTGTACCCGCTGCTGTACACAGCACCCGGCCGACGACCAGCCTAAGTTATTCGGTGGCAGGCGGATCCGGAGCGCAGGGCCGCCAGGGCTGAGCATCGGAAGCGGTGCGGCGTGCGCCCCTAGATGATTATTCAGTCCATGGGATGGCCTGCGGACATGGGGCGAGGGCGTTCAAGATCAGTTTGTGACGACCGACTTGAACACCCTCGCAACGGCACTCTATGTGAAGATCGACGACGCGGTGAAGGCTTCGCCGGACCTCGCGCCTTGGCGTCCGAAGGTCGGCATCTCTCCTACGCTGAGTGATGCCGAGCTGGTCACGTTGACGGTGATGTCGGCGTTGCTGGGCTTCGCCTCCGAACGCCGATGGATGCGTTACGCCCATGCTGAGCTGAGAGGGATGTTCCCGTATCTGCCCGGCCAATCCGGTTACGGCAAGCGGCTGCGCAAGTCATACGGCCTGGTCTTGAACATGATCCGGATTCTCGCGGCGGACACCTCGCTGTGGAACGACGATGTGTGGGTCATCGACTCCACGCCGGTGGAGTGCGGCCGTTCACGGGAGACGGCCCGGCGCAGTGCCCTGGCCGGGTGGGCCGAGTACGGCTACTGCGCCAGTCACTCACGGTATTTCTGGGGGTTGCGGCTCCACCTGTTGTGCGCCCTGGGCGGGCTGCCGGTCGCGTTCGCGCTGACCGGCGTCAAGGCCGGCGAACGCGACACCTTGCTGGGAATGCTCGACCACGCCCCCCGGAGTTGATGGCCGGCCATCCCGATCAGACTCTCATCGGTGACCGCAACTACTACGGCCGCGCGTTCGAGCAGGGCCTCACTGAACGTGATCTGACCTTGTTGCGCCCGGCGCGCAAGGGGGAACCCGAACGCGCCGGGGCGCATCTGTTCAAACCACTGCGGCAGACCATCGAGTCGATCAACCAGACGTTCAAGGGGCAACTCGACCTGGAACGACGCGGCGGCCGTACCCTCGCCGGAGTCGTCATCCGGATCCTTTCACGGATCCTCGCACTGACCGCAGCGATCTGGCACAACGACAAGACCGGCCAGCCCATCAAGCGCTCCCTGACCGCCTACGATCACTGACAGCGAACACTCGGCCACATAGTTCAGCGTTGAACGCGACAAATCGATTGCAGCACGATAGAACAGTATCCGAGCCCCCTGGTTGTGACGGATGGATTGTGGTGATCAATCCGCCTACCAGGGGTTTCTCTATGTCGTCAGGTGAACGCCGTGCCTGCGATCATGCTGTGACCAGCAGGCGGCCCTCAGAGGATGAAAAAGGGTCAATGCACGTCTACACGGAAGCCACATCGGAGGCGACGCGGAAGGCGCTCAAGCGGCTTGGCAAGACGCTCGACTGTTCGTCAGCAGCCATTGCTGTACTTCGCTGCTGTACGGGGGTCAAAAAGGCCACTTGCGGTGATCGCAAGTGGCCTTTGAGCTGGATCGGGGGGACCAATTGAACCCACGGCCTCTTTATTTCGAACTGGGCGCGGTCGGTCGAGGGACGGCTTGCTCTGGGGGGAGGTCAGCGGGGGCAGGGGTTTTTGTAGGGGAGGCTGGGGAGGTGGCGGCTCCATTCGGCGGGGGTGAGGGTGCGGCCGGCCCGCGCGCACACCGCGGCGGCGGTCGCCTCGGCGCCGGTGGGCAGCCGGTAGAGGGTGCCGCTCTGGTCGGCGACCGTCAGGGCCGAGCCGTCGGGGTCGAACGCCAGGCCCATGACCGCGTCGCCGAACAGCTCGACAGGGGGGCCGATCCGGCGTTTGGCGCGCACGTCCCACAACTGGACGGTGCCCCACTCGCCGGCCGTGGCCAGCAGGTCGCCGGCGGGAGAGAAGGCCATGGCGGCGATGGGCTGGGTCACCCCGTGGAGCACCGGCGGGACCGGGGCCGCCGCGCGGGTGTCCCACAGCGAGACGCGTCCCTCGCCTCCGGTCACGGCGAGCAGCCCGCCCGCCTGGACGATTCCCGGGCTGCCCGCCCGGCCGCCTCCCGAGCCGCTCACCTGGCTGCTTTTCGGACCGCCCCCCGGCCCGCTTCCCGGGCCGCTTTCCGGGCCGCTCGCCTGGCCGCTTTCCGGGTCGGCCCCCGGCCCGCTTCCCGGGCCGCTCGCCTGGCCGCTTTCCGGGTCGGCCCCCGGACCGCTTCCCGGTCCGATCTCCGGGCCGCTTTCCGGGTCGGCCCCTGGGCCGCTTCCCGGTCCGATCTCCGGGCCGCTTTCCGGGTCGGCCCCTGGGCCGCTTTCCGGGTCGGCCTCCGGGCGGGCCCCAGGGTTGCTTCCTGGGGCGAGTGCCGGGCCGAGGGCGATCACGTCGCCGTAGGAGGAGCTGTTGAAGGCCGGGCCGACCTGCTTGCCGGAGGCGGCGTCGAGGAAGCGGCCCGCGGTCGTGGCGATCGTCCGGCCGTCGGGCGCGAACGCGATCAGGCCCGGGTCGGCGGCGGGCCGCAGCGTCCTGATCAGCCGCCCGGTCCGGGCGTCCCATTCGAGCAGGCGCACCTCCGGCGGCCCGATCGCGCGGGTCAGGGTCGCCGCGACGGTCGCGCCGTCCGGCGTGAACGCCATGCCGCCCACGTCGAACCCGGCGGGGACCTGGTACTCCCACATCCGGCGCAGCGAGCCGGTGTCCCACAGGCGCAGCCTGCGGCCGGTGACGGTCACCATGGTCAGGCCCCGGGCGTCGAACACGGCCGGCACCCCGGAGTCGGCCGTGCCGGGAAGTGACCCGGCGAAGCGGCCGCGTCGCACGTCCCACAGCCGGATCGGGGTGGAGTCGGTCCGCTCGGCCGACATCCATCGGGCGTCCGGACTCAGCCCGACCTTGAACACGTTCTTCCCGACGCCGGTCGCGGCGAGGCGGGGACGCGTGTCCAGACTGACCACCGCGTCGTCCAGCAGGTAGCGCACCGTGCGCCCGTCGGCGTCGAAGCGCGCGTCCGTCACCTCGCCGGCCGCGCGATAGGCGAAGACCTGCCGCTGGTCGGCGACCCGCCACACGGTGAGGCTCCGGCCGGCGAAGCCGAGCAGCGACCGGCCGTCGGCGCTGAACCGCAGGCCGATGCCGCCGCCGGAGGCGAGCACGCCGCCGCCCTCGGGCCAGGGCCAGTCCTCGTCGTCGTGGAGGGGGAGCGCCGTGCCCGTGCCCGCGGCGACCAGCCGGATCGTCCGCCCGGCGCACGCCAGCGTCCCGCCGTCCGGGCTGAAGGCCGCCACGCCGGCGTCCTTCGGGCAGGCGGCGCGGAAGCGCGGGTCCTCGCCGCCGCCGGGAAGCCGGTACGCCCTGAGCCCGCCTTCCACGCGGGTCAGCGCCGCGAGGCCACCCGTGGCGGACACGACGGGAGCCGCGCCCGTCCAGCGGTGGCGGCCGTAGGTGCGGCCCGTCGTGAAGTTCCAGACGTAGGGCTCGTTGTCGTCGTCCACGACGGCGAGAGTGGACTCGTCGTCCCCGAACCGCGACCGCGTCCACACCGACTCGCCCGGCACCCGCAGCCGCCCGCGCCGCAGGCCGGTCCGCAGGTCCCACACGGTGAGCTCGCCGTTCGTGGAGACCGCGGCCAGCCGCCCGCTCGGGCTCAGGGCGGCGTCCCGCACCTCCGTCCGCGGCGTGGCCGGCATGCTCAGGCGCTTGGCCAGGCGCCGCTCCCGCACGTCGTACAGGCGGATCTCGCTCCGGGACGCGCTGACGAGCAGCCGCCCGTCCCGGCTCAGCGCCCGGTAGGCGACCTCCCGCACGGGCGGCTCGGTGAAGACCGAGGTCTCCGGCTGGTAGAGGGAGGACATGAGGCTGGAGCGCGCCTCCACGCCGCCGGACAGCCGCCACGCGGCGAGGCTCAGCAGCATCGCGGTGACCGGTTCGGTCGTGCGCAGGCCGCCCGCGAGGAAGGCCAGCTCGCGGCCCTCGGCCCGGTCGCGCTGCGCGGTGATCTCGTCGCGCTGGTCGGCGATCCGGCCGCCCTGGTAGGCCGCCAGGCCGCCGCCCGCCAGCGACACGGCGAGCAGGGCGGCGAGTACCACGGTGAGCAGGCGGCGGCGGCGCGCGCGGCGCCGGGTCAGCGCGGCCGACGCGGCAAGGAAGTCCCGTTCCAGCGGGTTGAGGGTGAGGTGCCGGCGTCCGGTGGCGGCCCATGTCACGGCGGCGTCGAGGCGGCTGCCCTGCAGCACGTCACCGTCGCGGCGGCCGTGCTCGTCCCACTGCCGGGCCTGCGCGCGCATGCCGGCGTGGACGGGGAGGCCGTCGCGTTCGTCGGCCACCCAGGCGCGCAGCCTCGGCCAGGCGCCCAGCAGCGCCGGGCGGGCGAGCCGCACTTCGCCGCCCTGGCGGGACAGCAGGTAGGAGAACACCCGCAGCACTTCTTCGGCTCCGGAGGGGAGTTCCTCCTCGGGAACAGGACGGCCGGTCGGCTCCCCGTCCGGGCCGATCGCGACCATGCGCAGGAAGACCGCGGGCGCCAGCTCGCGCCCGGCGGGCGAGAGCATGCCGTAGGCGTCCTCGGCCAGCGTCCCGAGGGCGGGGTCGCCGGCCACGGCCGGGCCCACCCGTGCCGCCGCCGCGCTGCCCCGCTCCAGCAGCCGGGACGTGCCGGCGCCCTCTCCGCCGCTGAGCAGGGCCAGCAGCAGGTCCACGGCGGTGGGACGGTCCCGCGGATCCTTGCGCAGGGCCGCGGCGACCAGCGGCCGCAAAGACAGCGGCAGGACGTCCAGATCGGGGTCCACCGACAGCACCCGGTGCATCACCCCGCCGAGGCTCTCGGCGTTGAACGGATCCTCCCCGGTGGCGGCGAACAGCATGACGCCGCCCCAGGCGAACACGTCCGCGGGCGGCCCAGCGCGCTCCCCGGTGAACAGTTCCGGCGCCATGTACGTCGGCGTGCCCGTCACCAGGCCGGTGGACGTCAGCGACATCTCCAGCGTCCGTGCTATGCCGAAGTCGATGACCCGCGGCCCGTCCGGGCCGAGCAGCACGTTGTCCGGTTTCAGGTCGCGGTGCACCACCCCCGCCTCGTGGACGGCCGCCAGCGCCGTGGCGATCGCCGTGCCGAGCCGGTGCAGGTCGTCGCCCGCGAACGCGCGCCCCTCCCGCACCGCGCGCCGCAGGTTCGGTCCCTCCACGTACTCGCTCACGATGAACGGCCGGTCGCCGCCGAGCTCGGCGGCGATGACGCGGGCGGTGCAGAAGGAGGCGACGCGGCGCGCCGCCGCCGCCTCCTTGCCGAACCGGTTCCTCTGCTCGGGGTCGCTCGCCGCGCCGCCGTGCACCACCTTGATCGCGACGCGGCGTCCCTCGCCGTCGTAGGCCTCGTAGACCACGCCCTGGCCACCGGCTCCCAGCCGCCCCGCCAGCCAGTACCCGCCCAGGCGCTCAGGATCGTCCGGGCTGAGCCTTCCCGACATGCGCGCCCCCTGTCTCGGTGTCGTGCCGTCGGCACGACACGACATTAGATGCGCGTCAGGGGCGCGGAGTTCGCCGGCGGCGCGGCTTCTCGGAGGCGGCCGGGTAGATCACGACGGCCCATCGCGCGCCGCCTCCCTGCGCCTGGCGCCTGGCGCCCGGATCGGGACGGGACGTGGAGGCCGGGCCATGGCCGGTGACCGCCTAGGGCCCGGCGGAAGGGGCGAGGTGGTGGTCGATCTGCTGGAGGAGGCGGTCGGGCGGGGCGCAGGCGTCGCAGTTCCACACGCGCACCGTCCCGTCGTCGTGTGTGGTGAGCATGCGCCGCCCGTCGCGCGCGAACGAGACGCTCTCGACGCTCGCGCCGAAGCCCGCGAAGGTCAGCGGCTGGCCGGCGGCGTCGGCGCGCCACACGCGCACCGTGGCGTCGTGCCCGGCCGAGGCCACCCAGCGGCCGTCGGCGCTGAAGGCCACGTACCAGACCATGCCCTGGTGGGCGCGGTGGACCAGCGGCGCGCCCCGCCCGTCCACCGGCCAGACGCGGACGGTGCCGTCGCTGCCGGCGCTGGCCACCCGCCGGCCGTCCGGGCTGAACGCCACCGCCCAGACCAGCCCCTGGTGGCCGCGCAGGACCACCGGCGGGGCGACGCCGCCCGTGTCCCACACACGCACTGTGCCGTCCGCCCCGCCTGTGGCGATGTGGAGCCCGTCGGGGGAGAAGGCCGCGAACCTGATCTGGTCCTCGTCCGCCTTGCGGACCAGGGCGGTGCCGGAGCCGTCGGCGGGCCAGACGCGCAGCGTGCCGTCGATGCCCGCGGTGGCGACGCGGCGCATGTCCGGGCTGAAGGACGCCGTCCAGACGACGCCGCTGTGCCCGCGCAGGACCACCGGGGGCTTCGTCCCGTTCAGATCCCATATGCGCACGGTGCCGTCCCGTCCGGCGCTCGCCACGTGACGGCCGTCGGGAGCGGCGGTGACGCCGAGCACCTCGCCGCGGTGGCCGCGCAGCAGCCGCCGCCGCCCGGTGTCCAGGTCCCAGACGCTGACGACGCCGTCCATCCCGCCGCTGACGATCCGCCGCTCGCCGGGCAGGAAGCCGGCCGACCACACCGCGTCGCGGTGGCCGCGCAAGAGGGTGGAGCCGTCGCGCACGGACCACAGGCGCACGGTGCCGTCCTCGCCGGCGGTGACCAGCCGCGACCCGTCCGGGCTGAACGCCGCGCTCCACACCACCCGCTGGTGGCCGCGCAGCACCAGCGGGTGCCCGGCCCCGGTCGGGCTCCACACCCGCACGGTGGAGTCGTCGCTGGTGGTCGCGAGCCAGTGCCCGTCCCGGCTGAAGTCCAGGCCCTCGACGGTCCCGTCGT
This sequence comes from Sphaerisporangium dianthi, assembly GCF_042654065.1. Classification (NCBI taxonomy): domain Bacteria; kingdom Bacillati; phylum Actinomycetota; class Actinomycetes; order Streptosporangiales; family Streptosporangiaceae; genus Sphaerisporangium; species Sphaerisporangium dianthi. Next base: position 122,921 of record NZ_JBHSFP010000007.1, on the reverse strand, counting down.
GGCCGCGCAGCACGACCGGGTCGCCGTGCCCGCCGGCCGGCCAGACGCGCGCGGTGCCGTCGACGCCGGCGCCGGCGCTGGCCACCCTGGTCCCGTCCGGGCTGAACCGCACGGTCTTGACCGCGCCGTCGTGGCCGCGCAGCACCGCCGCGGTCTTTCCCGTGCGAAGGTCCCACAGGCGCACGGTGCCGTCGTGGCCGCCGCTGGCGAGCCGGCGCCCGTCGGGGCTGAAGGCCACGCCGACCACCGGCCCGTCGTGCCCGCGCAGGACCTTCGGCCGGCCCTTCCCGCCGGCGTCCCTGACGCGCACGGTGCCGTCGTCGCCGGTGCTGGCGAGGCGCCGTCCGTCCGGGCTGAAGGCCACGTTCCACACCGTTCCCCGATGGCCGGTGAGCACCAGCGGCGCGGCGCCGCCGTCCAGCGACCACACCCGCACGGCGCCGTCCGTGCCCGCCGTGGCGAGCCGGCGTCCGTCCGGGCTGAACGCCGGGCTGTACACGGCGCCCTGGTGCCCGATGAGCACGAGCGGAGCTCCGGACGGCAGGCCGGTCGCGTCCCGCGCCCAGACCCGCACGGTGCCGTCCGAGGCGCTCGCCGCCACCCGCGTCCCGTCCGCGCTCCAGGCCACCCCCAGCTGCCTGCCGGTGAGGCCCGGCATCGACGCGAGCATCCGGTGGTCGATCAGCGCCTGCCGCAGCGCGGTCTCGGCCTCGCCGGTGGGCCGGACGGCGTACGCCTGCCGCGCCTGCCGCAGCGCGCGCTCGGGGTCGAACTGCGACTGGCTCCGCGACTCGGCCGCGAGCTGGCGCGACACCGCGACGTCGCGCTGGTCGCGGATCTCCCCGGCCTGCACGAGCGCCATGGCCGCGAGCACGCTCACCGCGATCACCGCGCAGGTCAGGCCGCCCAGCGCGAGGACGACCCGCCGCCGTACCGCTCCGCGCTCCCTGGACTGCTGCACCCGGCCCGCCGCGAGGAAGTCGCGCTCCAGGTCGTTGAGCCCTTCCAGCGGATGGCCCTCCCAGTGCGCCAGCCGCGCTCCCCGGTACAGGAAGGCGGCGTCGCGCCCGTGCTGTTCCCACTCGGCGGCCGCCTCGGTCAGCTTGCGGTGGGCGCGCAGCAGCTCGCGGTCCTCCGCCAGCCAGGAGCGCAGCCGGGGCCAGGTGCGGATCAGAGCCTCGTGGGCGATGGTCACGCTGTCCTGGTCGGCGGTCACCAGCCGCCCCTCGATCAGCCTGTCCAGGACGGCCGTCACCGCGGCGCTGTCCGGACCGCTCACCAGCTCCGCGCGGCGCGCCCGCCGCCGGGTGTCCTCGGTGCCGTCGCCCGGCGCGATCAGGCGCAGCACCACCCGCCGCACCAGGTGCCGCCGCTCCTCGGGCAGCTCGCCGTAGAGCCGCTCGGCCGTCATGGCGATCGCGCCACGCACGCCTCCCGCCGCCCGGTATCCGGCCACGGTGAGCGAGGCGCCGCGCCGGCGCTGCCAGGTCTCCAGCAGCGTGTGCGAGATCAGGGGCAGCGCGCCGGACTGCTCGCCCGCCTCGGTGACCATGATGTCGACCAGCTCGGGGGCCACCTTGCACCCCACCCGCTCCGCGGGCCCCGAGATGGCCAGCCGCAGGTCCTCCTCGTCCATCGGGCCGACCAGCACCTGACGGTCCCGCAGGGCGGCGACCAGGTCGGCGTGGCCGGCGCAGTGGGCGTAGAAGTCGGCCCGCACGCCCAGCACCACCCGCACCCTCGGCTCGCCGCCCATGGCGACGAGCAGCGAGACGAACTCCGCGCGCTCCCGCTCGTCCCGGCACAGGGTGAAGACCTCTTCGAACTGGTCGACCACCACCAGCAGCCGCGCGCCGCCCGGCCGGTCGCAGAGCACCCGCGCGACGGCGAGGCGGACGGCGGCGGGGGTCGCGCTCTCGGCCGCGAGGCGAAGGCGCAGCGCCTCCAGCGGGTGCTCGCCCGGCGTCAGGACGACGACCGGCCAGTGCTCGCCGCCGGCCACCGCCCCCGCCGCGACGGCCGGCAGCAGGCCCGCGCGCAGCACCGACGACTTGCCGGCCCCCGAGGCGCCGAAGACGGCCAGCAGCGGTGCTGCGCCGAGCCTGGCGCACAGGTCGGCCACCAGCCGTTCGCGGCCGAAGAACAGGTCGGCGTGCTCGGGGCCGAACGTCGCGAGGCCGCGGTAGGGGGCGTCGCCGGCGGGCCCGGCGGGCTCGTCGCCGTCCTGCCGGGCCAGCTCGTCGGCGAGCTTGCGCCAGCGGTCCTCCCACTCGCGGACGTCGCCGCCGCACGCCCGCACGTACGCGAGGGTGACGGGCAGGCTCGGCAGGACGGTGCCGCCCGCCGCCTCGGACAGGGCGGTCACCGAGAAGTTGGCCTCGGCGGACAGCCGCCGGTAGCTCGGCCGGCCCGCGGCCTCCCGTAATCGCCGCAGGCCGAAGGCGAAGGCGTGGAGGAGGTCTTTGTCCGGATCCAGCTCACGTTCCGGGCGTCCCATACCAGCTCTCCCCGTGGACGTTGTTTGTCCAGTGGGACAAACCCTCGCTGGACAACCCATTGGCGACTATACCCATAGCCATGCCGCCTGCTGCGAGTAATCGCATGCAGTGCTGGATTCCACACGAACCGGAATGGAGGGCGAGAAGACCATCATGCGAATGAGGGGAATTGTCGCTTTCATGTCCGGTTTCACCGTGGTGTTCGCGGCTTGTTCCGCCGGGGCCGGCGAGGTCGCCGCCGGCCGTCACTCGTGCCGCGCCCGCGACACGGCCTGCCCTCCGCCTCGGGCCGGGCCAAGATGCGCGATCCCGAGGAGACACCAACGGCACCGGCCACGCCCACAGCCGGGCGCGGCATGACATGTTCCACTCCAGCTCACGGCGCGAGGGCGGGATCCGTCCCCGGCGACTCTCGCGCAAGGGGCCCGTGTGCCGGACGCCGTGCCACCGCAGGGCACGGCGGTGGAACAAGGTGCCGCGGCGGCCGCACCTAGAGCGGGACATCCACCGAAAGCAACCCCTCCAGGTGCCGCACCGCGGGCAATCCCCTCCTGCCCGTCGGTGTGAGCCGACGGACGGAAAGGCGCGGCGCGCCCGCCTCACCCCCGGACGGAACCGGGGCTTCCCACGGGGCGGTCCACCGGTCGTTTCCGTCCGGCTTCATATGGTCTCGCCTTCGGTCTCAACCCCCCCAAGAACCGGGGGCGAGACCATATGAGGATCTCCTTCGGGATATCGCGATCTCCGGTGCAAAAAGACGGCACAGGAGCGGCAACGACGACGAATACTCCGCGGAACCGCGACCGCGCGGCGAAGACGCCCTGACGGCGCGCCCGCCGGGGCGGACACCCGCGAACAGGCATGTCCGCTCGGACACCGGGCTCACGCGCTGCCAAGATGGCTGGTCATGAGGACGCTCTATCCACCGCTCGAGCCCTACGACTCGGGCATGCTCGACGTCGGCCATGGCGATCACGTCTACTGGGAGGTCTGCGGCAACCCCGCCGGCAAGCCCGTGGTCATGGTGCACGGAGGGCCGGGCGGCGGCTGCACTCCCGTCCACCGCCGCCAGTTCGACCCCGAGGCCTACCGCATCGTGCTGTTCGACCAGCGCAACTGCGGGCGCAGCGTGCCGCACGCCAGCGACCCGGCCGTCTCGCTGAAGCACAACACGACATGGAACCTGGTCGCCGACATGGAGCGCCTGCGCGAGCACCTCGGCATCGACCGCTGGCAGGTCTTCGGCGGATCGTGGGGGAGCGCGCTGTCGCTCGCGTACGCCCAGACCCACCCCGGAAGGGTCACCGAGCTCGTCCTGCGCGGCATCTTCACGCTCCGCCGCCTGGAACTGCGGTGGTTCTACCAGGAAGGCGCGTCACTGGTCTATCCCGACCTGTGGGAGGCCTACGTCGCGCCGATCCCCGAGGACGAGCGCACCGACCTCATCGCCGCCTTCCACGCCCGCCTGAACGACCTCGACCCGGCGGTCCGGGTGCCCGCGGCCCGGGCGTGGAGCGTCTGGGAAGGCTCCACGATCACCCTGCGTCCCGACCCTGCGATCATCACCGCGCACTCCGACGACGACTACGCCGTCGCGTTCTCGCGCATCGAATGCCACTACTTCGTCAACAACGGCTTCTTCTACGACGACCAGCAGCTGCTGCGGGACGTCGACAAGATCAGGCACATTCCGTGCGTCATCGTCCAGGGCCGGTACGACATGTGCACCCCCGCCAGGACCGCCTGGGACCTGCACCGTGCCTGGCCCGAGGCCGAGTTCCACATGGTCGGCGACGCCGGCCACGCCTACTCCGAGCCCGGCATCCTCGACCGCCTCATCACCGCCACCGACGGCTTCGCCCGCCGCCCTCACTGACCGGGACGCGGGCGGGACCGCGAACGCGCCGTCCGGCCCCGCCCGCTCCCAGGTCGCCCGAAGATCTTCCGAAGCTGTTCCGAAGCGTTTTCGAAGCGGCCCGCGCCACCCTTGCCGGGAAGGTTCCGCCACCCGAACACCGGAGGATTCCAATGACGCATGGGCAGACGACCGGCAAGCGGAGCTCCGAGACGCAGATCCTGCGGGACGCGCTGACGCTCCCCATCCGCATGAGCATCGTCTGGAGCGCCCCCCGCAGCTCGGACGAGCTGATCTTCGTGAGCACCGAGCCGGCCTGATCCGAGGGCTCGCGCCTCCGGAGCCCCAAGGCCCCGGGGCGCGGGTCTCCCCCCACGACCTCCTTACCGTCCCGGGGCGCCTCGACGGCGCCAGGCCGCACCCCCGGCGTCGGCGCGCGGCCCCTTGTGAAGACTCCGCAGCGTTTTCGAAGAGCCTCGCGGCGCCCTCGGACGGGAAGGTCTCAGCACCCGAAGGTCTCTCCGCCATGACGTCCTTCTCGTTCCGCGCCTGCTTCGACGGCGTCGTGCCCCCGACGGCCGCCGACCCCTCGGTGCTCGGCACGCCGCCCTTCCGGGCGGTCTCGTACTGCGAGCCGTTCCGCGCGGCCTCCGGCTTCGGGTGGTACCTGTACCCGCCGGTGGACTGCTACATCAAGTGGGACGGCACCGCCTTCCACTGGCTCATGGAGAGCGCCGGCGACTGGATGCCGCTGACCAACGTCGCCGCGCGGACGCTGATCCGGCTGCTCGGCGGCGAACCCGCCGACGACGCCTTCCTCGGGCTTCCCGTCTTCGCCACCCCTCCCGAACCCGGCCTGCTGCAGATCTGGACGGGCCTTGTCGCGGTCACCCCGCCGGAGTGGAGCCTGCTGGTGCGCGGCGTGCCCAACATGCCGGGCAGCATCACCTACGAGGTCCAGGACGGCATGCTCGAGACCGGCTGGTGGCACGGCCCCCTGATGGGCAACCTGCGCTTCCGGCGCTCCGACGAGGTCGTCCAGCTGTCGCGCAGGATGCCGCTGTTCGCGGTGCAGCCGGTGCCCCGCGAGGCGTACCAGAGCAAGCTGCTCCGCCGTACGGAGTTCGTGCCCGCGAACGCCGAGAGCCGCGCGCGGACCGCCGAGATGATCTCGGACGCCTTCTCGGTCCGCAGCGACGAGAGCCCGGGCGGCTACCGGCGGGAGGTGTCACGCCGGCGCCGCGCATGATCCGGAACTCCCCAGTAGCCTTGGCGCAGCCGAAGGAGGGGACTCACCGGGTGCGTTTCCGTTATCAGCTGCTGGGTCCGGTCACTGTGGCCGGCGGGGACGGGCCGGCGCGCCTCGGCGGTCCCAAACAGCGGGCGGTGCTGGCCGCCCTGTTGCTGGGCGCGAACCGCGTGGTGTCCGAGGAACAGCTGTTCGACCGGGTGTGGGGCGAGGCCGCCCCGGCCAGCGTCCGCGGGCAGCTCCACGTCCACATATCCGACCTGCGCAAGATCATCGGCCGCGACGCGATCGACCGGCGCCGCCCCGGCTACCTCCTCGAGGTGCGCCCGGGCGAGCTCGACCTGGACGCCTTCAACGGCGCCGTCGCGCAGGCCCACGCCGAACTGGCCGCGGGCACGGCCGACTCCGCCGCGCACCGCCTGCGCGCCGCGCTCGCCATGTGGCAGGGGCCCGCGCTCGGCGGCGTGACCGAGCCGCTCCTGGCCCTGGAGGGCCCGGCCCTCCAAGAGCGGCGGCTCAGCGCGCTGGAGGACTACTTCCACGCCCAGCTCGAAGCCGGGTGGCACATCCACGCCGTCGGCGAACTGCGCAGGGCCGCCGAGGAGAACCCGTTCCGTGAACGGCTCCAGTCGCTGCTGATGCTGGCGCTGCACCGGTGCGGCCGCACCCCCGAGGCCCTTGAGCTGTACGCGGGCGCCCGCGACCGGCTCGCGTCCGAGCTCGGCATCGAGCCGGGCTCGCTGCTCCGTGAGACCCACCTGCGGCTGCTGCGCCACCGCCACCGCGAGGACGACGCCGGCCCGCCGGGCTCCGTCGGCGCCGCCATCACGCCCAGGCAACTGCCGGCCGACGTCACCTCCTTCGTCGGCCGGGCCGACCAGCTCGCCCGCCTGGACGCGCTGCTGCCCCCCGCCGGCGCGCCGTCCTTCGCCGCGCAGTCCTCCACCGCGCCTTCCTCTGCCGTGCCGTCCTCGACCGTGCCTTCCTCTGCCGTGCCGCCCGCCGGAGCGCCGTCCTTCGCCGCGGTCGCCACGATCGGCGGCGGCGCCGGGGTGGGGAAGACCTCCCTCGCCGTCCACTGGGGCCACCGCGTCCGCGACCGCTTCCCCGACGGGCAGCTCTACGTGAACCTGCGCGGCTTCGACCCCGACGGCTCGATGATGAGCCCGGCCGAGGCGGTCTGCGGGTTCCTGGAGGCGTTCGGGGTGTCCGGGCAGCGCATACCGGCCGGAGAGGCCGCGCAGTTCAGCCTGTACCGCAGCCTGCTCGCCGGCAAGCGCGTGCTCATCCTGCTGGACAACGCGCGCGACGCCGACCAGGTACGGCCGCTGCTGCCCGGCGACCCCGCCTGCCTCACGGTGGTCACCAGCCGCGACCAGATGGCCGGGCTGGTCGCCGTCGAGGGCGCGCGGCCGATCAGCCTCGACCTGCTGTCCGCCGCCGAGTCCCGCGAACTGATGGCCCGCCGCCTCGGCGCCGGCCGGGTCGCCGCCGAGGCCCGGGCGGTGGACCAGATCGGCGCCCTGTGCGCGCGGCTGCCGCTCGCCCTCGCCATCGTCGCCGCCCGCGCCGCCACCAACCCCGGCTTCCCGCTCACCGCCCTGGCCGAGGAGCTTCGGGAGGCCCACGGCGATCTGGACGCGTTCGACGGCGGCGACCCCGCGAGCAACGTGCGGGCGGCGTTCTCCTGGTCGTACCACACCCTCAGCCCGGACGCGGCCCGGCTGTTCCGGCTGCTCGGCCTGCACCCCGGCCGGTACGTCACGGCGAGCGTCACCGCGAGCCTGGCCGGCCTGCCGGCGCGGCGCACCCGCCTGCTGCTGGCCGAGCTGACCCGCGCGCAACTCGTCACCGAGTACAGCCCCGGGCGGTACACCCTTCACGACCTGCTCCGCACCTACGCCGCCGAACTGGCCCACACCAACGACTCCGAGGCCGACCGGCGCGCCGCCACGCACCGCATGCTCGACCACTACCTGCACACGGCCCAGTCGGCGGGCCGCCGCTTCTCCTCCCAGCCGCCCATCACGCTGAATCCCACCCTGGACGGCGTAGTCCCCGAAACCCTCACAGAACAGCAGGCCGTCGACTGGTTCGCCGCCGAGTACCCCGTCATCCTCGCGGCCATCGACCAGGCCGTCGACGCCGGGTTCCACACGCACGCCTGGCGGCTCGTCTGCGCCCTCACCACCACCTTCTTCCACCAGCGCGGCGGCTGGCTCAACGAGGCGATGACGACCTACTACAGGGTGCTGGACGCCGCCGAGCGCCGTGGCGACCAGACCGGCCAGGCCCACAGCCACCGGGGCCTGGCACTCCTCCACGCCGGGCTCGGGCACATCGACCAGGCCGACACCCACCTGCGGCGGGCTCTGGACCTCTTCGAGCGGCTCGGCGACCTCGCCTACGAGGCCGACGCGAACCAGGGCCTCACCTGGGTGAGCGACCTGAAGGGCCGGTACGACCAGGTGCTCTTCCACGCCGAGCGGGCCCTCGCGCTGTTCACCGCCGCCGGCCACCGTCCCGGTGAGGTCGTCGCGCTCAACAACGTCGGCTGGGCCCACGCCCGCCTCGGCGACCACGAGCGTGCCCTGACCTACTGCCAGAAAGCCCTCGAACTGTGCGAGGAGTTCCCCGACCAGATCGGCGAGGCCACCATCTGGGACAGCCTCGGCTACGCCCACCACCACCTCGGCCACCACGAGGAGGCCATCGCCCGCTACCAGCAGGCCCTCGAGCTGTACCGGCGGACGGGCAGCCTGTACTTCGAGACCCGCACCCTCAGCCGGCTCGGCGACACCTACCAGGCCATCGGCGACCAGGACGCCGCCCACCGCGCCTGGCGCCTCGGCCTGCACATCCTCGACGAGCTCCGCCACCCCGACGCCGCCCTCATCCGCGCCAAGCTCGCCGGCCCGACCCTGTGAGCGCACGGTCCTGATGTCCGCCTCCGCGGTGACGGCTGTCGCCGACATGTCGGACGCGACGGTCACCTTGCCCATGCGCCGTAGGGGCCACCCGAGCATGATCTCTCCTGCGCGACGATATATAGGTGCATTGCGAGACAGTTTCAAGGTGAGATTATATCGGGTGGCAGTAGAGTGTGCGCATGCTCCAAGATCTGCTCGAGCGCTTCCTGACCGGTGACGGCGGCCCCGCCGCCGGCCAGGTGGGGCTCGGCATGCTGCTGGCCGAGGTGCACAACCGGAGCCGGGAGCGGCTGAACCAGGCGCTGCGCCCGCTGGGCCTCAACGTCCGCGGATTCGCCGTACTGATCGCGCTGCCGATGTACGGCCCGGTCAGCCAGCGGGAGCTGATGGACCGCACGGGCATGGACAAATCCGCGATGGTCCGGCTCATCGACGAACTGGAGGAAGGCGGGCTGGTCTCCCGCCGGCGGGCGCCGCAGGACCGGCGCGCGTACTGCATCGTCCTGACACCTCATGGCGAGCGAACTCTGGCGGAGGCGCGGCAGGCCGCTGAACAGGTGGGGGAGCACATCTTCGGCTGGCTCGCCGAGCCCGAGCGCCGACACCTCGTCGATCTGCTGCGCGGCGTGGCCGAACGCGCCGCCCCGCTCCAGCCCGAGGCTTCCACGGCAGACGAATCCCACTGATCCCACCCCCGTACAGGCCCTGCAGGTCCCTTCGGTCCGTTCAGTCCGTTCGGTCCTACGGCCGGCTCGCCCGGGACGAGGGGCACTTCGGGCCGCTCACCTCCACAAGGGCGCGGAAGGCGAACCAGACGACGCACCGCGGTCGTTCCTCGGTGAACCCCCACTGGTCGGCGAGCGTCCGGAGCAGGCGGATGCCCCGTCCCGACTCGGCGAGCTCGCCGAGCTCGCCGAGCTCGCCGAGCTCGCCGGCGGCGGCGTGCCGGCACACGCACGGCGAGGTCGCCGCGCCCTCGTCGACCACCTCGATCTGCAGGCCGTCGCCGTCCTCGACCAGCAGCACGACTCCGACCGCCGCCGACCGGGTGTGCAGCACCGCGTTGGTGACCGTCTCCGACAGCAGGAGCAGGGCGTCGTCCAGCCGCGGGTGACCGTCGAGCAGCTTCGCCGCCCACCGCCTGGCCTCCGGCACGGAAGCCTCGGTGGAGGGGAACGCCGCCCTCTCGAGCAGCCGGACAACGGGCGAGCCGGCGTCATCGCGCATGTGTATCGGTGTCCTTAAGGGAGGAAGGTTCGCATCGCGCCCCCGGCGTCCGGCGGCACACCGCGCAGAGCGGCTCGCACTGGCCCGCTCAGCGCGTCCGGTTGCCGAACCGGCGCGCGCACTGTCCAGCGAACGGACCGATGCGCCGACCCGGCCAGCACCGCCGGGGAACTACGGGCCGCCACTCTGGCGCCCGGGTAAAAGCCAAGACCTCCGGCTTGGCCGTCGGCAGCCCGCCGGCACCCCGTTCGCGGGCTCACTCCTGTCGGCCGGGCGTCACGGATGTGTCGTCCGCGCCCGTCGGCGCCCGTCCGCGACGCCACCTGGCCAGGAGACGCGGCGCGGGTCGCCCGCGCGGCAGGATCACGGCCACGACCATGGCCGCGGCGAGTGCGAGCACCACCACCGTCACCACCTGGCCCGGGAGCGTCCGCACCTCGACGGCGTCCGGGGCGCGCTCAAGACCGTGCACCGCGCGGGCGAGCCACCACAGCGACGCCGACGTCAGGCAGACCGACAGCAACACCCAGCAGCCGACGAAACGATCAGGTTCGCTCGCGACCAGCAGGAGGAGCAGAAAGGACACCATCAGCAGGGACAGAGCCGTCTCGGCGGCCGGGGTCACGCTCGCACCGGCGGACGAGCCGGCCAGATCCCACAGCGACAGGTACCTGAACACGTCCTCGCCATTCTCGCGACCGTGCCGGAGACGCACCCAGGGGAGCGTGCTCCCGATGACGAGCAGCAAGGACACCGTCCCGCCCCGCGCCGCGTGCCCGAGCCTGCGGCCGATCTCGGCGGACCAGGGAGATGCCGGCCGCCGTTCTCCGGCGGGCACCGCCGCCCGCCGGACGGCGTCACGCTCGTCGGCGGAGTCGAGCAGGGCGAGCAGGCCCAGTCCCAGTACGAGGGCGAGCGTCTCGGCGAGGGCGGCCGCCACGCCGGGCGCGGCGCTGAACGAGGCCGGGATGCCCGCCGGGCGGCCGCGGCCCTCGGCGAGCGCCTGGTGCAGCCACATGATGTTCAAGAAGCTCAGGACGGCCGCGAGCAGCGCGCCGAGCACCATGGGGCGCGCCGGGTGCAGCGCGGTGAGCAGGGTGAGGGAGACGGCGAGCAGCAGCATGCCGAGCGCGCTGACGCCGTGCTCGCTCACCGCGCGGACGCCGGAGTCCGGCAGCTCCCACAGCGACAGCACCGCGCCCGCGGACCAGGGGGACGACTGGCGCAGCCACGGCAGGGCGCTCGTGATCAGCAGACCGAGAGACAGGCCGACGCACCACACCGTGTACCGGATGCGCTGGACGGCCGCGAAGGGCTCGAGGGGAGCCGGAGAGCTGGACATATAAGTCAGATGTCGCCTTCAGATCGGTAGCGGAACGCACCACGAACCCCCAGGCCCCCGCCCCGCGACGCCGCACCGACAACGACTCCCGCCGTCCTCCGGCACCCCGGCACCCATCCGAGCAACGACGCTCTCCCAGCCGAGCGCGATGCTCGTCCCGGTACGACGTCCGGCCAGCCGAACGCGGCATTCGTCACCCGGCAGAGGAGAGACGTTGCCGTCCACGGATGACCGAATGACCTGCGGTCGGGTGGGGGCCCATGGCGGTTCGCGGTGCGTTTTCGCCCGGGACGCTACGGCCCCGGTCCGGCCCGCGAGTCCGCCCGCTCGTGTCGACGACGGGCTTCGTACCGCCGCCGATGTGTCGTGCCGGTGTCCTGTCTCCACAACCCAGAAAAGTGGCTGTCCTCGACCTCGGTCATGACCTAGCGTGTCAAAGACATTACTTTCCGTGAAAGATTCGATCCTCTGAGGCGGTGTTCCCATGCCTGGCCGGCAGACGTTGCTGAAGGTGTTGTTGTCGAGGCGTCATCAGGAGACGCATCGGGCGTTCTGTCTGGAGTACGACAAGGTGGCACGGGGCATCGACCGGCGTCTGATCGGGTCTTCGCCGAGCAGGGAGGCGTTCGGCCGCTGGCTGAAGGGTCACCTGAAGACCAAGCCGCATGCCGATCACTGCCGAGTCCTGGAACGGATGTTCCCCGGCCACACCGTTGCGGAACTGCTCGCGCCGTACGACCCTGAGGGTAAAGGCACCGGCGACGCCCCGGCGCGCCCCGACCCCCGGGAGGCGGCCACGAACCGGCGAGAAGTCTTCCACCTCGGCGCCACCACCATGGCCCTCGGCCTAACCGACCCCCTCTGGCGCGGCCCCGACCTCCTCGAACAGGTTCTCGATGCCACCTCCGTAGGAGAGGACCGCATCGTATTCCTAGAAGCCGAGGCCGATCGACTGGGGCAGCGCATCGAAAAGGTGATGCCTGTCACGCTTCTAGCGGAAACCTTGATGCATCTGACCAGCGTGCGCGAATTGCTGGGCCGAAGGCAGCCGATCGAAGCGCAACGACGTCTTGCGCGAGTCGGAGCTCGGCTCTCGATCGTCGTCGGAGAAGTTCTGTTCAATCTCAACCATTTCCCTCTGGCTCGCCGCTGGTACGCAGCGGCTGGGAGGGCGGCCGATGAGGCCGGTGACAGGTACATTTCCGATCTCGCCCTGGCCAGCACCACGTTGATCCCGACCTACTCCGGGAACCCTCGAGATGCGTTGGCCCTGGTGAGCCCCCGTCTCGAGCAGGCCACCGGAGCAACTCCCGCGATCGCGTGGATGTGGGGCTTCGCCGCTCTGGCGCACGCGTCTCTCGGAGACCGTGCCGCCTTTGAGCGGGCGATAAACCGGAGCCGGAACGCGCTGGACCGATGCCCATCTGACCTGGTGCGACCGGGAATTCTTTCCTTCCAGCCTGAGCGACAAGCCTTCTACGAGGCGCGCGGCTGGGCAGATCTGGGCAACGTCGATGGCACTGCGAGTGCGACAGATCGGGCACTCGCAGCTTACGATCCGACTGTCTCAAGTGATCCGGCGCTGGTGCGCTTCGCGCATGCGACCGCGCTCGCGAAATCCGGTGAGGTTGAGGAAGCGTGTCGCCTTGCCACCCTTGCGCTCCGGGATCCCAATACCCTACCGATCATCAGCATCGTGGTGCGCGCTTATGAGTTCGATGCCCTGCTGGGTGCCCTCGGCTCGACAACCGCTGACTGGCGAGAAGCACTGGCCGACGTCCACCCTCCCGACCCCTCCACGCTTACCTACCCTGGACACAGCAGGGCATAGACAGGCAATGATCAAGGGTCAGGCGACGCAGCGGACAACTATCCCCAACCGCTCATGCTTCCGGCCGCTGTGCGCGACACCCTGCTAGGAGTTGTGCGCAGCTCTTCCTCAAGTTCGGCGAGGACGTGCTGTGCAGCCGTCTTGATCCGAGCCCGCCGGCCATTCAACTCTTCACCGAACGCGCGTGCTGTCGGCCCCACCCACACGGCTTGACCACCGAAGGTGGCACACGCGGGGTCGAGGACTCTCTCCAGCACCTGGACGTGCGCCCGCACGACGTCCAGCGCCGCCTCCAGGTCCCGATGCCGGGGATTCGGAACCAAATCGTCGTCGATGGGCAACGTCTGACTCCTACCGCGATGAAAGTCTGAATGAGGAAGTGGATACTAGGTGGCACAGCGGCTCTGACTGAGATTATGTGGGATCCGTCTGGATCACGGCCAGCCCTGGAGGCGAAGATGATGCAACAGTCCAGTCCTCTGGATTTTCACCGGAAGGTTGTGGCCATCGCTTTGCTCGCCATGCTGATACTAACCGGATGCACACCCGACAAAGGCCCGAGTGTCTCTAAAGCGGGCCAAACACTGAAAAGCGACATCCTTCGGTTGCTAGAAGAGAGAAATGCGGAAAATGTCGCCATAACGGACCCTGGGGGCAAGGATATCCCCTGCGGCGAAGGTAAGGCTAAGCGGACCTTTGCGGCGACAGGAAGAGATCTTCCAAAGCGTAAGCCCGATGCGCTTGTTGATGCTTTGTTGGGGGCAGTTAAGAGGGTTGGGGCGTATGAGATTGTTTCGACAGGCGATCCCGGCCAGCCTATTCGTGTGGAGAATAAGGCGGCGCATACTATTCTAATCCTTGATGCGCCGGGAGACGGTCAGTATGCTGTTAGTGGTGAGACGGGATGTCTCGATGCTCGATAGCTAGTTATCAAATACGTGTGCTCGATCTCTTGCGTAGTCTTTGCGGCCATCGAAGCGGTCAGCCAGAAAGCGAGTCGTTTCGCCTAGAGAGTTTTTGTCTTTGCCCATATCGTTCTCAAGAAACCATCGATCTAGGGAGTCAAGTCCATCATTCCCCAGCTTAAGGATGTCGGCGAACGGGCGTAGATTGCCGGCGTCGTCGGCGATGGGAACAGCATTCGGATGCGCATTTTGGTAGTCTGTGGGAGATACCTCGGGCTTGAGGCCAGCGCTTATCAGTGATTGAGCAATTGCGTGTTGACGGCCTAGAGTTTCGCGCTCGTCGGCCGTGCGGACTTTTTCGAGCTCTTTCTCGTCTGATCTAACATAGGTGTCGTATCCAGACCAGGCTGTGCTGATGGCTGTCCACGTCTTTGGAACTCGTTCGAGCACCCCGCCCAGACCTGCGATGCCGAATACCGTTCCAATCAGCATGCTTTCGTTATTCCTGTACTCCTCCGCTGCGTCGTCTATGGCTTTTCCGAGCTTCTCGCGGGCTGCTAGCTGTAGGCCGCGGAGATTTCCGAGGACGGCGAAGGTATCGTCTAGGCGGGTTGAGTCTCTGGTTATCGTCATGTCTGATACTGCGTCGCCGATTAGTCGAGTGGTAAGGATGTCCATGCCGGCTTGGAATGGCGCCTGGTTGTGTAGATTATTGGCGAAGGTCTTGATGAACTTGTAGGTGTCTTCAGGGCTTAGTTGGAAGCTGGGCTTCAGGCCTGGGATTTGAGATTCCACTGCGCCGAAGGCGCTAGGGAGTACGTGATTGGCGTCACCGAGATCGGCTCCTTCGGCGATTTCGGTGATATAGGAGCCGGCCATCTGGGAGAGGTAAACTCTTGTGGGTTCGGCGAGATTGAAGGCGGATGCGGTGGTGATGACGGTGAAGGCGAAACGGGCTGCTGCGTCGCTGTGGTGGCCGTCTTGTTCGTCGTAGACGCCTGAGGCTGCGGCCAAGAGGCGGCCGAAGGAATCGGCTGAAGTGTCATGCGCGCTGGCTCGATCGTTAAGATTCTTCAGAAAGGCTGCCAGGTCGGGGCGTTGGTCTTCCGGGTGTGACCGCAGCGATGGCGCCAGACTCGCGAAGGGATCTTTGGGTAGTGGACTGTCACTGGTGGCTACACTGATCGCCAGGCGAGCCGCGCCGGGGTCCTTGGCGAGCGCTTGGAGGTAAGGGGCCAGCACCTTGCCCCTGCTCTTGTCACCGGGGACGAAGATTTGGGTGACGACGACTTCGGCGAGCCACTCGGTCGGGAATCGGCCGGCGGATAGCAGTTCTCCGATCGCTCGCTGTTCGTCGTAGTTGGAGGCTTTCTTTTTCATGCCGTTGCTGATGGCAGCGAAACCGGCGACCGCAGCGCCGCCCGCGGTGACGGCCGTCCCGAGGGCCTGGCTGACAGTGTCGACCGCTGCCTGGTCGCTCTCCTGCAGGTTGCGTCGCAGCAGTTCGGGGAGCCGTAAGGTGCGATTCAGGCCAAGACCGGCGAAGAAGGCGGCGGTGAACTGCGGGTCGTGAACGTTGGCTTCAAGGACGTTTACGATCTTCTGGTACTTCTCGTCCAGTCCCGGATCGAACAAGACGTCGGGGTTGATCGCCTTGTACTCGGCAGCCAGGTCTGTGCCGAGCCGCTGCGCTTCGGCTGCCGGGAGCGCATTCGTCTCCTTGTAGGGCACCAGCCCGCGGCCCGCGCCTGGGGACCAGTCTGGGAGTTTTGCGGTGTTCTTGGCTATCTGTACTCGACGGCGGAGGTCGGGGAGGTGGTGGTCTATCCAGTGCTCTACCTCGGTGATGGGGGCGAGGGAAGTTGCTGGGATGCCGTTGGTGGTGAAGATGCGGCGGATGGCTTCGGTGTGCTCGCCGATGGTGCCTCGGGCGTGGTCGATCTCGGTGATGAAACCGTCCATGAGGTTCGGGTCGATGCCTGTGAAATCGGGTGACAGGGGTCCGGTCCCGGGTGGCACGGATCCTGGTTCCTGTGTCACGGTCTCGGCCCTCCGACGTTCCGGCAACCCCCGGTCACCAAAAGTAACGCAGCGGCAGGTCGTGGAGGAGTGATCGGTGGGAAGTGGTCTACGAGCGCGGGCCTGAGAATGGCTGGTTCGACGGCACGGGCGTCACCTGTATGTACTGCCTCGACGGGTAGGGCACGGGCATGGCGTTTGGCTGTACCGCCTTGGTGGGTTGGGTGTGGGTGTGGGGCGGTTCGAGCGTTGGGGGGTTCAGTGGGGGAGTTGGTGGAGGGGGAGGTCGGGGAGGTTGCGGTCGCTGAGGTCGGCGAGGCGTCCCGCTTCGCGGCCGGTGTGGTAGCCGGCGGCGTCGAGTGTGGTGGCGCGGGCGCGTCTCAGGCCGGGGAAGCGGCGCTGGAACTCGGCCTGGACGAGTGCTGAGCGGTCGAGGAGCACGAGTTCTGCGCCGGTGCCCTTCACCTGGTCGGCTATTTCGGCGACTCGGGCCAGGAGTTTGGCCGAGACGCCCGCGCCGAAGCCGACGTAGAAGGCGCGGCGGAAGTCGGACGTCGCACGGGCGCGCCGGTCCTTGCCGGCGACGGCTTCCAGTTCACGCGCGGTGAAGCGCCGCAGTGCGGGTCTGACCTGGTTCTCCATCTGCAGGGTGATGGAGGGGAGCAGCACGCGCAGGCTGTCGAGCACGGGTTCGGGGCCGACGACGGTCATGGTGACGTGGCGTGCGCCGCGGATGCCGCGTCCTCGCACGCCGGTCCAGTGCTGTGCACCCTTGCAGCCGAGGGCGTCGCAGATCAGGTGGAGCGCCCAACAGCGTTCCCGGGCGTGGCCGCCGCGGTTGGAGACCTCGAACTGGATGCCGTCGATCTTCTCGGAGCGTCCGGTGGCGCCTCGCCGCACGGCGCTGGCGTCGAGCCCGTGCCGCAGCATGAGGGAGGCCGCGTGGGCGGAGGCGAGCGCCGCCTCCTCTTCGCCGGTGTTGGGGTGTTCCGCGAGGTCCAGCAGCCGCCGGACCCGTTCCATGATCTTCGCCTTGGACGTCGCGTCGGTGGCCGTCAGCGGGGTGCCTCCCTTCGAACGCGCGTTTCGTGCGCCTCGTCCGGCGGCGCGACGCCTGCGACGGTGCGGCGGGGCACCAACCTAACGCACGTCGTGAGACCGGAACGGGGGGACCCGCGCGGCGACCGGCCGGCCGATCGGTTCCCTGGTTGAGCGTCAAATCGGCAGCTCGCGGGTGCTATGTCCGACCAATGTGGAGTTGGTCATGCGAGGTTGGCCGGCCGGTCGCGGTTGTACCCCGCAATCGTCATCCCTTGTCCTGTTTTTCCGGCTTGCGAGCGCTATGCGTGATTGGCGGGGGATGTCGAGGGTAGCCGTTCGGTGGAAACGGCGATCGATAGACGGTGGTGAAAACGATGGCTTCCATGATGGACCGCATCAGGGATTATCTGCGCAGCCCGAAGGGGCAGGAGCACGTCGAGAAGGTCAAGACGATGGCGAAGGATCCGCGGCATCAGCGCAAGATTCGTGATTACGTGGACCGGTGGCGCGCTCGCAGGACCCACCACTGAACACTGCTCGCGCTGTGTCACCTGGGTGAACGCGGCATGACCGGCCGGGGAAGGCCCCTCCCGGCCGGCGTGCGGCGGGGATGCAAGCCCGTCAGGCGGGAGGCCCACGCACCCGCCGACGACATCCGGCCCACCCGCAAGGCAGGGATCGAGCACCCTGGCGGGGGAGCCGGGGAGCATGGCAGAGGGTACGGGGAGCGGGCGGCCACGGTCCGATGATCGGGCGCCCACGGTCCGGTGATCGGGCGCCCACGGTCCGGTGATCGGGCGGCCACGGTCCGGTGATATGGACCGCGGGGTAAATAGGGTCGGTTCGGGGCGCCGCCCGGGTGTCGGGATGCCGGTGTCACCTGGCAGGCTTGCCTGTGGATCGGAACCCGTTCTCCCCAGATCCCCGTGGAGGCTGACCTTGCAGGGACCGCTCAGTGACATCGTGGTCCTCGACCTGTCCCGGGCGCTCGCCGGGCCGCACGGAGCGCAGATGCTCGGTGACCTCGGCGCCTTGGTGATCAAAGTGGAGCATCCCGACGGCGGCGACGAGTCGCGCGGCTGGGGGCCGCCCTTCGTCGGGCCCTCGGGGGACATCTCAACGTATTTCCTGGCGGCCAACCGGAACAAACGGTCTATCACTCTCGACCTCAAGTCCGAGGAAGGCGCCGCCCTGCTCACCCGGCTCGTGCGGCAGAGCGACGTCCTGATCGAGAACTTCCGCACGGGCGTGCTGGACCGGCTCGGCTTCCCCGTGGAGCGCCTGCACGAGCTGAATCCCCGCCTGGTCGTCCTGTCGATCACCGGTTTCGGCCATGACGGCCCCGAAGGCGGCAGGCCCGGGTACGACCAGATCGCCCAGGGGGAGGCGGGCTTGATGAGCCTCACCGGGCCCTCGCCCGACGAGCCGTACCGCGTGGGCTCCTCGATCGCCGACCTGCTCGCCGGCATCCACGGCGCGTACGGCGTGCTGGCGGCGCTGTACGAGAGACAGCGCACCGGCAAGGGGAAGGTGGTGCGCACCTCGCTGCTGGCGTCGGTGGTCGGCGTTCACTCCTACCACGGGACGGCGTGGACGGTCGGCGGCAAGGTGCCGCTGGCCGGTGGCAACCATCACGCCTCGATCGCGCCGTACGGGGCGTTCCGCTGCGCCGACGGCATGATCCAGATCGCCGTCGCGAACGACGTCCAGTGGCGCAGGTTCGCCCCGATCGTCGGCATCGACCCGCAGAACCCGAAGTACGTGGTCAACAGGGAACGTTTCGCTCACCGCGACGAGTTGATCGCCGACATGGAGAAGGGCCTGGGCGTCCGCGACCGGGCCCACTGGCTCGCCGCGCTGGCGGAGGCCGGCATCCCGGCCGGGGCGATCCGCACCCTCGACGAGGTCTACGCGTGGGAGCAGACGCGCTCGCAGGAGATGGTCGTCACCGTCGACCATCCGGTGCTCGGCGCCATCGAGCTGCCGGGGTCGCCCTTGCGGTTCGACGGCGCGCCCGAGGCCGAGCACCTGGCGCCTCCCGCCCTCGGCCAGGACAACGACGTCGTCCTCGACTGGCTGGCGAAGCGGGAAGCGTGACCGGCCCCGTGAGCAGAGGGAAAGGCGCGAGCGCCCCGCCGTGCGCGCTCGAGGGCGGGGAGGGTCGGGCAAGGGCCCTCAGGTCCGGACGGTCCGGACGGTCCCGACGGTCTGGACGAGTCGCACAGGTCGGACGGCGCGGCGCGGGTGGGCGGCGATGAGCGCCGCCGCCCGGCCGGACGCGTACACGCTGATCCGCACCGTTCTGGACCCTGGGTCGTGGAAGTCGTGGGACGAGCCGACCGTGGATCCCGCGGCCCCCGGCTCGCCGTACGCCGAGGAACTGGCGGCGGCGCGGTCGAGGACGCCCTACGACGAGTCGGTGGTGACCGGTGAGGGGCTGCTGGGCGGCCGCCGGGTGGCGGTCATGGCCTGCGAGTTCTCCTTCCTGGCCGGCTCGATCGGGGTGGCCGCCGCCGAGCGGCTGGTGCGCGCCGTGGAGCGGGCGACGGCGGAAGGGCTGCCGCTGCTGGCCGCGCCCGCGTCGGGCGGCACCCGCATGCAGGAGGGCGCGCTCGCCTTCGTCCAGATGATCAAGATCAGCGCCGCCGTATCGGCCCACCGCGCCGCCGGCCTGCCGTACATCGTGTACCTGCGCCACCCCACCACCGGCGGGGTGTTCGCCTCGTGGGGGTCGCTCGGGCACGTCACCGCGGCCGAGCCGGGCGCGCTGATCGGGTTCCTCGGGCCCAGGATCTTCGAGTCCCTGCACGGCTACCCGTTCCCCGAGGGCGTGCAGGTCGCCGAGAACCTCTTCAAGCACGGCCTCGTCGACGCCGTGGTGTCCGCCGACAAGGCCCGCGAGGTGGCGATCCGCGCGCTCGCGGTCCTCTGCGCGCCGATGGACCTCAAGAACGCGGCGGCGGGCGGACTGGAGAGCGCCGGCCGTCCGTCGCACGACGATGCCGCGGAGACGGGGGAAACCGGGAAAACCCGAGAAACCGAGGCAGGGGAGACCGAGACGAGGGAGGCCCGGGAGACCGAGACGGGTGAGGCCGGGGAGACCGAGACGAGGGAGGCCGCGAAGGGCGGGGAAGGGCTCGCCTGGCGCCTGGAGCCGGAGGAGCGGGCCGCCGAGGTCGGCGCCTGGGAGGCGATCAGCCGCTCACGGCGCGACGACCGGCCGGGCGTCAAGGCGCTGCTCAAGCTCGGCGCCTCGGACGTGACCCCGCTGAACGGCACCGGCGCGGGAGAGAACGATCCCGGCCTGCTGCTCGCCC
The DNA here is from genome assembly GCF_042654065.1 of Sphaerisporangium dianthi. NCBI lineage: Bacteria > Bacillati > Actinomycetota > Actinomycetes > Streptosporangiales > Streptosporangiaceae > Sphaerisporangium > Sphaerisporangium dianthi. The sequence continues at coordinate 102,707 of NZ_JBHSFP010000007.1, read as the reverse complement.
TGGCCAGGTTCGGCCGGGCGCCCGCCGTCGTGCTCGGCCAGGACCGCAGGCAGAGCGCCGGCCGTCACCTCGGCCCCGCCGGGCTGCGGGTGGCCCGCCGGGGCATGCACCTGGCCGCCGAACTCGGCCTGCCGCTCGTCACGGTGATCGACACGGCCGGGGCGGCGCTGTCCAGGACGGCCGAGGAGGGCGGGCTGGCCGCGGAGATCGCCCGCGCGCTCGCCACCCTGGTGACGCTGGACGCGCCGACCGTGTGCCTGATCCTCGGCGAGGGCGCGGGCGGCGCCGCCCTGGCCCTGCTGCCGGCCGACCGGGTGCTGTGCGCCCAGCACGGCTGGCTGTCGCCGCTGTCGCCCGAGGGCGCGTCGGCGATCCTGTACCGGACCATCGACTTCGCGCCCGAGATCGCCAAGGCGCAAGGCGTGCAGGCCCGGGACCTGCGGCGGGACGGCATCGTCGACCGTGTCATCCCCGAGTTCCCTGACGCCGCCTACGAGCCGCAGGCCTTCTGCGAGCGGGTCGCCGCCACGATCGAGCACGAGATTCTCGCCCTGATGGAGCGCCCGCCCGAGGACCGCCTGACGACCCGCCTGGCCCGCTACCGCCACCTCGGCACTCCGCACTGAGCTCCCGCCCGCACCGGATCGGCCGCCGGTCGTTCATCGGCGTGCCCGGCCGGCGGCCGGTCGCCTTCGTGCTCGGACCACCGCCGGCCGCCGTTCACCGTGCGGGCGTGGACAGGGGGACGCCGGTCCACTGGGGCGGATGGGGAGGCTCCTTCACCCGCCAGATCTCCTTGCCGCCGGCGTCGAAGCCGACGATCGTGTACCCCTTGACGTAGAGGTCGCGCTCGGACCCGCAGGGGGCCGAGAACAGGGCGAGACCGCGTTTCCAGGGGTCGTGCCTCGTGGCGGTCCGGATGGTCTTCGTACCCGCGATCAGCTCGACCCTCGCCGTCCTCGCGCTCGCGATGCCGAACCAGCGGCCGGACATCAGGTACCAGGTGAAGATCCTCGCCTCGGCGGCGGCCGTCTCGCCGGGGGTCATGATCTCCGTCGCGGCGACCATGGCTCCGCCTCGCAGCCAGGCGGCCGTCCCGTCCGCGTACATGCGCGCGGTGAGCCCTCCGGGCAGGTCGAGGGCGGGTTTCAGGAGCTTGGCGTTCGTCGGGAAGCGCAGGTCCTCAGGAAGCGTCTTCCGGCCGAGGACCTTGCCCTCGGTGTCGCCGAACTCGAAGGCGCGCACCCGTGCCCGCGCCGGGTAGGTCACCGCCCACACCGCCGCGGGGGCGCCCTTCGGCCGGTAGATCACGCCAGGCAGCCGCGTGCCGTCCGCGGCGACGGCCGACACCTTCCCCACCTGGGAGCGGGCGACGCCATAGGAGATGATCGTCTCCCCGCGTGACCAGTCCTCCTCCGTGCCGCCGACGTGCCAGGCGTACTCGCCCGAGTGGCGGGGATCGGCGTCTATGGGGCAGTTCGCCAACGTCCCGCCGCGCAGGCCGTCCTGCGTGGCCCAGCAGAGGACGACGTACGTGGGCGGGTTGGGCGGCGCCGGCTGGTCGAGGCCCCGTTCCTGCGGCCTCCTGCTGAACCAGAGACGCATGCGCCGGCCGTCGGCCGGGTTGGCCAGCGTCACCGTGTCCCCGATGGGAGGACTTTCCCGAGTCTGGCGCTCGAAGGCGTCCTCGCGATCGTCGGACGGGACCGCGGTGGCGGTCGCGTGGGTGGTGGGGGTGCGGTCGGACCCGGTGCCCGAGAGCACCGTCGGCACGCCCGCGGCCAGCGCGGCCACCGACAGCGAAGCGGCCGCCAGGGCCGCGAACCTGCGGCGCCGGGCCGTGCCGAGGCGCCGCTGGACGCCGATCCACGCGTGCGGGCTGGTCCGGTAGGTCGAGGCGCGGGCGCGCAGGGCCTCGCGGAGGTCGTCGTCAATCATCGCTGCTCTCCTGGAGTGCACGACCGAGGGCCGCGATGGCGCGGCTGGTGTGGCTCTTCACGGAGCCGGGGGACACGCCCATGGCGTCGGCGATCTCGCGCTCGGACAGGTCGAGCCAGTAGCGCAGGACCAGGGCCTCGCGCTGGCGGCGCGGCAGCCGGTCCACGGCGGCCAGCAGGTCCCGATGCCGTTCGGCGACCAGGTACGCCTCCTCGCCGCCGCCTTGGGCGGGCGGAGGCTCGGACCTCCGCAGGCGTACCAGCCGGAGATGGCGTAACCGGTTGCGGGTCAGGTTGCAGACGATCGCCCGGAGGTACGGCAGCGCCGCCGTCTCATCGCGCAGGCGCGCCAGCCGCGGGTGCAGCCGCGCGAACGCCTCCTGAGCGATGTCCTCGGGGTCGTCCGCGCCGAGCAGGCCCGCCAGCCGCACCATCGCCGGATAGTGCGCGGCGAAGATCTCGGCGAACGACGGCCGGCCCGCCGACAGGAGGGAGGTTTCGGTCACACCCCAGAGACACTCAGGCCCTGCGTCGGTTGACACGGGATGGGCACGCGTTCGACGCGGATGGAGTGGACCTCCTCGTGCGGGACGACGACCTCGTAGGCCCCGTGGTCGACCATCCAGTAGCCGAGCGTCTCGGCCTTCAGGCCGCTGTGCCCGGTGTAGGCGATGTGCAGGCCGTCGTCGTCCTCGTCCAGGACCACGCACGGCTCGCCGCCGAACGCGCCGATCGTGCGCAGCAGGACCAGCCACTGGAGGTCTTCGCGGCGGACCTGCCGCCGCCAGTAGCCGCCCACCCGCTGGAAGCCCTCGCGGGGCTCCTCGCTGAACAGGATCACGTCGTCGGGGCCGGGGCCGAGTGCCGCGGCGTACGTCTGGTCGTGCTGGTGGGCGATGAAGCCGAGGCCGACGGGTTCGATGTCGCTCATGCGGCCGGCTGCCAGGTCAGGCCGTCGTAGTCGGCGAAGCGCCGCTCGCCGCGGGTGGACAGGTGGCGGATCTCGGCTCCGGCGGGGATGGGCATCGGCGGGGTGTGGAACTGGGGCACCACGTGCTGGCGGGAGGTGGTGAACCCGTTGCCCGCGAAGGGGGGCGAATCGTTCCAATCTCCGCCCATGTGGGGGCCGTAAGGGACGACGTAGGAGTCGGTGTCGCGCACCTGCCATCGCAGTATGTACAGCTCGGGGACCGAGGGCGTGAGCTCGGACCCCTCGAAGACCAGGTCGAGGGCGGACACGAGCTGCTCGGGGCTGGTCAGCCGCGAGCAGTCTTGGACGCGGTAGACGTAGCCGGAGATGATCGTGCGCTGGCCCGCGAGGTAGGGCACCAGCAGCCGAGGGGGGATGACCTTTTGCATCTGAGTGCTTGGTGCCGGCTCGCTCACATCCCGCATTTTACGATCTGCCGACCTCGGCGTTCGGCAGGGAGCGATAAATATCTGGACGCCGGTGGGAAAGGCAGGGCAGCGTGGCGCGCACCCGCTCGGTCTCGGCCGGGTCGATCTCGACGACCTGGACCGCGCCATGGGGCCCCAGATCGGCACGGACCACGCCCAACGGGTCGACGAGCATGCTGCGGCCCACGCCGAAGCCGTCCCTGGCGTCCGGGTCGGGGGCCTGGCCGACGGCGATCGTCCACGTGGTGTTCTCGATGGCGCGTGCCCTGACCAGGGTGGCCCAGTGCTCCTCCTTCATCGGGCCCGACCCCCAGGCGGCGATCACGGCGAAGGTGTCGGCGCCCTGGTCGACCAGGGCGCGCGCCAGCTCGGGGAAACGCACGTCGTAGCAGGTGATCAGGCCGAGGCGCAGGCCTTCGAGCTCCACGACCACCGGCGTGCCGCCGGGGGCGACGAGGTCGGACTCGCGGGCGCCGAAGGAGTCGAACAGGTGGATCTTGCGGTACGCGGCCCGCAGGCGGCCGCGCCGGTCGAGGGCGATGGCAGTGTTGTACACCCGGGAGCCCTCGGCCCGGTCACCGTCGGCGGGTTCGAAGGTGCCGAGGACGACGGCGATCTCGTGGGCCCGCGCGGCGTCGGCCACGGCGGTCACGAACGGGCCGTCGAGCGGCTCGGCGGACTCGGCGATGCCCTTGCCGAAGCGGGTCAGCGTCGCCTCGGGGAACACGGCGAGCGTCGCGCCGCGCGAGGCGGCGCGGCCGAGGGCGTCGCGCACGCGTTCGAGGTTGGTCTTGGGGTCGGCGGAGACCGGGATCTGGCACAGGGCGATGCGGGTCACCGCACCAGCCTAGAGGCCGGGACCCCCGGCTGCCGAGGCTCGCGGGCGGCGGTTGGGCACCGGTTCCCACCAGGTGACGCACCGCCAGGCCCATTCCAGCGGGCCGTACCTGTACCGGGCCGTCCACCAGCGGGCGAAGGCGGCCAGCGCGACGATCGCGGCCAAGGCGACGGCGAGCACACCGGCGCGGCTGCCGTCCCTGACGAGCAGCGGCAGGGCCGCGAGGGTGACCAGTGTGCCGGTGACGTACGCGGTGAGGGCGATGCGGCCGAGCGGTTCGAGCACGGCCATGAGCCGGGGCGCGCGGTCCAGCACCAGCAGCAGGCCGGTGCAGTACGCCGTGGCCGCGGCCAGGCCGGCCAGCGGGTACACGCTCACCGTGAAGGGGAAGCGGAAGGTCTCCTGGTGCGCCCACAGGTATGTCCAGGCCCCGGTGAGCGCCACGGCGAGCGGGGCGCTCACGAGGAAGGCCGCCCGCAGCGCGCGGGTCCCGGGGGCGTACTCGATCACGGCCATGCCGAGCAGGAACAGCCCGGGGATCAGCCAGACGCCCCCGGCGTGGAACAGGACCGCCCACAGCGAGGCGGCGATCCCCGCGGCCAGCACCGCCCACCGGCGCAAATACGAGGCCGGCAGCAGGACCAGGGCGCCGGTGAGGGCGTAGGGGACCAGCACCTCGCCGGGGCTGAGCAGCCGGTGCAGCAGCCCGAGCGCGGCGAGGGCCGCGAGCCTGCGCAGCAGCACGAGCCGGGGGTGGGCCGTGCGGCGGGCCGCGGAGCGCAGGAACAGGACGAAACCGATGCCGAACAGGAACGAGAAGATCGGGAAGAAGCGGCTCTGCAGGAGGTTCTCGGCCAGCCAGTCGGTGGGCGTGGTGGTGTGCCGGTGGACGGCGTCGGAGGTGTGCTGCCAGGTGTTGACGATCGTGATGCCGCAGACGGCGAAGCCGCGCACCGCGTCCAGTTCCCGGATCCGGGTCGGGGCCGGTTCGCGACGTTCTTCGTAACTGCGGACAAACCTGGCAACCACCCCAAAAGGCTAACGCGGTGGGATCGTAGATGTCACCCTGGGCCGGATGGCTGCCTCTTATAACACTTATTCGGACGCATGCGTACGCTACGGATCTACGTTGTAAAGGCGTCCGAACGGAGAGTCAGGGGCCGAGGGGGCGAACAGCGTCGACAGCCGCGATCGGCCGGGAATGCCGATGTTCATTCGACGTCGTGGAAGACGAATGTGAATCAGGGGTGACGGAAATCCGGGGACCTGTCCTCTTCCGCTGCGCCATCGAGAAGTCCGTCCTCGTCGAAGCGCGATATGACACCCGATTTCGGCCACCTGCCACCACGTTCGATCCCACACGTGCGGCTGTATTTCCGGCAGCCCTCGCCCTGGTCACGCGATGTCGCGAGCAGGTCATTCCCGTGGCGACCCGCCCAGGGGCATGAGCACGCAAGGCTCACGTGCCGGGATGTCGTCAATGCTCCGCGTCAGGACAGGGCGAGGACGCAGAACTCGTGGCCCTCCGGGTCGGTCAGGCACGTCCATGGGACGTCACCCTGGCCGAGGTCCAGGTCGTTGGCGCCGAGGGCCCGCAGCCGGGCCACCTCCGCGGCTTTGTCGTCGCCGGGGTACGGCAGCAGGTCAAGATGGACGCGGTCCGGCACGGTCTTCACGCCGGGCGTGCGGAGGAACTCGAGATACGGGCCGGCGCCCTTGGCGGAGCGCAGCACCGCATGATCGTCGGTCACCTCGAGCAGGGTCCAGTCCATCGCCTCACCCCAGAACCGGGCCATGGCCCGAGGATCCTCGCAGTCGACCACCACGGCGGCCAGCGGCCCGGTGTCCCGGTAGACCTCCCGAGGCTCCAGCACGCAGAACTCGTTGCCCTCCGGGTCGGCCAGGACCGTCCACGGCACGTCGCCCTGGCCCACGTCGACGGGCGTCGCGCCGAGACCCTCAAGCCGTGCGACCAGCTCCGCCTGATGGGCCGCAGAAGTGGTGGCGAGATCGAGGTGCGTGCGGTTCTTCGTCGTCGTCTTGGGTTCCGGGACGGTGACGACGTCGACGCAGACGGTCACCGGGTCCGGCCAGGCGAAGTCGCCGGCGGGGCCGACGTAGGTGGTCACGCCGAGTCTCTCGCTGAGAACACTCCAGCCGAGCGCCTCCGCCCAGAACCGGCCGACCGCCGAGGCGTCAACGGCCTTGATGTTCACCTGCACGGGGCGCAACGTCATGCCGGCGATCTTATGCGCCGCTTCGCGAACTCGCTGGGCCGGAAGGCGGTCCCCCTGGACAGGGCGCGCGCGCCTGAACACTGGTGGGCCGGCGGCGAGGCGGCTGGATAGGCTTGCCCGCGTGAACGAACCACTGGTCGCCCGCATGCGAGAGTTCGGCACGACGATCTTCTCCGAGATGACGGCGCTCGCCGTGCGCACGGGGTCGATCAACCTGGGACAGGGCTTCCCCGACACCGACGGGCCCGCCGCCATGCTCGAAAGCGCCGTCGCGGCGATCAGGGCCGGCGTGAACCAGTACCCGCCCGGGCCCGGCCTGCCCGAGTTGCGGCAGGCCGTCGCCGAGCACCACAAGCAGCACTACGGCCTGCTGTACGAGCCGGACGGCGAGATCTTGGTCACCGTGGGCGCGACCGAGGCGCTGGCGGCGTCGATCCTCGCACTGTGCGAGGCCGGCGACGAGGTGATCCTGTTCGAGCCGTACTACGACTCCTACGCCGCCGCCGTCGCGCTCGCCGGGGCGGTGCGCCGTCCGGTGGCCCTGCGCCCGGTGGAGGGCCGGTTCACCTTCGACCCCGGCGAGCTTCGCGCGGCCGTGGGCCCGCGCACCAGGGCGATCCTGGTCAACTCCCCGCACAATCCCACCGGCACCGTGTTCACTCGCGACGAGCTGTCGCTGATCGCCGCCCTCTGCCAGGAACACGACCTCCTCGCGATCACCGACGAGGTGTACGAGCACCTGACCTTCGACGGCGTGGAGCACGTCCCGATGGCGACGCTGCCGGGAATGCGCGAGCGCACCGTCATGATCTCCTCGGCGGGCAAGACCTTCTCGGTCACCGGATGGAAGACCGGCTGGGTGTGCGCCCCCGCCCCGCTGGTCTCGGCCGTCCAGTCGGTCAAGCAGTTCGTCACCTTCACCTCGGGCGGCCCGTGGCAGATCGCGGTCGCGCACGCCCTGCGCGAAGAGCTCGACTGGGTCGCCGGGCTGCGCGACTCGCTCGCGGTCAAGCGCGACCGGCTCATGACGGGGTTGTCGGCGGCCGGGTTCGGCGTCTACCGGCCGGCGGGCACGTACTTCGTGCAGACCGACATCCGGCCGCTCGGCTTCACCGACGGCGCCGAGCTCGCCCGGCGGCTGCCCGAGCTGGCCGGCGTCGTGGCCGTCCCGACCCAGGTGTTCTACGACCGCACGGCGCTGGGCAGGCACTTCCTCCGATTCGCCTTCTGCAAGAAGGACGAGATCATCGACGAGGCCGTCGCGCGGCTGGCCCGCCTGCGACCGTCCTGAAAAGAACGACCTGACAACTTGCTGTAAATGGACATACACTCACCGTGTCCGACCATCGTCCTGATACCGGATGCCTACCGTGGAGGTATGGCCATGACGCTTCGCCTCAGTGACGAGCAGACCGAGGCCCTGCGCCGGCGCGCCGAGAAGGAAGGACGCAGCGTCCAGCAGGTGGTGCAGGCGGCCGTCGACGAGTACATCGCCCGGCACGACGCCGACGAGGAGGTCCGGCGCCTCGGCGTCATGGCGGTGGACCGCTGGCGCCCCGTCCTCGGCCGGCTGGGCGAGTGATCGGGGCGGGCGCGTGACCCGCTATTTGACCATCGAACAGGTGGTGGGGCTCGCGGGCGCGACGCTCGGCGCCCCGCCCCGGCTGCGTGACGCCGGACTCCTCGACTCGGCCGTGCACCGTCCGCAAGCGTCCATGTTCGGTCACGAGGCCTACCCCCACGTGCTGGTCAAGGCGGCGGCCCTGCTGCACTCCCTGGTGATCCACCGCCCCTTCGAGCGCGGTGGCAAGCAGATCGCCTGGGTCTGCACGGTGGTCTTCCTCGCCTGCAACGGCATCGAGGTCGACGCCGTCGACGACTCGGTCGACGGCCTCGTCACCTCCATCGCCTCGGGCGAACTCGCCGAGGTCGACGAGATCGCCCAGGTGCTCTGGGGTTTCGTCGCCCCGATATAGGCGGTGCGCAGGAGGCGAAGCGCCGGGCCGGGGGCCGTGGTTCGGCGAGCGGGGGTCAGGGCCGTGGATCCGCGGCGGACGGGACGGGCCGTGCGCGGGCGCCGCGGGTCAGCCTGACCAGCGCGAAGGCCAGCACGGGGGTCAGCATCCACAGCAGGGGCACCACCCCGGCCATGACCCAGGCGAGGACCGCCGTGAGCGCCCAGAAGGCCCCGAGGCCCCAGTAGACGATCGCGTGGACGCGCAGGCGCGCCGGGTCGGCGGCCGGCGTGTACAGCCGCTGCTTGACCACCAGCGTCATGAGTGTCGCCAGGCACAGCATGAGGATCGCCTCGGTGCCCGCGAACATGCTGATGGCGATCGGCTCGCCGGCGGCCTCGCCGAAGATGCCGGTGGGATAGGGCAGGAAGGCGGCGAACAGCAACAGCGGCAGGTGCACCGCGACGACCTGTCGCGACACCCGGTCGATCTGGTCGAACAGCGTGTGGTGCGCCCGCCAGGCCGCCCAGAGCATCGCGAAGGCGATCACGAAGGCCGTGAAGGCTCCCCCTTGCTCGCCGATGAAGGCGGCAAGGTGCTCGAGGTCGTGCTCGTCGGGCCGCTTGATGTCGATGACCAGCAGCGTGATGGCGATGGCGAAGACGGCGTCGGTGAACATGCCGACGCGCTCATGGGAGTAGCCGGGCGGGGGTGCGGCGGCGGGGGGCGGCGCGGAGGGCACGGTCGATCTCCGTTCGAGTGGGGGGAGATCAGCATCCCAGGTCGGCCGCCCTCCGTGCGCGCCAGGTCAGCCCCCGCGGCGACCGGTGATCTTGCTGAGCGCGTAGCCCAGGTTGACCGCGGCGATGAGCGCGAAGACGAGAAGCAGCGGAACGGTGGATCCCGGCTGGCGGACCACGAGCGCCGTCAGGGGGATCGACATCGCCAGCGATCCCAGGCCGAGGGACATCTGCGCCCAGTCGGGCCCATGACGCCGGGCCGGGGACTGGGCGAGCCTCGCGTCGATCACCGCGTTGACGCGGTCGACGAGCGACTCGGCGACTTCCAGTTCGTATTGCGAGCCGAGCTCGCGGCGGGCGGCCATGGCCGCGGCGACTTCGTCTCGCTCTAATCTCTCGGATTCCACGCCATGATTCTGCCCTGTATGCCCCACTCGTGGTGATGTTCGCGGACGGCGGTGTGCGCCTGTTCGGCGAGAAGGTCGGCGCGCCCCACGGCGTCGGCCGTACCCGGATGCGGGTCACCGGGATTCGGTCCGCAGGACAGTCGAAATCAGCGTATGTATCCGAAGAAACCGCTGTTCGTGGGCAAACATCGCCAATGAGAAGAAGTGGGGCCCTGGATAGCTTCAGGCTGTGGGTGAACGCGTACTGATCGCTCTCGGCGGCAACGCGATGACCGCGCCGGACGGAAGCGCCTCCCCGCTCGACCAGCGCCGGGCCGTCGAGCGAGCCATGACGCACGTCGCCGCGCTCATCTCCCAAGGCCACCAGGTCGTCCTGACGCACGGCAACGGCCCCCAGGTCGGCAACCTCCTGCTGAAGAACCAGCTCGCCGCCGAGGTCGTGCCCCCCGTGCCGCTCGACTGGTGCGGCGCCCAGACCCAGGCCACGGTCGGCGTTCTGATCCTCAACGCCCTCGGCGACCGGGCGGCCGTCGTGGTGACCCGGACCCTGGTGGACCTCGCCGACCCGGCGTTCGCCGACCCGGTCAAGCCGATCGGCAGGTACTTCTCCGAGGCCGAGGCGCGCAGGTTCGAGCAGCTCGGGCAGACCTGGCGCGCGTTCCCCGGCAAGGGGTTCCGGCGCGTCGTGGCCTCCCCCGAGCCGCTGGAGATCCTCGACGCGCCCGCCGCGATCGCCCTGATGGAGGCCGGGTACACCGTCGTCGCGGCCGGAGGCGGCGGGGTTCCCGTCGCCCGCCGGGCCGACGGCTCGCTCACGGGCGTCGAGGCCGTGATCGACAAAGACGCGGCGGCCGTGGTCCTCGCGGACGCCGTACGGGCGACGGTGCTCGTCGTCGCGACCGACGTGCCCGCCGCCGTCGCCGGGTACGGCACCGGCCAGGCCCGTCCGATCGGCCGGACCACCGTCGCCGAACTGCGCGAGCTGCAGGCGGCCGGGCACTTCGCGAGCGGGAGCATGGGACCCAAGGTGCAGGCCGCGCTGCGGTTCGCCGAGGGCGGCGGCCGGGCCGTGATCACCTCGCTGGAGCACCTCGGCGACGCGATCGGCGGCGGCGCGGGCACGGTGGTCGGCCGGTGAACGAGGCCGGTTGACCCGGTGCGCCCCCCGCGACATGCCCCGGCGGGAACGGCGCGTGGCGCTCCACGCGCCGGGCACGGCCGATGGGCACGATGAACCGACGTAGCGGAAACGACCGAAGGGTAGGAGATATGCCGGATCCGATCGAGGTGCGCAAGGTCACCATCGAGAGCGTCACCGATGCCTCCGGGCTCGGGAAACTCATCGACGACGGGGTGATCGAGGCCGACCGGGTTCTCGCCGTGATCGGCAAGACCGAGGGAAACGGCGGCGTCAACGACTACACCCGCATCCTCGCCGACCGCGCGTTCCGCGAGGTGCTGGTCGCCAAGGGCACGCGGACGCCCGAAGAGGTCGCGCAGGTGCCCCTGGTGTGGTCCGGCGGCACCGACGGCGTGCTCAGCCCGCACGCCACGATCTTCGCGTCACTGGACCCGTCCCAGGTGGAGCCGTCGGACGAGCCGCGCGTCTCCGTCGGGGTGGCGATGAGCGAGGTCATCCTCCCCGAGGACATCGGCCGCCCGGCGATGGTGGAGAAGGTCGCCGCCGGCGTGCGCGAGGCCATGAAGATCGCGGGCATCGAGGATCCGGCCGACGTCCACTACGTGCAGACCAAGACCCCGCTGCTCACCCTCGCCACGATCACCGAGGCCAAGTCGCGCGGCCAGGAGGTCGTCATCGAGGACACCGGGCCCTCCATGGACATCTCCAACTCCACCACCGCCCTCGGCATCGCCGTCGCCCTCGGTGAGATCGAGACGCCCGCCGCCGGCCAGATCCACAAGGACCTCTCGCTGTACTCCAGCGTCGCCTCCTGCTCCTCCGGCGTCGAACTCGACCGCGCGCAGATCGTCGTGGTCGGCAACGTGCGCGGCATCGGCGGCCGCTACCGCATCGGGCACAGCGTCATGAAGGACGCCCTGGACGCCGACGGCATCTGGGAGGCCATCCGCGACAGCGGCATCGACCTTCCCGCCCGCCCGCACCCGAGCGACCTCGGAGACCGGCTCGTCAACGTGTTCATGAAGTGCGAGGCCGACCCCAGCGGGCGGGTGCGCGGGCGCAGGAACATCATGCTCGACGACTCCGACGTGCACTGGCACCGGCAGATCAAGGCCACGGTCGGCGGGGTGGCGGCGAGCGTCACCGGCGACCCGGCCGTCTTCGTGTCCGTCGCCGCCGTCCACCAGGGCCCCTCGGGCGGCGGCCCCGTAGCGGCCATCGCCGACCTCGGCTGAGGTGAGCGCCTCCCGGTGAGGGGGGACTCGTCGTCCGACCGGCCCACGCCGCCTCGACGGAGGCGGCGGTGGGTAGGCTCGTTGGTCGTGCCGAGCATTCCGCAGCCCCTGGTCCCCGACGACGACGGCGGCGCCGACGCGTCCGTGGCGGCGGCGCTGTCCGCCTTCGCCGCCGGCACGGCCGACGCGTCCGTCGTGGCGTCGGCGCTGAGCACCGCGCGCCTGCTGGTGCCCGTGGTGGCGCTGCTGACCGAGGCGGAGGTCGGCGAAAACGGGCTCAAGCATGAGAAAGAGAGCGAGATGGCGCTGCCGGTGCTGGTCGGCGCCGACGGCAGGAAGGCCGTCCCCGCCTTCACCGGCGTCGAGTCGCTCAAGCTGTGGCGCGCCGACGCGCGCCCCATCCAGGCGGTGACCCCCCAGGTCTGCCGGGCCGCGCTCGGCGAGGGCGCCGCCGCGGTCATGGTCGACGTGGCCGGGCCGGTGCCGTTCGCCGTCCAGGGCGGCATGCTCCACGCCCTGGCGTCCATCGGCCGGGTGCGGGCCCAGGACGACGGCCTCGGCGCGCTGCTGCGCGAGCTGTCCGAACACGCCGAGGTGACGGTCGCCCGCGTCCCCGAGCGCAAACGCGGCCTCCTCACCCGCCTGCGCCGCCCCTGGGGATGACCGGCGCCTGAGCGCGCGGGCGCACTAGGGTCGGCGGGTGAGCCTCATCGTCGCCGGAGCCGCGCTCGCGGGCCTGCTCGCCGGAGCCTATGTCCGCGCGCTGGCCGGCGGCTTCCACCCCGACCCCGACGGCTCGGCCGATGCGACCGAGCACTCGGCCGAAGACGCCAGGAGCTCGAGTGAGGGCGCCAGGGGTTCAGATGGGAGCGCCGCAGGCCTGGGCGGGGCTGCCGAGGGCTCGGGGGAGAGGGCCGGCGGGGCGCGGGAGGACGCGGGGGCGCTGCGGCGGGTGTACCGGGCCGAGGCCCGGGAGGCGTTCCGCCGGGTGTCGCGAGCCGTGCCCCTGCCCGCGTGGCCGCCGTCGATCGAGGTGCTGGTCGCGGCCGTGTCCGGGCTGGTGGCGTGGAAGCTCGCGGGGACGGGCCTGCTCGCGGCCTGGCTGTACATGGCCTTGACCGGGTGCGCGCTCGCGGTGATCGACTGGCGGACCCGGCGGCTGCCCGACGCCTTGACCCTGCCTTCGTACCCGATCGTCGCAGCACTGCTGATCCCCACGGGAAGGGCGGCGGACGCGCTGCTCGGCGGCCTGGCCCTGGCGGGCGCGTACGCGGTCCTGTGGTTCGCCCGTCCCACGGGGCTCGGGCTCGGCGACGTGAAGCTCGCCGGCCTGGTGGGGATGCTGACCGGCGCTCTCGGCTGGGACGCCTGGCTCGTCGGCGCGCTCGCCGGGCAGTTCCTCGGAGCCCTGTACGCCGTCTGCCTGCTCGCCGCGCGCCGCGGCACGCTCAAGAGCGAGTTCCCTTTGGGCCCCTTCATCCTTCTCGGCACCTTCACGGCCCTCCTGAGCTGGCCCCCCTCGTGACGAAGGGCGCCGCCGGCGGGCACCGGTGGTTCCGGGAATCGTTCCACGACCACCGTTCCGAATCTGGTGGCCGATGCCTGGTCTGTCGTCGTGGTGTTCGGGCTCGGGCGTGGTCCGCTGCGGTACACCGAGCTGCGCCGCCGGATCGGCGGGATCAGCAACAAGATGCCGACCCAGACGCTGCGCAAGCTGGAGCGCGGCAACCTGGTGGAGCGGCGGACCCTGCCTACCGCGCCCGCGGGTGTGGAGTACCGGCTGACCGCCCTGGGCGAGAGCCTCCTTGGGCCGGTGTCGGTGCTCGCCCGGTGGGCCGAGGAACACGCCGCCGAACTCGCGGACGCCGACGGCGGTTGACCTCCGCAGGGAACCAGATGGTTCCCTGCGGACCTTTAGCGTTGCCGCCATGAGGATCGGAAACAGTGATCTGGAGGTGTCACCGCTGTGCCTGGGCGGCAATCCCTTCGGCTGGACGGCGGACGAGGAGACCTCGTTCGCCGTGCTGGATGCCTTCGCCCAGGCGGGTGGCAACTTCTTCGACACCGCGGACAGGTACACCTTCCACGTGCCCGGCAACAGCGGTGGTGAGTCCGAGACGATCATCGGCCGCTGGCTGAAGACCCGCGGCGACCGAGACCAGATGGTGATCGCCACGAAGGTGGGTGCGCTCCCTGGGCTGGACAACTTGAGGCCGGAGACGATCCGGCAGGCCGCCGAGGACTCACTGCGGCGGCTTGGGCTTGATCACATCGACCTGTACTACGCGCATGTGGACGACCCCGGCACCCCGCTGGCCGAGACCCTCGGGGCGTTCGACGAGCTGGTCCGGTCCGGCAAGGTACGGCACATCGCGGCGTCCAACTACACAGCGGCGCGGCTGTCGGCGGCACTGGAGACCTCGGACCGGGAAGGGCTCGCCGCGTACGTCGCCTTGCAGGCCGAATACAACCTGGTACAGCGCGAGAACTACGAACGGGATCTCGCGCCTGCCGTCACCCGGACCGGACTGGTCTGCCTGCCCTACGTCGCGCTGGCACGTGGTTTCCTCACCGGCAAGTACCGCCCCGACGGCCCCAGGGTGGACAGCCCCCGCGCCGATCAGGCCCGCGCCCACCTGGACGGCAAAGGCCCGGCCGTACTGGCCACCCTGGAAGAGGTCGCCGCGGCGCATCACACCACGATGGCCGCGGTCGCGCTGGCCTGGCTCGCCGTCCAGCCCACCGTTGCCACCCCCCTTGCCGGAGCCCGCAACCCGGCCCAGCTCGCCGACCTGCTGCCGTACCTGACCCTGCGGCTCGCCGACGACGAGATCGCCCTGCTGGACCAGGTCAGCGCCTGGACACAGTGAGAACTCAGGAAGAGGCTCTCCTTGGGCTCGGTGTGGGGTCTGGGTGGTCGGTTGGTTGCGTGGGGCGGGCGCGGGGTGGGCTGGGTGGGGGGGATCGGGGTGGGGATGGTGGGGTGAGGCAGTGGGTGGTGCATGGAAGACTTGTCACCATGTTGCGATGGTTGACCGCAGGTGAGTCCCACGGCCCCGAACTCGTCGCGATCCTGGAGGGAATGCCCGCCGGGGTGGCGGTCACGACCGCCGACGTCGAGCAGGCTCTGGCGAGGCGCCGGCTGGGGTACGGCCGCGGGGCGCGCATGAAGTTCGAGCAGGACGAGGTGACCATCGTCGGGGGCGTGCGCCACGGCCGCACGCAGGGCAGCCCCGTGGCGATCAGGGTCGGCAACACCGAGTGGCCCAAGTGGGAGACGGTGATGGCGGCCGACCCGGTCGACGCCGACCTGCTGGCGGCCCAGGCCCGCAACGCGCCGCTGTCGCGCCCCCGCCCCGGCCACGCCGACCTTTCCGGCATGCAGAAGTACGGGTTCGACGACGCCCGCCCCATCCTCGACCGGGCCAGCGCCCGCGAGACGGCGGCCCGCGTCGCCCTCGGCCAGGTCGCGCGCAACTTCCTCAAACAGGCGCTCGGCGTCGACGTCCTCAGCCACGTGGTGGCCATCGGCACGGCCGAGGCGCCGGCCGGGGTCATCCCCGGGCCCGGCGACCTGGCGGCCGTCGACGAGCATCCGGCGCGCTGCCTCGACGCCGCCGCGGGCGAGGCGATGATCGCCGAGATCGACACGGCCAAGAGGGAGGGCGACACCCTCGGCGGCGTCGTCGAGGTGGTCGTCTACGGGCTCCCGCCGGGCCTCGGCAGCTACGTCCACTGGGACCGCCGCCTGGACTCGCGTCTGGCGGCGGCGCTCATGGGCATCCAGGCGATCAAGGGTGTGGCGGTCGGCGACGGCTTCGAGACCGCGCGCCGCCGGGGCTCGCAGGCTCACGACGAGATCGAGAACACCCCCGAGGGGGTGCGCCGCGTCACCAACCGGGCCGGCGGCGTCGAGGGCGGCATGACCAACGGCGAGCCGCTGCGGGTGCGCGCCGCGATGAAGCCGATCTCCACGGTGCCCCGCGCGCTGTCCACGGTGGACGTGCTCACCGGCGAGCCCGCCAAGGCCATCAACCAGCGGTCCGACGTGTGCGCGGTCCCCGCCGCCGGTATCGTCGCTGAGGCGATGGTCGCGCTGGTGCTCGCCGACGCGGCCGTCGAGAAGTTCGGCGGCGACTCCGTGGAGGAGGTCGCCCGCAACCTTTCCGGCTACCTGTCGTCGATGGTGATCAAGTGACCTCTCCCAGAGTTGTGCTGATCGGCCCGCCCGGGTCGGGCAAGTCCACCATCGGCCGCCTGCTGGCCGGTCGCCTGGGCACGGGCTTCCGCGACACCGACGAGGACGTGGAGGCCGTGGCGGGCAAGCCGGTCTCCGACGTCTTCGTCGACGACGGCGAAGAGCGGTTCCGCGAGCTGGAGGCCGAGGCCGTCCGCCTGGCGCTGGCCGAGCACGACGGGGTGCTGTCGCTCGGCGGCGGCGCCGTCCTGCGCGAGGCGACCCAGGAGCTTCTGGCCGGTCACACGGTCGTCTACCTCCAGGTCGGCCTGGCCGACGCCGTGCAGCGCGTCGGCCTCGCCCAGGCGCGCCCGCTGCTGGTGCTCAACCCGCGCAGCCGGCTCAAGCGGCTGATGGAGGAGCGCCGGCCCGTCTACGAGCGGCTCGCCTCGCTCATCGTCGCCACCGACGGCCGCGCGCCGGAGGAGATCGCCGACGAGATCGTCAAGGGGCTGCCGGCATGACGAGCACCCGCATCACGGTCAAGGGCGAGCACCCCTACGACGTCGTCGTCGGCGCGGGCGTGCTCGCCGAACTGCCCGGCCTGGTGGGCGAGGGCGCCCGCACGGTCGCGGTGGTGCACCCGGCCGGCCTGCCCGAGATCGCCCGGCCCGTCTGCGGCGCCCTGTCGTCCGCCGGATACTCGGTCGTGGCGCTGCCCGTCCCCGACGGCGAGCATGCCAAGTCGGTGGAGGTCGCCGCCGAACTGTGGTCGGCGTTCGGCCGGCACGGCGTGACCCGCTCGGACGTCGTCGTCGGCGTCGGCGGGGGAGCGACCACCGACCTGGCCGGGTTCGTGGCGGCCACCTGGCTTCGCGGTGTCAAGGTCGTGCAGGTGCCGACCACGCTGCTCGGCATGGTGGACGCCGCGGTGGGCGGCAAGACCGGCATCAACACCCCCGAGGGGAAGAACCTCGTCGGCTCCTTCCACCCGCCGGCCGGGGTGCTGTGCGATCTGGCCACCCTGGTGTCGGTGCCCCGGGACGACTACGTCGCCGGCCTGGCCGAGATCATCAAGGGCGGCTTCATCGCCGACCCGGCGATCCTGACCCTGATCGAGGACGACCCCGAGGGCGCGCGGGCGCCCGACGGCCGGCACACCCGCGAGCTGATCGAGCGCAAGGTCCAGATCAAGGCCGACGTCGTCGGGGCCGACCTCCGCGAGTCGGGGGTGCGCGAGATCCTCAACTACGGCCACACGCTCGCCCACGCCATCGAGCGCGTCGAGGACTACCACATGCGCCACGGCGAGGCGGTGGCCATCGGCATGGTGTACGCCGCCGAGCTGTCGCGGCTGGCCGGCCACGCGGGGGCCGGCCTGGTCGAGCGCACCCGGTCGATCCTCACCTCGGTGGGGTTGCCGACGGCCTACCGCTCCGAGGTGTGGTCCCAGTTGCGCGACCACATGCGCGTCGACAAGAAGAACCGCGGCGCCCGCCAGCGGTTCGTCATCCTGGACGACGTCGCCGAGGTCGTCCGCCTGGAGGACCCGCCGGAGGAACTGCTCGAGGCCGCCTACCGCGAGATCGCGCGATGACGGCGGGCACGGGCGAGGCGCCCGGAGCGCCCTGCCGCCGCGGCGGCGTTCCTGTGAACCCGCGGGCGGTGAGGGTGAGAGACCGTTGAGCGGCGCAGGTGGGGAACCGCGGGCGGCGAGAGTGAGAGATCGATGGGCGGCGCAGGTGGCGAGCCTGCGGGCGGCGAGGGTGAGATGAGAACGGTCTACGTGTTCAACGGTCCCAACCTGTCGCGCCTCGGCACGCGCGAGCCCGACGTCTACGGGGCCGACACCTTCGACGACCTGGCCGCGCTGTGCCGCCAGACCGGCAGGGAGCTCGGGCTGACGGTGGACGTCCGGCAGACCGACGACGAGGCCGAGCTGGTGTCGTGGATCCACGAGGCCGCCGACGGGGCGATCCCCGTGGTGCTGAACCCCGCCGCCTTCACCCACTACTCCTACGCCCTGCGCGACGCGATCGCCCAGCGCACCGCGCCGCTGATCGAGGTGCACATCTCCAACCCCGCGTCCCGTGAGGAGTTCCGCCACACCTCGGTGGTCGCCAGCGTGGCCACGGGCACGATCGCCGGCTTCGGGCTGCGCTCGTACGAACTGGCGCTGCGCGCGATCGCGGAGGACGGCCAGTGAAGACGTACGAGTCGTATGTCGCGATCGGCGACAGCTTCACCGAAGGGCTCAACGACCCCGGCCCCGACGGGCACTTCCGGGGATGGGCCGACCGGGTGGCCGAGCGGCTCGCCGCGCTGCAGCCCGGCTTCCGGTACGCCAACCTCGCGGTGCGGGGCAGGCTGCTGGACCAGATCGTGGAGCAGCAGGTGCCGGCGGCCATCGAGCTCAAGCCCGACCTGGTCAGCCTCTGCGCCGGCGGCAACGACCTGCTGCGGCCGGGCGCCGACCCCGACAGCATGGCCAAGACCTTCGCGCGGGCCGTGCGCGACCTGCGCGGCGCCGGCGCCGACGTCGTGCTGTTCACCGGCGTGGACCCCCGCGACACGCCCTTGATGCGCCAGGTCCGCGGCCGGTGCGCCGTGTTCTACCTGCACATCAGGTCCATCGCCGACCTGTACGGCTGCCATGTGATCGACCAGTGGTCGATGCAGTCGCTGCGCGACTGGCGGGCGTGGAGCGAGGACCGCCTGCACATGAACGCCGAAGGCCACCGGTTCGTCGCCGCGAAGGTGTGCGAGGTTCTCGGCGTGCCGTCGGAGGACGACTGGCGCCACACCTGGCCGCCCCGTGAGCGGGTGGACCGCAAGGCCAAGCTCCGCGAGGACCGCCTGTGGGTGCGCGAGCACCTGCTCCCCTGGGTGGGCCGCCGCCTCCGCGGCACCTCCTCGGGCGACACGGTCACCCCCAAACGCCCCGGCCTCGAACCGTACGCCTGACGGCCGGACGGCACGCCTGCCGTCCGGTCCGCCCACGCGCCGCCGGGCGCCGTGATCAGGACACCGGTGCCGCCGGCCTCCTTCCCGCCACCGCGGCGCCCCTTGGTGGGGCTGCCCCTCGCCTTCCGCTGCCGGCCCCGGCAGGAGTGTCCGCGTGGCGGTGGTGGACACCGATCGGCGGATCGGAGGTTATGAAGGGGCGGCGGTGAGGCGGCGCAGGGCGGCGCGCACCTTCTGAGGGTCGGTGGTGGTCCAGAACGGCGGAAGCGAGTCGCGCAGGAAGCCGGCGTAGCGGGCGGTCGCCAGCCTGGGGTCCAGGACGGCGACCACGCCCTTGTCGTCCTGGCCGCGCAGCAGCCGCCCCGTTCCCTGGGCCAGCAGCAGTGCGGCGTGGGTGGCCGCGACGGTCATGAACCCGTTGCCGCCCCGCGCGGCGACGTGCCGCTGCCGGGCGGAGGCCAGCGGGTCGTCCGGCCGGGGGAACGGGATGCGGTCGATGATCACCAGGCTGAGCGAGGGACCGGGCACGTCGACTCCCTGCCACAGCGACAGGGTGCCGAACAGGCAGGTGGCGGGGTCCTCGGCGAACTGCTTGACCAGCAGTGAGGTGGAGTCGTCGCCCTGGCACAGCAGGGGCGTGCCGAGCCGTTCGCGCAGCGCCTCGGTGGCGGCCTTGGCGGCCCGCATGGAGGAGAACAGCCCGAGCGTGCGCCCGCCCGCGGCCTCGATCAGCTCGGCGATCTCGTCGAGGTACTCCTTGGGCAGGCCGTCGCGGCCGGGCTGGGGCAGGTGCTTGGCGATGTAGAGGATGCCGCTGCGGGCGTGGTCGAACGGGGAGCCGACGTCCAGCCCGGTCCACGCCTTGCGCTTGCGCTCCGCCCCCTGATCGGCCTCCGTCCGCAGCCCGTCCGCGACGCGGCGGTCGCCGTCGTCCTGCCCAGGGTCGCGTCCGGCCCCCTGGCGCTCAGCGGGCCGCGGGGCAGTCGCGTCCTGCCCAGAGGGCCGGTCGGCGCTCTGGCCGGTCGTCTCGTCGCTGCCGGGGGTGGTCTCGCCCGCGGGGGCGTGCGGGCGGGCGGGGCCGAGGCCCCACTGGCGGGCCATGCCTTCGAAGGTGCCGCCGAGGGCCAGCGTGGCGCTGGTGAGGATGACGGTGCGGTCGGCGAACAGCTTGTCGCGGAGCATCCCGCCGACGCTGAGCGGCGCGACCTTCAGCATGGCGGGACGGCGGTCGGTGGCGCCCTCCAGCCAGACGACCTCGGCCCGGTCGACCTCGGAGTCGCCGCCGAAGGCCTCAAGGATGCGCACGGCCGTGTCGTGGATCTCGTCCAGCGCGTGGAACGCCGCCTTGCGCTGCCCGGCGGCCTCGGGATCGTCCTTGTCGCGGCCGCCGCCCCAGCCGTCGCCGCCGCGCGACCCCATCGCGGTGAGGCAGACGAAGGCGGCGTCTCGCAGGACCGACAGCGTCACGCCGAGGACCTGCGGCAGCTGGTCGAGGCGCCCGGGCGGCGCGGCGGCGAGCAGCGCCTTGAGATCTTCACCCGCCTCCTGGAGGCGGTCGGCGACCCCCTGCTCGATGAGCCGCCCGACGCGGCGCACGGCGGAGGCGACGGTGGCCTCGGACAGCTCGTCGGTGACGACGCTCGTGACCCGGTCGACGAGCTCGTGCGCCTCGTCGACCACGACGACGTCGTGCTCGGGCAGGACGGCGAACTCCTCCATGGCGTCGATGGCGAGCAGAGCGTGGTTGGTGACCACGACGTCGACCTGGCCCGCCCGTTCTCTCGCCTGCTCGGCGAAGCACTCGGCGCCGCTCGGGCAGCGCTGGGCGCCGAGGCATTCCTTGGCGCTGACCGAGAACTGCCGCCACGCCTGCTCGTTGACGCCCGGGACGAGCTCGTCGCGGTCGCCGGTCTCGGTCTCCTCGGCCCACTCTTGGATGCGCTGGACCATGCGGCCGGTGGCGCCGACCTCGCGGGGGTCGAAGAGCTGGTCGCCCTCCTCCTCGGGCCAGGCCGCCGTCACCTTGTAACGGCAGAGATAGTTTCTTCTTCCCTTGAGGATCGCGAACTGTGGCTCATGGGGAAGATGGTCGGCGAGCGAGGTGGCCAGCCGGGGCAGATCGCGGTCCACGAGCTGGCGCTGGAGGGCGATGGTGGCGGTGGAGATGACGACCGAGCTGTCGGATTCGATGGCGTGCCTGATCGCGGGAACCAGATAGGCGAGGGACTTGCCGGTGCCGGTGCCCGCCTGCACGGCGACGTGCTCGTCGTTGTCGATGGCGTGCCGTACGGCCCGGGCCATGGCGACCTGGCCCGGCCTCTCGGCGCCCCCCACGCCCGTGACCGCGGCCCGCAGGAGATCCTCCACGGGCGGCAGGTCGTCGTCCTCCTCGAACTCCTCCTCGAAGTCGTCCCCGTCGAAGGACTCGTCCTGCGAGCCCTCGTCCGCGGAGACGTCGAGGTCATGGGGGTCGTCCGCGCCGGGGCCCTCTTCGCCGGAGCCCGCCGCGGCGCCCCGCTCGCGGTCGGTGACGTGGCCGGCTTCGTGAACGCGGCCGGTGACGTCTTCGGGGACGCCGTCGATGGCGCTGAGGGAGTCGTCGAGCACGGCATGCAACGCTACCGGCCTCGCGGGGGTCACCGTGCCGGGAGCGCCCATCGGCGCGCGGTGCGTTCCGGGTGCATCTCGGCATTCCGGAACCCCGGCGGCGGAGGGCGTGGCAGACTGGCGAAGCCGGGTCCGCGGGGGTCAAGGACGATCCGCCGTTCGCCTGCCCGCTCACGGGGCCATTGCGCGAGATGTTACCGACGGGGTCTGCGATGACGGCGACATGTACGGTTCGGTAGGGTTTATCGAGGTTGAGTGGACGAATAAAGGCTGGTCATAGCACGATGTCTGCCATGTCGGAAGTTGTCCCACTGCCGTCGTTCGGTGAGGTGTTCTTCGACGCCCGTGGCCAGGAGCGCGTTCTCCGGGTCACCTGGCACGAAGGCACACTCGTCCTCAGCCTCTGGCGAGGGGAGATGTGCACCGCCAGTTTCCGTATGCCGATGGAGGACGTGGGCCGTCTCCTCGACACCCTCGACGTGGGGTACGCGGAGGCGGGCGGCGAGTACGCCGAAGGCGAGGAGGACTACGGCGACGAGGCAGAGCACGCCGAATATCCGGAATATCCGGGCACCGGGCAGTACGCCCGGCCGACCGGCGTGCCCGAGGACGGCTACCCCGCCGAGGAGGGGTACGCCGACGACCACGCCTACCCCGACGAGCACGGCTACGGCGAGGCCCAGCCCTATCCGGACGAGCACCCCGACCACGCTCACGGCGCCGGGTACCCGCGTGAGGACACCGCGGCCCTCCCGCTGGGGGCGCACGGCCCCAAGGACGTGCTCGTGGCACGCGGCACGGCGCCCGTCCCCGACAAGCTGGTCGCACCGCGCCCACGCCGCGGCGGGGACGACGCGCGCGGCGCCGGCCGATCTCCGCGTCCGGTCCCGAGGGCCGCGCGGCAGGAAGAGTACGCCGAGCAAGGGGCCCAGGTGGACTACCCCACCCAGGGGCTCGACCGCCCAGATCAGGGCCCCCAGGCCGACTACGCGGCCCAAGGCTCGCAAGGCGACTACGCGGCCCCGGGTTCACAGGGTGACCACCCCGGTCAGGGCCCGCAGGGCGACTATCCGGCACGTCCCGATTACCCCTCGCGACCCGATTACCCCGTTCAGCCCGATTATCCGGTCCAGCCCGACTACGCGGCGCAGCCTGGGTACACGCCGCAGCCTGAGTACGCGGCGCAGCCCGACTACGCGCCGCAGCCCGACTACGCGCCGCAGGGCGAGTACACCGCTCCGGCGGACTACGCCGCGTCCCCCGACCACCCCGCCCGCTCCGGCCGTGCGCCGCGGGGCGAGCGTCCGGGCCGCGGGAGCGCCTACCCCGCGCACCCGCAGCCGCCGCTCGGCGCGATCTCGTCCCAGATCCCGTCTCAGGCGCCTCAGCAGGGCTACCCGCCGCCCGGCCACCTTGCTTCGGCGACCGGGCCGAGCACGGGCCCGCAGCAGGTTCCGCCCGCCGGAGGGGACTACGGCGCCCACCCCGACTACACGCCTCCCGCCGGCTTCCCGACCTACCAGGACGACTACGCGCCGCCCGCGGGCGACGCCCCGCGCGCGGACTACGGTGCGCCCGGCGAGTACGGCCTGACCGGTGAGTACGGCGCGCGGCCCGGCTACGCCGCCGATGCCGGGCCGGGCGCCCGCGGCGACCTCGGCCACCGTGGCGGCGCGGAGGAGTACGGGGCCGGCACCCAGTACGGCGTCGCCGCCGAGTACGGAGGCGCGGCGGGGTACGGGCCCGCCGCCGAGTACGGGGCCAAGCCCGAATACGGGGCCGTCCCTGGGTACGGCGCCGGTCCTGAGTACGGTGCCAACCCGGAGTTCGGCGCCGGTCCTGAGTCCGTTCCCGAGTACGGCGCCAACCCCGAGTACGGCTCCCCGCCCGACTACGCCAAGCCCGAATACGGCTCCGCCCCCGACTACGGGGTCACCTCCGACTACGGACGCCCGCCCGGCTACGCCACCCCGCCGCTCGACTACTCGGCCACGCCCGGCTACGGGTCCGCGGCGGAGTACCCGCCGCCCGCGGAGTACGGAGGGTCCCGCTACGGAGCCGGCGACGTGGACGCCGTGCCGAGGGAGAACCTCATCGTCAACGACTCCCTGCCGTTCGGGCAGGCGCCCGCCGGACGGCCGGAC
This sequence comes from Sphaerisporangium dianthi, assembly GCF_042654065.1. Lineage (NCBI taxonomy): Bacteria > Bacillati > Actinomycetota > Actinomycetes > Streptosporangiales > Streptosporangiaceae > Sphaerisporangium > Sphaerisporangium dianthi. Next base: position 78,927 of record NZ_JBHSFP010000007.1, on the reverse strand, counting down.
GGGCCGTACCGGCCCGCGGGGGAGGCCCCCGGCTACGGCGAGGTCCCGCCGGCGGCCGTCGATCCGTCCGACCCGCTGGGCCTCGGGGCCATGGGGCAGCGCCCGGCCGACTCCACCGACCCCGAGCTGCCTCGCCCGTACGTGAACGAGAACATGTACGCCACGGGTGAGCGAGTCCGGCCCGACGGGCGGCCGCACGCCGACGAGACGGGTCGTCCCTATCCGCCCGGGAGCGGTCGCGACTGGTAGCGCCTCCGGTATGCCGCTCGGCATATCCTTGTGATCAATGAACATCACGACCGCGCTCCAGCTTGTGCTCCTCCCGGCCGGCGCGTTGGTGGTCGCGGCGATCGCGCGGTGGCGGGGCTGGTCCACCCCCTTGCTGCTGGTGCTCGCCGGGCTGCTCGCGGGCCTGGTCGCGTCCCGCTTCCAGGGCGTGCCCGAATACCGTCTCGACCCCGACATCGTGCTGCTGGTCTTCCTGCCGCCGCTGCTGTACTCGGCCGCGCTGGACAGCTCCTACCTGCGCCTGCGCGCCGTCCGGCGGCCCGTCGGGCTGCTGTCGGTGGGCCTGGTGCTCTTCACCGCGATCGTGGTGGGCCTGCTGGCGCACGCCATGATCCCCGGGCTGCCTCTGGCGGCGGCGTTCGCGCTCGGCGCCATCGTGGCCCCGCCGGACGCCGTGGCGGCCGTCGCGGTGGCCCGCAGGCTCGGCCTGCCCCGCAAGATCATCACCATTCTCGTCGGCGAGAGCCTGTTCAACGACGCCACCGCGCTCACGGCCTATCGCGTGGCGGTCGCCGCCGCCGTCGGCGTTGGCGCCGGCCCGTTCGAGGCCCTCGGCCAGTTCGCCTACGCGGCCGGCTGCGGGCTGGCCATCGGGCTGGTTCTCGCGTTCTGCGTCGCCCGCCTCTTCGACCTCCTGCGCGACCCGCTGATCACCAACACGGTCTCGCTGCTGGTGCCGTTCGCGGCCTACCTCGGCGCCGAGGCGGTGCACGCTTCGGGGGTGCTGTCGGTCGTGGTGGTCGGCGTCCTGCTCGGCCACCGCATGAACCGCACCAGCTACGGCACGCGGCTGGTCTCGCACTCGATGTGGAAGGTGCTCGACTTCGTCCTTGAGATCGTGGTCTTCCTGCTCATCGGGCTGCAGCTTCCGCTCATCCTGCAGGGGCTGCGCGGGCAGAATCCCTGGCACATCGCGGGGTACGCGGCCGCGGTCCTCGCCGCGGTGGTGCTCACCCGCGTCGTGTGGGTCATCCCCACCACCTATCTGCCGCGCGTCCTGTTCCGCAAGATCCGCGAGCGGGAGCCGCGGCCGCGCGCCTCGTCGGTGGCGGTGATCGGCTGGGCGGGCATGCGGGGGGTGGTGTCGCTGGCCGCGGCCTTCGCCCTGCCGTCCGAGTTCCCGGCCCGCGACCTGGTGCTGTTCCTGACGTTCGTCGTCGTCATCGGCACCCTGCTGGTTCAGGGCCTGTCGTTCCCGATGCTGATCAGAAGGCTCGGCGTCTCCAGCGATCAGGAGGTCTACCAGGACAACCTGTCGGAGGCGGCGGCCCAGCAGGCGGCGGCCGGCGCGGCGCTGGCCCGGCTGGACGAGCTGACCAAGGACGGCGTCCTCGAGACCCACGCCGAGGTGGTCGACCGCCTGCGCGTCCAGGCCGAGCGCCGCGCGATGGGCGCCTGGGAGCGACTGGGCGGCGGCGTCGGCCCTGAGGGCGAGGAGACGCCGAGCGCCATCTACCGCAGGCTGCGCCGCGAGATGCTGGAGGCCGAGAGGTCGGTGCTGGTGCGCCTGCGCGACGAGCGCCGCATCGACGACGAGGTGCTGCGCCGGGTCACCATGGAACTCGACTACGAGGAGGCGTCCCTGTCGCGAGGATGACGCGGCCGAGCGGCGCCGCCCGCCGGCGCCGCCCGCCGGCGCCGGTCACCGGGGCCGGGAGCCGGTCATCGGGCCCCAGGGCGGCCGGTCATCGGGCCAGGCGGGACATGCTCACCGTCTCGTGGACGAAGCACCACAGCCACTCTTCGCCGTCCTGGAACGAGCGCATCACCGGATGGCCGGTCTGCTGGAAGTGCCGGGTCGCGTGGCGGCCCGGCGAGGAGTCGCAGCAGCCGATGTGCCCGCACTCGACGCATTTGCGCAGGTGGACGTAGCGCCTGCCCTCGGCGAGGCACTCTTCACACCCCTCGGGAGTGCGCGGCGCGGCCTCCGCCTCGATCTTCATGTCTTCGCAGTCACCCATGTGCTTCCCCCATGGACCCGATGTTAGTGCAGGCCGGCGGGCGTGGGCCGTGGGCGGCGCCACCTGCCGATGCGCACCGCGACGCCGGGGGAGGCGTGCAGGAGCGGTTCGTGGCCGGGGGCGGGAAGGCCCGCCGCCCGCACGAGATCCTCGTCCAGGCGGGTCAGAGCGGCATGGTGCAGCGGCCAGGGCGGGTGCTCGACCTCCGCGTGGACCAGCCGGCCGGCGACGACGGTGAACAGCCGGTAGCGATCGGTCAGGAAGCTCGTCCGCTCGTCCCGCTCGTCCGGCGTCAGCGGCGGTCCCAGTTCGACGTCCGCGTCGCCCCGGGCGCCGGCGGGCCCCGGCATACGGCGCTCGCAGCGGTAGGCGTACCGCCCGCCGTCCACGCGGACCGACATGCGCGACCAGTAGTAGGGGAGCCGGTACCCGGCGCGGGCGGCGATCACGGCGGGCAGGCGCTCGGCGTCCAGCGAGAAGAACCACAGTCCGCTGCGCCCGCCGGCGTCGCGGACGTAGGTGCGGACGTTGGTCTCGGGGAAGCGCGACAGCCATGGCAGCGCCGGCACGCCCGGGGGCCGCACCCCCTCCATCAGGAAGGGCACCAGGCCGACGTAGGCCGCGTCGTCGAAGGTCTCCACGGTGAGGCCCGGCGGCAGCAGGCGCTGCACCTCACCGGGCGGGTAGCGCCAATGGATGAAGGTCAGCGCCGTCCACCGCTGGTACATCACCGGCACGGCGACCCTCGGTGACCACGATGTCCGCATAGCCCCCTTCTACCCGGAGAACCGGCCCCATGTGCGGCCGGCGATCGTGTGCTCGAGCGATCGACGGCGGTGGTCTGGTCGCCGTCCGTGCTTCCGGGCGGGAGCCGCGAGGCGGAAAAGCGCGCGCGCCGGGCTCCGAGGAGTTGGATAGGGTCCGAATCATGCGACTCTTCCCCCTCGCCGCAGCGGCCGCGACCGGATTCATATTGATCACCACGGGGTGCAGCACCGTCGACAAGGCGCAGGCGTGCATCGAGGCCAACCAGGTCATCGCCGAGACCGGTGCGAAGATCACCGGCTTGGCCAACGACCCGAAGGCGATGGACAAGGCCCTGGAGGACGGGGCCGCGAAGTTGCAGGACGTGGCGGACAAGGCCGGCAACACCACCTTGAACCAGGCGCTGGGCGACCTCGCCGACACCTTCAAGGACCTCAACGTCAAGGACGCCAACGACGCGGTGGACAGCGCCCAGAAGGTGGCGACGGACACGGCGGCGACCCTGAAGGAGATCGCTCAGGAGTGCACCTGACGAGCGGGAAAACCCGAGATCTCTAGGGGAAATGGAGCTGAATTAGCCTTTCCTCATGCCTGCTGAGGGAGAGGACCCGGACCCCCGGTTCACGCTCGCCAACGAGCGGACGTTTCTCACCTGGCTCAGCACGTCGCTCGCGCTGAGCGCCGGAGGCGTGGCCATGGCGGTCGTGCCGCGCGAGATCTTCGTGCCATGGATCCGCACGGCGCTCGCCGTCGTGCTGGTCCTGCTGTCGGCCCTCGCGGCGCTCCTGGCCTATCCCCGGTGGCGGCACGTGCAGCGGGCGCTCCGGCTGAAGGCTCCGCTCCCGCCGCTCGCCCTCGCCCCGGTGTTCGGCTACGGCGTCGCGGCGGTGGCCGTCCTGGCGCTGGTCCTCATCCTCATCGCCGGATGACCCGGTGACCGGCCCGCAGGACGCCGGAGCCGCCGAGCCGGGGGAGGCCGGCCTGCACAGTGAGCGGACGCTGCTGGCGTGGGTCCGCACCGCGACCGCGCTGGCGGCCGGAGGGCTCGGCGCGGCGGGCATCGCGGGCCGCCACACGGGGAGCGGCCTGGCCGCCGCCCCCTTCGTCCTCGCCGCGCTGTTCGGGGCGGTGCTGCTGGCCAGGACGCGCGCGCGGCACCGGCGCGTCGAACGGGCGATCCGCGAGGGACTGCCCCTGGACGACGGCGCCGACGCCGTGCTCGCCTGGCTCGGCGCGCTGGCCCTGGCCTCCGGCGCGGTCGCGTTCGTCCTCACCGCCTTGTGAGAGGACGGCTCGCCCTCCCGGCAGGAGGCGCCCGGCGGCGGCAGGATCAGTCGGCGGCGCCGAGGGCCATGGTGCCGGCGATCTCCTGGGCGCGCTCGGCCTCCTCGGCGGCGAAGCGCTCCTCGTCGAGGCGGTCGGCGATGTCCTCGTCCTGCCTCATCAGCGCGTCCAGGTTCTGCCCGGCCATCTCCAGCACGCCCATGTCGGCGTACGCCTTCTGCAGGCGCTCGCTCCACAGGCCGATGTCCTTGACGCAGGGCACGATGCGGCTGAACAGCAGGGAGCGGAAGAGCTGGAGGTACTGCGACTCGTCGGTGGCCCGCATGGCCTCCTGGACCTCCGAGGGGGACAGGCCGAGGTTCTCCCACTGCTCGACCCCGCGCAGGCGGTCGCGCATGAGATAGCAGCCCTCGATGACGAAGTCCTCGCGCTCGCGCAGCTCGGCCTCCGACAGCTGGGCGTAGTAGTCGCGCAGGGCCATCCTGCCGAAGGCGACGTGCCGGGCCTCGTCCTGCATGACGTAGGCGAGGATCTGCTTGGGCAGCGGCTTGGTCGTCATGTCGCGCATCACGCCGAACGCGGCCAGCGCCAGCCCTTCGATGAGCACCTGCATGCCGAGGTAGGGCATGTCCCAGCGCGAGTCGCCGAGGGTGTCGTCCAGGAGGGACTTGAGGTACTTGTTGATCGGGTAGGCGATGCCGACCTTCTCCTGCAGGAACCGGGCGTAGGTCTCGGCGTGGCGGGCCTCGTCCATCGTCTGCGTGGCGGCGTAGAACTTGGAGTCCAGGTCGGGCACCGACTCGACGATGCGGGCCGAGCAGATCATCGCGCCCTGCTCGCCGTGGAGGAACTGCGAGAACTGCCAGGCGGCGCCGTGCCGCCTGACCTCTTTGCGCGTCTTGGCGTCCATGCGGTGCCACAGCGGGGTGTCGTAGATCGCGATGGACTGGTCGGGGATGCCGAGCACGTCGTAGGGGTCGACCTCGAGGCCCCAGTCGATGCGCTTGACCGAGTCCCACTGTTTGTCCTTGCCCTTCTGGTACAGGGCGAGCATGCGGTCACGGCCCTCGTCGTACTCCCAGGTGAAGCGGGCTGACCCCTTCATCTCCACATCCCAGGTGGAGAGTTCGGCGGGGATGGTGTAGAGCTCGTGGGTCGACACAGGAGCCTCCAGGGGGGCGTACACCGTACGTATCTGGAGCGTGGCACGTACGCTGTACGTACGTCAATGCGAGCGGTAAGAATGCTCACATGCCGTCTCTCACCCGTGCCCGCATCGTCGCCGCCGCCACCGACCTGATCGAGCGGGAGGGCGCCGACGCCGTCTCGATGCGGCGCATCGCGGCCGATCTGGGTGTGGGCGTCATGTCGCTGTACAACCATGTCCCGAGCAAGGCGGCGCTGCTGGACGCGGTGGCCGAGACGGTGCTGTCGCAGATCTCCTTCACCGACGACCCCGAGGCCGGGTGGACGGAACGGGTGCGGGTCCAGGCGCGCGCGTTCCTGCAGATCGCCCACGACTACCCGCGCTCCACCATGCTGGTGATGAGCCGCCCGCTGCGGTCGCCCGCGGGGCTGTTCCCCCTGGAACGGGCGCTGGCCACGCTGCGCGAGGCCGGCTTCGGCGGCGAGGACGCCGTCCAGATCGTGCGCACGTTCATCGCCTACATCGTCGGCTCGCTGATGCGCGAGGTCGGCGTCACCCCGGCGTTCGCGCCGGTGCACCGCGCGGACGCGCACCTTTCCGGGGTGGACGCCACGCTCTTCCCCGAGGTGGGCACCCTTGCGCCGCTGCTGGTCGTGCGCGACCACGAGGAGGCGTTCGAGTACGGGCTGGACCTGCTGATCAAGGCGGCCGCCCTGAAACTTCAGGACGCCACGCCCTCGAAAGAGGGAAGCGCCCGGGGGTGAGCCACCCCCCGGGCGTGGAGTGCGCCCTTCCCCAGGGCACTCCGGTCGGCTCAGTACCAGTTGTGCGACCGGAAGTGACCCCAGGCGCCGCACGGCGAGCCGTAGCGGCCCTTGATGTACTTCAGCCCCCATCTGATCTGGGTGGCGGGGTTGACCCGCCAGTCGTGCCCGATGCCGACCATCTTGCGGCCCGGCAGTGCCTGCGGGATGCCGTAGGCCCCTGACGAGGGGTTCTGCGCCCGGTGGTTCCAGTTGCTCTCTCTGGTCCACAGGCTGTCCAGGCAGCGGAACTGGTTCACCGGCCAGGCTCGCTGGGTGAGGAGCCGATAGGCGATCGCCTTGTTCCTGCCCTTGGGAGTCGTGGGCGCCCACACGCGCGTGTTCGGCCGCGCCGAGGTCCGCCACGTCCCGCGGTGCACGACCGCGCCCTTGCGCGCCGTGCCGCTCGCGGCCCTCACGGCCCGCGCGGTGCTCGCGGCGCGCTCCGCCGTCCCGGCCTCCTTGGCCGATGGCGCCCGCTTGTGCGCCTTGGCGGCCTTCACGGCCTTCCTCGTCTGGGTGATCTCGCGCGTCCGGGCGGCGTCGAACGCGCCGGCGACCGTCGCGGCCAGTCCCGCCCTGGTCCAGACGGGGACCCGCGACCGGGCCGCGGACCACAGAGTGTCCCCGGACCACACGGCGGTGGCCGTGTTCCGCGGACGGATGCCCCCGTGCGCCGTCGAGGCCGGTTCGGCCGCTTCGGTCAGCGGGGTGGACTGCTCCGCCGTTTCGGTCAGCGGGGTGGACTGCTCCGCCGTTTCGGTCAGCGGGGTGGACTGCTCCGCCGTGTCGGCGGTGGGGGAGCCGGATGCCGCCTCCGGCTCCGCGATGGCCTGGGCCGCTGCGGCCGTCCCGTTCAGGACGGCGGCGGCGATGACGGCCGCGACTGCGCCACGAAAAGCGCGGTTACTGTCCAACTCGGTCCTATTCATCGGGTCGCGTGCGGAAGGCGGCCACACGCGGCGGCAGCCGTCGTCCTTCCGCCTGTGGCTCGGGCGGTGGACGTCCGCGTGGCCGTTCCGGAATCGGTTGAGACACACGAGGTGTCCCCGGAAGGCGCCGCGACGGGTTCTACGGCGGTTTCTAGTAGCCGCCGCGCCCGCCACCCGCGATCCGCGACACGCCACGGACGGTTGTTTGCGATCAGAACGGCACATCTCTGCCGTCTCGCGGGTCCCCGTTGGCCGGTGCCGCGCCCGACGTGATCACCGGGTGGCCCAGATATGCCGCACATTTGAGGTTTCGCACGGCACCACTCGTGAATATGGGACTACCGCGACATCCCGCCCGGCGAGCCGCGCTAGGCGTCACTGCCCGTTTCTGCGGGCTTTGGCGTGATCGGTGGTGGTACGGCCGATGGCGATCGCCGAGGTGGAGGACCCGGCCGGCGTCCTCGGCGGGACGTCCCCGGCGTGGGTCCGCGGTGGGTCAGCGGCGGGGGCCGCAGCTGGCGCGGACGATCAGCTCGGTGGGCAGCGTCACCGTGCGGGAGCGGCGGCCCTCGCGCAGGACGAGCTCGGCGGCGCGGTATCCCATGTCCTGCGCGGGCTGGGAGATGACGGTGAGCGGCGGATGGCACAGCTCCGCCCACGGCACGTCGTCGAACATGATCAACGACACGTCGCGCGGAATCCTCACGTCCAGCTCGCGTGCCGCCAGCACGGCCGCCTCGCCCAGCAGGTTGCCCCCCGCCAGGACGGCGGTGACGTCGGAGCGGTGCTGCAGGAGCCCGGCGGCGGCGGCGTACGCCGAGTCGCGGGTCGCGTGCGCGTACACGATCAGCTCCTCGTCGACCGGCACCGCCCGCGCGGTCAGCGCCTCGCGGAACGCGCGCACGCGCTGGGCCTGGCCGTGCCGGGCGAGGAAGGCGATGCGCCGGTGCCCGAGCCCGGCGAGGTACTCGACCGCCGTGCGGACTCCCGTGCGGTCGTCGGTGACCACCGAGGGGACGTGCTCCGCGCCGCGCACCGGGCGCTCGGCGAAGACCACGCCGAGCCCCGAGCGCAGGGCCGGCCCCCACATCTCGCCGTCGCCGGACGGCACGGCGATCACCCGCTCGACGCTCTCTTCGATGAGGGTGCCGATCAGGTGGGCCTCGCGCTCGGGGTCGTCGCCGGTGGTGCCGACCATCACCGGCTCGCCCGCCGACCGGGCACAGGACAGGACGCCGTCGGCGAGCCGTCCATAGAAGATGTCGGTTATATCGGGAATGAGAAGTCCGATGCCGCCCGTGCGCCGCCGGCGCAGGTTGCGCCCGAGCGCGCTCGGGCGGTAGTCGAGCCTGGCCGCGGCGGCCAGGACCTTCTCCCTGGTCCCGGGGCTCGCCGACCCGCTGCCCGACAGCACGCGCGACACCGTGGCGACCCCCACCTCGGCCGCCTCGGCCACGTCCTTGATGGTGGTGCGGCGCTGCCCGGTCGGTCTCATGGAAACGATTCCATCATGAGTTCCACCGGAAAGCCAAGCGTGGAGGCCTACTCGAAGAGTGTGAGAAGCGACTATTCCGCAGGGGCTTGACAGAGATGTCCGGTTCCGATGAGATTCATGAAAACGTATCCACATCCGGCGGCACCCGGACGCACGAAGGAACGCCATGGCATCAATCGTTCTGCGCAACGTCGACAAGATCTACGCCGGCGGCGTGAAGGCCGTCAACGGCCTCAACCTAGAGATCCGCGACGGCGAGTTCATGGTCCTCGTCGGCCCGTCCGGTTGTGGCAAGTCCACCGCCCTGCGCATGATCGCGGGGCTGGAGGACATCAGCGGCGGTGAGATCGCCATCGGTGAGCGGGTGGTCAACCACCTGCCGCCGAAGGACCGCGACATCGCGATGGTCTTCCAGAACTACGCGCTCTACCCGCACATGACGGTCGAGGAGAACCTCGCCTTCGGCCTCAAGCTTCGCAAGATGCCCAAGGCCGAGATCGCCAAGCGGGTGCAGGAAGCCGCCAAGATGCTCGGCCTCGAGCAGTACCTCAAGCGCAAGCCCGCCGCCCTGTCCGGTGGCCAGCGCCAGCGCGTCGCCATGGGCCGCGCCATCGTCCGCGAGCCCCAGGCCTTCCTGATGGACGAGCCGCTGTCCAACCTGGACGCCAAGCTCCGCGTCTCGATGCGCGCCTCGCTGAACCAGATGCACGAGCGTCTCGGCGTCACCACGGTCTACGTCACCCACGACCAGGTCGAGGCCATGACCCTCGGCGACCGGGTCTGCGTGCTGCGCGACGGCATCCTGCAGCAGGTCGACACCCCGCAGAACCTCTTCGAGAGCCCGGTCAACCTCTTCGTCGCAGGGTTCATGGGCTCCCCGTCGATGAACTTCGTCAACGCCGAACTGGTGCGCGACGACAGCGGCGCCGCGGTCTCCTTCGCCGGTTACAAGCTCCCGGTGCCCGACTCGACCTTCGCCGAGAAGCCGGGCCTGGACCAGTACCTGGGCAAGAAGCTGATCCTCGGCATCCGCCCCTCCGACTTCGAGGACGCCGCCTCCGCGTCGGGCCACTCCGAGGGCTGGGCCCACATCCCGAGCCGCGCCGAGGTCACCGAGGAACTGGGCAGCGAGATCAACGTCCTGTTCCTCATCGACGCCCCGCCGGTCGAGCACCGCGACACCGTGGCCGCCCAGGACACCGGTGACGACGAAGAGGCCGTGCTTCCCCTGATCGGCGACAAGTCGCTGTGGACGGCCCGCGTCAACGCCCGCAGCCACGTCCGCCCCGGCCAGAACATCGAGCTCGTGGTGGACACCCACAACTTCCACTACTTCGACACCGACAGCGGTCTGGCCATCGGCCACCCCGCCAACGTCGGCCGCTGAGCCCGCCGATCCGGCCCTCCGCGGGGGGCCGGATCGCCCGGCGGGCCGCCCGCCCGAAGCGGCCCGGCCCGGGAGACCGGGATGAACGAACACCTCCCCGACAGGAACGACCCCCGCCGTGTACCCCTCCCACGGCGGGGGTTTTTCCTGTGCGGCAAAGGTACGGAATGCCGATCGCGATGTTTCGGTAACAGGCGTGCGGCGGCATACGGCCATTCGGCTCAAGTGGATACAACGGGATGCGTCGACATGCCGCCCGGCTCATGGGCGATGTCTCTGTGGCCCGAATCATTGTCCATCGGGGAGTCCTGAATGGCTGGGAAATATACGGTACCTATTCTTTTGGCGGCGGTGCTCACTGGTGGGGCGGCGACGGGATCGGCCGCGCTCGCGGCCGTCGGCACGCACTCGCCCGCGCTGAAGACGGCGGCGTACGCGGTCGACACCCAGCCCCCGACCGCGCCGACCAACCTGCGGCTCACCGAGCCCAGTCCGGGGGTCGTCGTCCTGAACTGGGACCCCTCCACCGACCTTCCCCTCTATCCGCCGTCCAGCGTGGTGGCGTACGACATCTATGCGAGCGCGTCGCCGTTCCGGCTCATCGCGAGTGTGCCGGGCACCGTGACCACCTTCACCGACCATCGCGGGCCGTGCGAGAAGGTGCTCTATTTCGTCCGGGCCAGGGACGCCGCGGGAAACGTCTCGGCGCCGAGTAATATCGTCGTCCGCCACCCCTCGAAGCGGTGTGAGCACAAGCACGGAGAACATTGGCATGGCACGGGTGACGGCGATTCGGAATGGCCGTCACATTCCATCGACGAGGTCGATGATTCGCACCACACCGACGACGACCACGACGAGATCGTCAAGGCCGACAGGCTCTTCCACGTCGAGGGCGCGGACGGCCACGGCGGCGGCGGGCACAACCGTCACGACCGCGACTCCTACGGCGGCCACGACTTCGGCGGGCCCGGTGACCAGGGCGCCGAGTCCGAGGCGGGCGGCGACCACGGCGGAGGCCCGCGGCACGACAGCGCGCAGCCGGCCGGCCACAGCCTGCCCCTCACCGGCGCCCCCGTGGCCGCGGTGGCCGGGGTGGGCGCCCTCCTGCTCGTCGCAGGGTCCGCCGGTGTGGTGATCTCCAAGCGGCGCCGCCGAACCGCTGGTGCGCGCTAGCCGGCGACGCCGGCTCATCCTCGCCGGCTCCCTCTCGTCCGCGCTCGTCCTCGTCGCGTCGGCGGGATGGGCGGCGCACCTGGGACTCGGCGTCCGCGACCACCTGCAGGCGACCAGGGACGCGCTGGTGCATCTCCGCGCGGTGATGAGCGCCCGCGACCTCGACCGGATCGCCGTGACGCTGGCCGACGCCCGCCGTCACGCGACCGAGGCGCGGCGCCTCACCAGCGGGCCCGACTGGACGCTGCTCACCCACCTTCCTGTGGTGGGTGACGGCGCCACGACGGTGCGGGGACTGGCGGAGAGCGCCGTCGAGATCACCGAGGTGCTGGGCGGGGTCCAGCGGACCGGCAAGGCGTTCTTCACGGCCGGGCCGGGCTCCACGGACGACATGCGCCAGCTCCTGGACGGGTTCACGGCGGCGGCGCCGGTGCTCGACGGCGCCGCCGCCCGGCTCGCGCGGGCGCGGGGCCGCCTGGCCGCCACCCCGGAGCGCACGGGGTCCGCGGTGCTGGACCAGGCGCGCGGCACCGGCCTGTTCGAGCTGGACAGGCTGCGCCGCTGGATCGGCGGCGCGGCCGACGCGGCCGCGCTGATCCCGCCGATGCTGGGCAACGACGGGCGGCGCGACTACTTCCTCGCCTTCCAGACCAACGCCGAGTCGCGGGGGACCGGCGGCCTCGTCGGCGCCTTCGGCATCCTGTCCGCCGACCACGGACGCACGCGCGTCACCCGGCTGTCCGCCGACACCGGCGTGAGCGGCGGCCTCCGCCCCGTCACCGACCATGGCCGGGCCTTCCGCACCAGGTACGGCGAGGGCCCGCTGGAGCTGCTTTCGATCTCCAACCTCTCCCCGCACTTCCCCTACGCCGCCGAGACCTGGACCGCGATGTGGGAGCGCCGGACCGGCCGGCGGCTGGACGGCGCCATCGCCATCGACCCGGTCGGCCTGTCCTACATCCTCGGCCTCATCGGGCCGGTCACCCTGCCGGGCGGCGAGAAGGTGACCGCCTCCAACGTCGTCGACCTGACCGAGCGCGCGGCCTACGCCCGCTATCCCGACCCGCGGGAACGCAAGCGGTTCCTCATCTCGATCGCCAGGGCCGTCGGCGAGGCACTGCCGGGATCGTTCGCCGAGCCCGCGCAGATGCTCCCCGTGATCAAGCCCATGGTCGAGGACCGCAGGATCCAGATCTGGAGCCGCCACGACGCCGAGCAGCGCCGCCTGTCGTCCACCGCCCTCGGCGGCGTGCTGCCGCGGCGGCCGGGGCCGTACGCGGCGCTGGTGGTCAACAACTCGGCCGGCGGCAAGCTCGACTACTACCTCAACCGCTCCCTCGATTACGAGCTCGGCCCGTGCCGGGGCGGGCGGCGGGCCACCAGCGTGCGGATCAGGCTCACCAACGACGTGCCGGCCGTGACGCTGCCCTCCTACGTCACCGATCGGCTGGACGGCATGCCACATCCCGGCCCGCCCGGCTCCAACCTGCTGTGGGTGTCGCTGTACGCGGGGGTCGGGGCCGAGCTCAAGGCCGCCTCCGTCGACGGCGCCGCGGCCTCGGTCACCACCGACGTCGAGCGGTCGCATCCGGTGTACTCGACCCTGCTGGAGCTCGGTCCCCGCACGTCCAAGACGCTGCGCTTCGACCTGGTGGAACCGGCCTCGGCGGAGCCGCCGCTGACCCCGGTGCAGCCGCTCGCCCGCCCCCAGCGGACCCGGGTCGCCGCGACCTCCACAGGCTGCGCCCCGTAGCCCGATCCGTCGCGGCGCGGGGTGGTTCCCTGCAGGGCCGGGACGGCGCGGTGATCACGTAAAGGACCAAGGACGGCGCGTCACGGGCCGTCGCGCCGTCCACACGATCTACCGTCCCCTCATGGGGCGTTCAACGGCGATCGGCGGAGACGAGTGGGCGGGGCAGGGAGTCCCGCCCGGGCGCGAGGGGTGCGGCCGGCGGTGCTGGCGGGACCCCGGCGCGGCGCCCGGGACGCACGGCGTGCCGGGGTTCCGCATCCTGTTCGTGTGCACGGGGAACATCTGCCGGTCGCCGATGGCCGAGCGGCTCACCCGGGCGGCGCTCGGGCCGTGCCCGGCGCTGGAGGTGGCGAGCGCGGGCACCCACGCCCTTGCCGATGAGCCGATGTCGCGGCACGCCTCGGCGGTGCTGGCGGAGCTCGGCGGCGATCCCGGCGGGTTCCGCGCCCGCGCGCTGTCCGCCGAGCTGATCGAGCGGGCCGATCTGGTGCTGGCCGCCGCCGTCGAGCACCGGGCCCACGCGGTGGCGATGTACCCGGCCGCCGCCGGGCGGGTCTTCACGATCGCCGAGTTCGGCACGCTCGCCCAAGCCGTGCCGGCCGCGTCGCTGCCCGGCCACGGGGGCCATGGGAGCCTCGCGCCGCGGGCACGCGCGCTGGTCGCCGAGGTCGCGGCGCTGCGCGGGCTCGTCCGGGTGGACCGGCTGGAGATCGGCGACCCGTACGGGAGGCCCGCGCGCGCCTACCGGGCGGCGGGGCGGCGGATCGCCGCGTCGCTCGCCGTCCCGTTCGGGCTCCTCACACGTTGACCGGCGTGATGACCTCGGTGGTGCTCTGCTCGGCGCCCGCCCCGTAGCCGTACCCGCCGTACCCGCCGTACCCGTATTTGTGCTCGCCCTTGCTGGGCGCGAAGTTCAGGATGGTCCCGAGCAGGCGGGCGTTGACGGACTCCAGCGTCTCCGCGGCACGGACGACGTGCTCGCGGCGGGTCTTGCCGTACCGGGCGACGAGCAGCGTGCCGTCGCATACGGCGGCGAGGGCGGCGGCGTCGGCGATGGGCAGCAGCGGCGGAGCGTCGATGATCACCAGGTCGTAGTCCGCCGTGAGCTCGGCGAGCACCGTGCGCATCCCCTTGGAGCCGAGCAACTCGCTGGGGTTGGGCGGGATCGGGCCGCCCGGGAGCACCGACATGCTCGGCCGGCCCCAGGTCTGGATGACGTCCTTCAGGGCCGCCCGGTCGATCAGCACGTCCGTGAGCCCGGCCGAGCCCTCGATGCCGAGATAATGGGGGATGCGCGGGCTGCGCAGGTCGCCCTCCACCAGGATCACCCGCCAGCCGGCATGGGCGAGGGTGATTGCCAGGTTGGCGGAGGTGGAGGACTTGCCCTCGTTGGGCAGGCAGCTCGTGACGACCAGCGACTTGGGCCGGCGGTCGAAGCTGATGAACTGGAGGTTGGTGCGCAGCGAGCGGAACGCCTCCGACCGCCTCGACCGGCGGCCCTCCCAGACGACCAGCGGCTGGCGCCGCGCGTCCTTGTCGTACCCGATGACGCCGAGCACCGAGCTCTTGGAGGTCTCCCGCAGCACTTCCGGCGACTTCACCGTGGTGTCCAGGCGGTCGCGCAGGATCAGCGTGCTGAACGCGACGAGCAGCCCGGCCAGCAGGCCGAGCGCGACGTTGGCCAGCGGGTGGTGGCTGACCGGCGCCGAGGGGACCTCCGCCGTGTCCACCACCGTCACCTTCACGGCGGGCCGGCTGTTGCGGGTCGGCCGCTCGATCTGGTCGATCATCCGGGTGAACTTGTCCCCCAGCGTGTTGGCCAGGTGCGCGGCGCGGCCGGGATCACGGTCGGTGACGGACGCGCGCAGCAGCATGGTGGCGGGGATGACCTCCGCCTTGATGCTGTTCTGCAGCCGCTGGACGTCCTCGTCCTCGGTGATCTGGCTGACGACCCGGCGGCTGCTGACAAGGTTGGCGTACGACTGCACCCGCTGTGTCGAGAGCATGCCGGCCTGGTAGGCGGTGGTCAGGCTGCCCACCTTGTCGTAACCGGAGACCATCATGGTGATCGTGGCGACGTACTTCGGCGGCGTCCTCGCGGTCAGGACGAGCGCCGCGGTCGCCGAAAGGACGAGCGACAGCACGAGCAGCATCCAGCCCTTGCGTGCAAGTCGTACGAAGTAGAGCAGATCCACCTGGTCATCGCCGCCTTTCGGAGGTTTCTGGGAGGTTGGCAACAGGAAGAGCCGGCGCGTAGGCATGCGCGCCCTGCAGCAGGGCGATCAGGACGACGGCGGCGCCGCCCGCGACGATCGCGGCGGCGATCGGCGGGATCCAGCCCACGGCGATCGCCAGGCACAGCGCGCCCGGCACCGCCGCGATCGCGCCGAGGGCGGTGGGCACCGCCCGGGCGCCGAGGCCCATCCGCCGCAGCCGGTGGGACACGTGGTCGGTGCCGCCGGACAGCGGGGACCGGCCCGCGCGGATCCGGGACACCAGCACGACGCCGGTGTCGACGACGGCGACGAACGTCCACAGCAGCAGCCCGGCGACCGTCGGGCCGGCGGCCTGACCGGTCCCGACGGCGACCGACGAGCACGTCAGCACGAACCCGATGAACAGGGACCCCGAGTCGCCCATGAAGATCCTCGCGGGCGGCCAGTTGTGCGCGAGGAACCCCAGGCACGCGAGCGCCAGCGCGCCCAGCAGCACCGCGAACGCCGGCCGGTCGCTCATGACGGCGGCCCCGGCCAGGAGGATCGCGGTGACCGCGGTCACGGTCCCGAGAGCGCCGTCCATGTTGTCCAGCAGGTTGAAGGAGTTGGTCATCACGACGATCCACATCACCGTGATGAGCCCGTCCAGCCACTGCCCGGTCACGGTGACGTGAACGCCGGACAGGACGACCCCGCCCGCGGCCACCGACTCCACGGTCAGCCGGGTCACGACGGGCAGCGAGGCGATGTCGTCGATCAGGCCGAGCGCGGCGATCGCCGTCGCGGCCAGCACGATCGCGACGATCCGCAGGTCGGCCAGGCCGAGCGCCGCGGCCGTCGGCACGACGGTGCCGAGGACGATCGCGGGCCCGCCCAGGTAGGGGGTCGGCTGGTCGTGGGACTTGTGGCCGCCCGGACGGTCGGTCAGGCTCCACCGCAGTGCCAGGCGCCGCAGCGCCGGCGTGGCCGCCGCGCTGAGCAGGCAGGCGCCGGCCATGGAGACCAAGGCGATCGCGACGTTCACCGCACGGGCACCGCGAGGTCCTCGCGGGCCTCGGCGACGATCTCGTCCAGGATCCCGTCCAGGACGCGGCGCGGCCGCCAGCCGGTGAGCTCGCGGAGCTTGGTGGTGTCGGGGACCCTGCGCGTCATGTCCTCGAAGCCCTGCTCGTAGGCCTCGTGGTAGGGGATCAGGTCGACTCCCGACGTCGAGCCGACGCGCTGGATGATCAGCTTGGCCAGTTCGAGCATGCTGATCTCGTATGCGGAGCCGACGTTGAAGGTCTGCCCGATCGCGGCCTCGTTGTCCAGCAGCCGCATCAGCGCGTCCACGGCGTCCGCGACGTGCGCGAAGCATCGCGTCTGGGTGCCGTCACCGTAGACGGTGAGCGGGTCGCCGTTGATCGCCTGCCGCACGAGACGGGGGATGACCATGCCGTAGGCCGGGCTCTGCCGGGGACCCACGGTGTTGAACAGCCGCACGATGATCGTCGGCAGGCCGCGTTCCTTGTGGTAGGCGTTGGCGAGGATCTCGTCGACGGCCTTGGCGGTGCTGTAGGCCCACCTGACCACGGCCGGGCTGCCGAGGATGCGGTCGGAGTCCTCCCGCAGCGGCCCGTAGGAGTTCTTGCCGTAGATCTCGCTCGTGCTGGTGACCAGGATCTTGCGCCGGTAGCGGTGCGCGGCCTCGATGACGATCTCCGAACCGCGGATGTTGGTCGTCAGCGACCGCAGCGGCTGCTCGACGATCAGCTTGACGCCGACCGCGGCCGCCAGGTGGACCACGATGTCGCACTGGTGGACCAGTTCGTCGACCACGAGCTCGTCCAGGACCGAACCCTGGACGAAACGCAGGTTCGGATGCGGGCGCAGGTTCGCCAGCCGTCCGGTGGAAAGGTTGTCCAAGATCACGACGTGGTCACCGCGAGACAGGAGCGCGTCGGTCAGATGCGAGCCGACGAAACCGCTGCCTCCGGTGATCAAGTAGGTGTTCCTTGCTGGGGTGCTCACCGACTTCTCCCATTACATGTGAGACGCTGATTGGGTTCTCATGGTCTGTTCGAACCAGGTCACGGTCATGCGGAGCCCGTCGGCCAGGGACATGGGACGCACACCTGGGAACAGGTCGCGAAGCAGGCGGGGAGAGGCCTGCGACTCGCGGATGTCGCCCGCCCGCGACGGCAGGAACGCCGTCTCGACGGGCTCGCCGAGCACCACGGCCAGGATGTCGCGCAGCTCCAGCAGCGAGACCCTCGTGCCGAAGGCGAGGTTCACCGGCGTGGCGCTGGTGACGCGGTTCCTGGCGGCCTGGACGATGACGTCGGTCACCGACCCGACATAGGTGAAGTCGCGCGCCTGACGGCCGTCGCCGTGCACGGGCACCGCCCGCCCGCTGAGCACCGCCGACACGAACGTGGGGATCACCGCCGCGTAGGCGTGGTCGGCCCCCTGCAGGGGCCCGTACACGTTGAAGAAGCGGAACGGCAGCACCGGCAGGCCGAAACACCGCGCGTACGCCAGCGCGTACGCCTCGGTGGCGAGCTTGCTCGCGCCGTACGGGCTGAGCGGGCGGGTGGGCAGGTCCTCGTGCTTGCGCGGTTCAGGGCAGTCGCCGTAGACCGAGGAGGAGGAAGCCAGGATCACGTGCGGCCTGCCCGCCCGGCACGCCTCGAGCACGTGCAGCGTCCCGGTCGCGTTCACGGTGTGCGAGGCCAGCGGATCCTCCAGCGACCGCGGCACCGAGGGGCGCGCGGCCAGGTGGATCACGGTGGTGGCGTCGCCGGCCAGGGTGGCCAGCAGCTCGGCGTCCAGGATGCTGCCGTGGACGAAGTCCACGTCCAGGCCGTCGAGGTTGCGCGCGTGGCCGCTGCTGAGGTCGTCCAGCACCGTGACCCGCCGGACCTCGGGCATGGCGGCGAGCGCGCGGCAGAGGTTGGCGCCGATGAACCCGGCGCCGCCGGTGACAAGGATTCTCATGGGGTGCTCGTCTCGGGGGTCGAGCGGCGGTGGGCGGACGCGCCGTGCAGCGATCGGTAGAGGTTCTCGGTGTCGGCGACGAGCCGCTCCAGGCCGAACGCGGAGGTCGTCCACTCCTGGGCGGCCCGGCCCATGCGGCGGGCCAGCGCGGGGTCCGACAGCAGCCGGACGATGTGCGCCGCCAGTTCCCCGGCGACCGGGGCGGCCAGCAGGCCGGTGCGCCCGTCCCGGACGACCTCGGCGAC
This sequence comes from Sphaerisporangium dianthi, assembly GCF_042654065.1. Taxonomy (NCBI): domain Bacteria; kingdom Bacillati; phylum Actinomycetota; class Actinomycetes; order Streptosporangiales; family Streptosporangiaceae; genus Sphaerisporangium; species Sphaerisporangium dianthi. Next base: position 60,499 of record NZ_JBHSFP010000007.1, on the reverse strand, counting down.
GCTGCCGACCCGCGTCGCGACGACGGGTCTGCCCGCCATGCCCGCCTCGATCAGGCTCAGCGGCGTGCCCTCGCTGTCGGAGGTCAGCAGGACCACGTCGGCGGCGGCGTAGACCGTCTCGACGTCGGCGCGCCAGCCGAGCAGGTCGAAGGCGCCGGGCAGGGACCGGGCGTCGTGCTCGACCTGCTCACGCAGGTCGCCGCCTCCGCAGATCACGAACCGGCAGCCGGGCACGTGGCCGAGCACCTCGCGGGCGACCGTGACCAGCCGGTCGGGCCGCTTGATCTGCGTCAGCCGGCCGACGTAGGCCACCACGGGCGCGCCGGGCGGCAGGCCGAGGGACCGGCGCGCCGCCGCGCGGTCCGGCACCGGGCGAAGGCCCACGCCGGGCGGGATGACCACGTACTGCTCCGGCCGCCCGATGTGGTTGCGCAGCAGGTCGTCCCTGACGCGCGTCCCGACCGTCACCAGCCGGTCGGACAGGGTGGCGAGGAGGCGTTCGGCGTTCACGTAGACCGCGCGCTTCGGCGGGGAGAAGTAGCCGTCGAGGAGGTGACCGTGGAACACGTGCACCCGCGCGGCGCCGACCCCCGACAGCGACACCGCGAGCCGCCCGAGGGCGCCTGCCTTGGCCGTACGGGTGTGCACGATGTGCGGCCGGAACGAGCGCATCGTCCCGGCGAGCCGGTACAGGGCGCGCACGTCGCCCGCGGGGTTGACCGACCGGCCGAGGCCGGGCACGCGGTGGACGGGCAGGTCGGTGTCGCCGAAGTCCAGGCGGTCACTCTCGCCTTCGCCGACGTGACCGGTGTACAGGCGGTGGTCGAACTCCTCTGCGTCGAGTAGCTTGCACAGCCCCGACACCTGTGTGGCGGGGCCGCCCACGTTCATCCGGGCGATGATCTCCATGACGCGTATCCGACTGGTCACCTCCGAGAAGCTAGCTGGCCGTTTGATCCGTTCGCCGACACCGTCATGGTGGTGGCGAAATGTTTTCCCGATCCCTACCTGCGCATGATCGATCGGCATTCGCCGCCGCGCGGCGGAACCGCGCGGGCGGATTCCGGTGAGCCAAAAGAGTCCGCAAACCCAGGTAATGGTCGAACTGTGCACGGCCGCCGAGAGCGCCGTGCCCTGTTCGCGGCGGCTAGCGTCGCCTCGCGGAGCCCGTGCCAAGCGCCCGTCATGAGCGGCGACCGGACGGCCGCGGCCTGTTTCCCGAGGCGAACTGAGGGTGCCCTTCCATGGAATATGTCATCGTCGCCATCGTCGCGATGCTGCTCGTCGGCACGGTCCACCTGACCGTCGAGGCAGAGGCGGTCGGCCGGGTGCTGCCCGTGCTCCTCGTGGCGTTCGCGGTCCGCCTCGCGGTCCAGCTCCTGGTGATGCAGAACCACGTCATCACCTACGGCGGCGACAACATGACCTACGAGGCCAGGGCCATGGAGGTCATGGCCTTCTGGAAGAGCGAAGGGTTCAGGTTCGTCACCTCCGAGGACATCCCCTCGCTCTACGCCGCGGCCATCCCGTGCAACGCCTTCGCGCTGGTGCTCTACCTGTGCGGCGGCCCGGCCCCGCTGGGCTGCACCGCGCTCGTCGCGTTCCTCGCCTGCGCGCTGTGCCTGGTCATCTACCGCTTCGCCATCCTGGTGGGCGCCGACCGCGCATCGTCGCTCCGGCTGATGACACTGACCGCGTTCATGCCCGCCTTCCTCCTGCACACCTCCGACATGTTCAAGGACGGCTTCAACGCCTTCCTCGTCGTCGCCTGCCTCGCCCTCGGCCTGTCCAACCTGCGACGGTTCGACCTGCGCAAGGTCGCGCTGCTGGCGGTGACGATGTGGGCGCTGTGGTACGTGCGGCCCTACATGGTGTTCATGTGCGCGATGCCCGTAGCGCTCGGGTTCGCGGGCCTGAAGCGGGCGTTCTCGGTGCGCGCCCTGCTCGTCGTCGCCGCGCTGATCGCCGTGCTGCCGTTCGCCGACCTCGGCGAGGCGCCGCCGGTCGAGGCCATGCAGGAGCAGCTCGACTACGGGCAGTCCGAGCTGGTCCGCCGGGGCAACGCCATCGGCGGCTCGGGAGTGACCTTCGACGACGGCGGCAACCCCTGGAACCAGCTCGGGCCGAAGCTGATGTACACGCTGTTCTCGCCGTTCCCCTGGACGGGCGGCAGCCTGGCGCTGCAACTCGGCAAGATCGAGGTGCTCGTCTGGTACTTCCTGCTCTTCTGCGCGGTGCGCGGGGCCGTCCGGCTGTGGCGCGAGGACCGGATGACGGCCTGTTTCCTGCTGCTGTTCGTCATCCCCGGCACCGTCGTGTACGCCACGACGATGGCCAACGTGGGCCTCATCTTCCGCCAGCGCATGCCGATCGTCATGATCACCAGCCTGCTCGCCGCGGTCGCCTGGTGCCGGCAGGTCCCGGACGAGCCGAGCGAACGACCGCGGCCGGAGTCGGAGCCGGACCCGGAACCGGCGCTGGAGCCGGACACGGAACCGGCGCTGGCGGCGGACACGGAACCGGCGCTGGAGGCGGACACGGAAGGGCGCCCGCCGCTGCCCGAAGGGGCGCTGCGATGACCGGGCGGCGGGCGCCGGGCGGCCTGCGCGTGTGCGAGGTCGTCAAGACCCTGGACATGGGCGGCGTCGAGACGCTCCTGGTCGAGCGGCTCCGGCGTGTCGCGAACAAGGACACCGGCTACACGGTCGTCTGCCTGCGGGCCTCGACCGACGAGCTGATCGGGCAGTTGCGCGGCCTCGGCGTGACCGTGGTCGACCTCGGGCACGGCCCGCGCCCGCTGGCCCCCGCCCGGCTGGTCGCGACCGTGCGCCGCCTCGCCCCCGACGTCCTCAACGTGCACTCGCCGATGCCCGCGGTCGTGCTGCGGCCGTTCGTCCGGCTCAGCCGCCGGCGGCCGACCCTGGTGTCCACGGTGCACTACAGCCGCCGGACCGGGACGGTGCTCGCCGAACGGCTCACCTCCTCGCTCAGCACGGCACTGGACCTGCTGACCCGGTGGCTGGACGACCGGACGGTCGCGGTGTCGTCGCAGGTGGCCCGGTCGCCCTCCACCCGGGGGGCAAGGCGGGTGCTCACCCGGCTGCACGGGGTGGACGTGGACGAGCAGCGGCACTGGGCCGCCAGGCGGGAGGACACCCGCCGGGAGTTCGCCGTGCCCCCGGAGGCGTTCGTCATCGCCTGCGTCGCCAACTTCCGGCCGGAGAAGAACCACGCGCTGCTGGTCCGCGCCGCGGCCGAGGTGCTGCGGGCGCGGCCGGACGCGGTGTTCCTGCTGGCCGGCGAGGGGCCCCTGCGCGACCAGGTCGCCCGCGACGTCGAACGGCACGGGGTGGCGGGCGGCGTGCGCATCCTCGGCCGGGTGCCCGGGGCCAGGAGGCTCGCCGCCGCGGCCGACCTGGTGGTGCTCAGCTCGGCGCACGAGGCGCTGCCGGTCGTGGTCATGGAGGCGCTCGCGGCCGGCGTGCCGGTGGTGTCCACCGAGGTCGGCGGCATCGCCGAGCTGGTCCGCTCCGGGCACAACGGCATCCTGACCCCGCCCGGATCCGCCCGCGACCTGGCGCGCGGCCTGCTGCGGGCGATGGATCCTGCGGTCCACCGCGTGCTGCGCGAGGGCGCGGCCGCGAGCGCGGGCACCGTCGACATGGCCGGCACGGCCGAATGGTTCGAGGAGCTGTACCGCGAACTCGCCGCCACCGGCCGCCGCGCCCGGTAGCCGCGCTCACCGGCCGCTCACCTCTCAGATCGGGGGCGGCGAGGTGAGCGTCCCGGTGCGGAGGGGGCCGGAATCCGGTCCCCTGAAGGCCGATCGGCCGCGGCCGTACGGCCGCGGCCGTCCGGCGGCGGGGACGCTCAGCGGGAGGCCAGTGCCGCGGCGCGTTCCGCCGTGGTCTCGACCGCGGCCGCGGAGATCCGCCGGAGCAGGGCCGCCCAGACGGCCGCCCCGGCCACCGCCGCGGCCAGCGTCCCCCAGGCGAAGCACAGCGCGGTGCCGAGCGGGGCGGGGGAGAGCCACCGGGCGAGCAGCAGCACGCCGAGCAGCGCCGCCCCCTCGCCCGCCAGGTAGGCCAGCCGCCAGCCCGGCCGCCCGAGAGCGAGCGGCAGCACGTTGGACCAGCACACCAGGCCCTTGACGCACGCCGCGGCGACGAGGACCCCGGCGACCGGGCCGACGAGCGCGTACTCCCGCCCGTACACCATGCGCAGCACCTCGCCGATCAGCGGCAGCGCCACGGCGGCGGTCAGCAGCCCGGCGGCGGCGAGCGGGACGCTCGCGCGGGCGATGTCCCGGCGGGCGAGCGTCCTCTCCTGCCCCGCCGCCGCGGCCCGGGCGAGCCGGGGATACAGCATGGAGGCGACCGGCATGACCATCGTCGCGTACAGCCGGCCGGGCGCCGAGGCGACCTTGAGGACGGTCACCAGCGTCGAGCCGCCGAGCAGGCCGGCGACGGTGAGGATGCCCGACTCCGACACCTCCGCCAGCGCGGTCCCGCCGGAGGCCTTGACGGTGAAGGACACCAGGCCGGTCGGCAGGGGCCCGCCCGCCGCCGGAGCCGCCGGCGCCAGCCGGGCGCGCAGCGCCCGCGTCCCGAGCGCGCCGACCAGCAGGCCGGCCAGCGCCGCGCCGAGCGCCTGGCCGGCCAGGTACGCCAGGGGCCCGCCCGCCAGCAGCCCGCCCGCCGACAGGGCGAAGGCCGACACCGCGCAGCCGAGGCGCAGCAGTCCCAGCTCGTGCAGCCGGTCGGCCAGGGAGAACGACGCGCGCACCGCGCCGTTCGCGGCCAGCGCCGCCCGTCCGGCGACCGCCAGAACGAGCATGCGGGCCAGTTCGTCCCCGGCCAGGCCGAGCAGCCACATCGTCGCGACGCCCGCGCAGCACAGCACGGCCGCCGCCGCCCGGATGCCCACGTCCCAGCGGACCAGCCGCCGGTACAGCGCGAAGCCCTGCCCGCCGCGCCGTTCCTCCAAGGGGACGTACCGCTGGACGGTGTTGTCCAGCCGGGGGTCGAGCGCCAGGAAGCAGACGCTCGCCACCGACTGGGCGAAGATGACCCGGCCGGAGGTCTCGGCGCCGGTCGCGCGCACCAGCACCACCAGGCTGAGCGAGGACAGGACGGCCTCGGCCAGCCCGGCGGCGGCCAGCGACGAGAAGGTCCGCAGGATCACGGGGTGGCCGCGCGCCGCCGCGGCCCGCCCGGCAGCAGCGCCGCGTACCGCTCCTCGACCCGCGCGGCCATCGCCGGCCAGTCGAGCGCCGACGTCGCCCGCAGGCCGCGCTCGACCGTCTCGGGCAGCGAGGGATCCCCGTCCAGCACCGCCCGCAGCCGCGCCGCCAGCTCGGGGACCGACCCGCTGCGGAAGGTGCGGTACGCGCCCGGCTCGACGATCGGCTCCAGGGAGGTCTCCGAGGACAGCAGGACGGGGGTGCCGAGCGCGAGGGCCTCCAGCGCGGAGGTGGGGATGCCCTCGCCGATGGTGGGGAGCCTGCGCGAGGACAGCACGAACGCCTGCGCCCGGCCCACCAGCGCGTACACCTCGCTCTCCGGCAGGTGCCCGGCCAGGTGGACCCCGCGCCCGGTTCCGGCGAGCCGCTCAAGCTCGGCGCGCTCGCCGCCCTCCCCGGCGATGACCAGGCGCGCGCCGGGATGGGTCGCGCGCAGCGCGTGGAACGCCTCGATGGTCAGCGCGTGGTTCTTCACCTTCTCCAGCGAGCCGACGCTCACGACCAGCCCCGGCTCGACCGGCCGCCCGCGGTGCCGGGCGATGTGGCCGAGGTCCAGCCCGCTGCACATCGTGGCGATCCTGCCCGCCGGTATGCCGGCCCTGCGCAGATCCTGGGCGGGCCGCGCCCCGATGGCGATGAAGTCGTCGACGTGGCGGAAGGCGAACGGCATGATCGGCAGGTGGCGCGTCGTGATCGCCCCGTGGACGGTCAGCACGAGCGGCGCGCCGAGCCGCCGCGCGGCCGTGCCGAGGGCGAGTGCCTCGCGGTGGTCGCCGTGCAGGTGCACGACGTCCAGCTCCGCGAGCTCCGCGAGCTCCGCGGGTTCGGCGGGTTCGGCGGGTTCGGCCGCACGGCGCAGCGCGTGGGCGCACTCCAGCCCGAAGGCCAGCACGTCGGACCTCCTGGCGACGGCCCGGCCGGCGCGCGTCGGCACGAGCGGCAGGGACCGCGCCCCGCTCGGCGCCTCGCCCCGCCTGTGGGCGACGACCACCTCGTGCCCCCGCAGGAGCTGCTCGCGCACCAGTCGCTGGATGTGCCGTTCCAGGCCGCCGGGCTCGGGCGGCAGCCGGTAGCCGATGTGGAGGATTCGCATGACGATCTCTTTCTCGCGGGGGCGTCCGGATGCTTCGGAGCCGGTCAGGTCGGGTGCCGGTCAGGTCGGGTCGGGTCCGGGTCGGTCGGGTGCCGGTCGGGTCGGGTCGGGTCGGTCGGGTGCCGGACGGGTCGGGTGCCGGACGGGTCAGGGGCGGGGCCCGGGAGGCACGGGCGCGGCCAGGTCGTAGACGGCGTAGTCCCCTGAGCGGAACGCCAGGTGGGCGAACCTCCCGATGTCGGCGGGCCGCGCGATCGGCCGTTCGTCGGCGAACAGCCACCGCACGTGCCGCAGGTCGCGCAGCCGCCGCATGGCGGCGGCGGAGGGGGCGTCGAAGGCCGCGTCGTTCTGGGCGATGAGCCTCCCGTCCCAGAACGGGATGTGCTCCAGGAGCTCGCCCTGGTGCCAGCGGCGCAGGTTCGACGCGGTGTAGCCCCACCCTTCGACCAGCACGCGCCGCTCGCTGAACGCCGCCACCCAGAAGTGGCGGTTGTCGCACGGGTTCTCGAGCCCGAGGGCGCAGTGGGCGTTGGTCGCCACCAGGTCGTCCGGGGCGGAGTGGTCGCGCAGCCACCGCCCCGCGGTGAGGGTCGCCGGGGGGACGGCGGAGACGGAGATCGCCTCGATCGTGGTCGGCGGGACCGCGCCGGCGAACTGCCCGGCGTACTTGAGCACGCGCGCGTGCAGGTCCGCCGGCAGTCCGACGGCCGCGAGCATGACGGCCACCAGGGCACAGGCGCGCAGCGCCCCCGCCCTGACGGCCAGCGTCGCGAACGCCGCCACCGTGAGGACCGCCAGCGCCAGGTAGGGCAGGTACAACAAGGCGCCGGGCTCGCCCGGCCGCAGGGGGATCACCACATGGCACAGGGCGGGGACCGCGTAGGCGACCAGGACGCCCGCGCCGGCCGCGAACAGCGTCGCCTTGCGCGGGATGCCGGCCCGCCGGAGCAGCAGCATGAGTCCGTGCACCGTCACGGCCACCAGGTAGGGGTAGGCGCCCCAGAGGAAGAAGTAGTGGCTGCGGGTCGGGTGCCCGAGAAGGAACACCGTGCCGAGGCCCGCGGCGCCGATGCCGAGCATGAGGACCACCCCGGGCCGCAGCAGTTCTCGCGTACGGCCGAGCAGGCCGAGGGCTCCGCAGCACACCACGGCCCAGCCCAGTGCGTAGACCAGGGTGATGCCGAGAACCGAGCCCGGCCCGGGCCTGGCGTGCTCGCCGAGCCCGGTCAGCTCACCCCAGGCGGTGCGCATGCTGAACAGAGGGGAGAAGACGACGGCCTGGCTGGCGCCGCCGAACAGCACCAGCTGCGCGAACAGGCACAGCAGCGCGGTGGCCCCGAGCGTGGCGAGCGCCGGCCAGGGGACGCGGCGGCGCCTGACCGCCTCCACGGCGGCCACCGCGGCCAGTCCCGCACCGAGCAAGGGCAGGTACGTCGCCTTGGCGCCCATCACGGCGAGCAGGAAGACGCCCAGCAGGACCCACCGGCCGGCGTCGCGCCGGTGGCCGAGCAGGTCGAGCAGAAGGACGGCGACCGGCGCGAAAAGCATGGAACCGAAGATCTGGGTGGGGCTGGTCCAGGCCAGATCGGGAACGCCTCCCCAGGTGAAGGACCCGTTCGAGCCGAGGTAGAGGCTCGGCACCGCCAGGAAGACCGTGCCCGCGACGGTGAGCGCCCCTCCCGCCCATGAGCGGGTCACCAGCCGCCCGGTCATCCCGACCAGCACGACCAGCACGGCGAGCATGGGCAGCATGCCGAGGCGGAACAGCAGCAGCACCGGCTCCAGCCCGGTCAGCCGGCTCGCCGCCGCGTAATGGGCGTAGATGAACCAGTGGTACAGCAGCGGCTCCCCGGCGACCATCGGCACGGAGGGCGGCATGTGGTGCCGGAACTCGCCGATCAGCGCCAGGTGGAACGACATGTCGACGGGGACCGTGCCCATCTTCGGCCAGGTGAGGGCGTGGGTGCGGAAGAAGGTCAGCGCGCTCCAGGCCAGAAGGTAGGTGAGCACCAGCACCGACGACCATGACACCCACAGCGGCGTACGCTCCAGCCCCGCCGGGCGCCTCCAGTGCCGGCGCAGGCCGGGCACGGCGGCGAAGGCCGCGACGACGACGACGGGCCACGCCGCCGCGAGCAGCGGCATCCCGGCGGCGCGGGCGCCCACGTAGACCGGCACCTCGACGGCGTAGCCGAGGGCCAGGCCGAGCGCGACCTCCTCGGCGAACGTGCGCCTCCCCCGGTACAGGGCGCGCACCAGCAGCGTTCCCGGCAGCGCGAGCCCCGACGCGACGTAGACGCCGAACACCAGCATGTCGCGGACGGAGACGCCGTAGCGGTACAGCACCGCGGCGACCAGGGCGGCCAGGGTCACCGGGGGCAGCCACGACGCCGGCCGCGGCCGCCTCCGCCGCGGCACGCCGGCGCGGACGGCCGGCGTGGCCTGGAGCACCGTGAAGCCCTCAACGGGCGGAGTGTGAACCATGGGTGCAAGCTTGGCGACGAGGGATCCGCCGCCGGGCGGGGACGCTCATGCCCGGCGATGTCCTTGTCACTCCTTTATGTACGCCAAGGAGGACGCCGGGCAGCGGGTGCCGGCGAAGGCGGCGCCGCCCGGGACGCCGTGCGCCCGGTGCCACAGCTCGAACTGCAGCAGCGTCCACAGGCGGGGCCCGTGGTCGACGCCGTCCATGTGCCGCTGCAGCAGGTCGCGCACCGCCGCCGGCCGGAACAGGCCCCTGACCCGCGCGGTGTGGTCGGTGAGCACGTCGTAGGCCAGCTCGCGCAGCTCGCCGCGCAGCCAGGCGGCGAGCGGCACGCCGAACCCCTGCTTCGGGAGGTGGGCCAGCCCGGGCGGCAGCCAGGGGGCGACGGCCCGCTTGAGCAGCACCTTGGTGTGGTTGCCCCGCACCTTGCATGAGTCGGGCAGCCGCGCCGCCCACTCCATCAGGTGGTGGTCCAGGAACGGCGAGCGGGCCTCCAGCGAGTTGGCCATCGTCGTGATGTCGGCCTTGACCAGCAGGTCGTCCGGCAGGTAGGTGAGCGTGTCCACCTCCAGCACCCGCCCGAGGTCGGAGCCCGCCCGCGAGGAGTCGAACAGGTCCCGCAGGAGCGCGTGGCTGTCCACCCCCGCCAGCCGCTCGCGCAGGGCGTCACCGTAGACGCGCCACTTCTGCTCGGGGGAGAAGCACGACATCAGCTGCGGGTAGCGCCGGGACGGAGGCGTCGCGGCGAACTGCATCAGCCGGCCCAGCCGCCGGGGGAGCCCGCCGAACTCGCTGCGCTCCGCGACCAGGGCCCCGGCCCGCCCGCAGGGGCCCGCGACGGCGCGCGGGAGACGCGGGATGCGCCCGGCCCTGGCCATGAGCGCGTGGCGCCGGTACCCGCCGAAGCACTCGTCCCCGCCGTCCCCGTTGAGCGCGACGGTGACGTGCCGCCGGCTCAGGCGCGCCACGTAGAAGCAGGGGATCGCCGAGGAGTCGGCGAAGGGCTCGTCGAAGTGCCAGGCGAGCCGCGGCAGCACGTCCAGCAGGTCGGGTGTCACCACCAGCTCGTGGTGGTCGGTGCCGTACCGCTCGGCGACCAGGCGGGCCTTGTGGCGCTCGTCGTAGCGGCCGTCCTGGAAGCCGATGCAGAAGGTCTTGACCGGCTCGGCGCTCTGCATGGCCATCGCGGCCACCACCGCGGAGGAGTCGACGCCGCCCGATAGGAACGCCCCGATGGGGCGCTCGCTCACCATGCGCAGGCGGGTGGCCTCCAGCAGCAGCTCGCGCAGCCGTTCCTCGGCCTCCCGCTCGGGCACCGGCGGAGCGGGCGTGCGGTCAGGGCGCCAATAGCGGCGTACCCGCGCCCGTCCGTCCTCCCACACCAGCAGATGCGCCGGCGGCAGCTTGTGCACGCCCTGGTAGATCGACCACGGCGCCGGGACGTACTGGTAACTCAAGTAGTGGTGCAGGGCGACCGGGTCGATCTCGCGGCGCAGGGCCGGGTCCTGGGCGAGGGACTTCAGCTCAGAGGCGAACCTGATCGCGCCGGCGTCCGCCCACCAGAACAGCGGCTTCTTGCCGGCGCGGTCGCGGGCCAGCAGCAGCCGCCGCCGGTCGCGGTCCCACACGGCGAAGGCGAACATGCCGCGCAGCTTGTGCACCATCTCGTCGCCGTACTGCTCGTAAAGATGGACCAGGCACTCGGAGTCGCCGGCGCCGCGAAGGCGGTGCCCGAGCCGCGTCAGCTCCTCGCGCAGCTCGGCGAAGTTGTAGATCTCGCCGTTGAACACCGCGACGACGCGGCGGTCCTCGCTGTAGACCGGCTGGTCGCCGTGCTCCACGTCGATGATGGCGAGCCTGCGCATGCCGAGCGCGGCGTGCTCGTCGTCGTGGAACCCCTCACCGTCGGGTCCCCGGTGGGCGATCACGTCGCACATGCGGCGCACCAGCGCCGGGTCGGGGCGGGAAAGGGACGCCGTGCCCGCGATGCCGCACATCTACTTGACGCCGCCGATCACGTACAGCCCGCGGTCGCGCCTGATCGAGAACTCCCGCAGGCCGAGCTCCCGCGCCCACCGCGCGAGGCGGCGGCGCGGCTGGGGCCGCTCGTAGCGCGGCGCGAGCCAGTCGAAGGTGTCCAGCACCGACCAGTTGCGGATCATCTCGGGGTCGGTCAGGCCCAGGTGGCGGTGGCCGGCCACCGGGACCGCGCGCGCCAGGTACGGGCCGGCCTTCGGCACCGCGCCGAGCGCCATGGAGAGCGGCAGCAGCCGCGGCACGGCCCTTTCCACCAGGGAGTACAGCCGGGCGGGCGGGATGCGCCTGGTGACAGGGCGCAGCAACCGGCGAGGGTGGGGGTAGGCGACCATCGCCGCGTACACGTCGACGCAGAACCGGCCGCCGGGGCGCAGGTAGCGGAACAGCGTCTTGAACGTCCGCTCGACGTCGGGGGTGTGCTGGATGACCCCGAAGCACAGCAGGTAGTCGAAGGACTCCTCGGGGAACGGCGCCTCGTAGACGCTCGCCTGGACCAGCCGCAGGTTGGGGAAGCGGCCGTTGGAGGCGGCGTTGGCCCGCACGGCGCTGGAGATGTCGAAGGAGGTCACCTGGGCGCCGGTCTCGCACAGCACCTCGGTGAAGCGGCCGGCGCCGCTGCCGCACTCGAGCAGCGTCCTGCCGTGCAGGTCCTCGGGGGACCAGCCGCTCGCGCGCAGCAGCCGGTCACGGGTGATCGGCAGGCCGGAATGGGAGTCGAGCTGGGTCAGCCGGTGCCGGTTCCACTGGAACCCGAACCCCTCCGCGTAGGTGTCCTGCGGGACGAAGCGCGGGATGCCGTTCTCGACCGGGTAGGTGACCGCGCAGGCGTCACAGCGCAGCCCGTCCCCGTCCCCGTCGCTGTCGCGGAGCCGGCCCCGGCAGCGGGGGCAGCGCAGCGCGTGACCCCAGGAGACCCCGGCGCCCGCGTTGTCGGATACGTACTTGGGAAGCGTCATCTGACTGCCAATCCAGCGAGTGGAAGATGGCCGGACGTGGCCGGACCTGTGTTCACCAGGTCATATTACGGAGCGTGACCATCTGTGCGCGTTCATGACCCGGCGTGTTCCTGTCGTCCCCCGGGGATGGGCGCGAGGTGAGGCCTCCGGCCGGGCGAAGGGACGGCGGCGGACGTGGTGCGGACGTGGTGCGGACGTGGTGCGGACGCGGCCCCGCTCGCGCGTCGCGAGCGGGGCCGCACGTTCCTTCGCGGGGCCCGCGCCGTCAGCCGGACGAGGGCCGATGCGTCCTCGCGATCAGGGACACGCCGGGCAGCGACCTGACCGGCAGGTACCGCTCGGCGGCGATCACGGCGGCCAGCGCCATGTTGACCAGGGGAGGCGCCTCGGTGACGTCGGAGCCGGAGGTGTGCTTCCTGCGGCGCGCCACCACCGGCCGGAGCAGCACGTTCCAGCTCCACATCCGCTCGATCGCCAGCCCTTCCCGCATGAGCACCGAGCGCAGCCCGTCCCGGGTGTAGCGGCGCACGTGTCCCGAGGCCACGTCGTGCGCCGACCACAGCGCCATGTCGCACGGCACCGTGATCAGCGCGGTCCCGCCCGGGCGCAGCACGCGGAAGATCTCGCGGACGGCCAGGTCGTCCTCCTGGATGTGCTCCAGCACGTCGAACGCCAGGACCAGGTCGAAATGCCCGTCCGGCAGCGGCAGGTTGCGCGCGTCGGCGTGGATGGCCTGCAGGCCGCGCTCGCGCGCCAGGTCCACGGCCGTCTGCGAGAAGTCGGCGACCAGCGCGTCCCAGCCGTGCCCGACCAGTACGCGCGTGTTGCCGCCGCCCGCCGCCCCGATGTCGAGCGCTCGGCCGGGCGGGCCGAGCCGGCGCAGTTCGCGCAGCTCACGGGCGAGGATGGTGCGTCGTTCCCGGAACCACCAGTGGCGGTCCTCGATCTCGACCGTGCGGCGAATCTCCGTGGCCTCCATGGCTCCTCCTAGTGACCCTCGTGCTGGTGACCCTCATGACCCGATGTCTTCAGCGGCCGCCACCACTCCTGGTGATCGCGGTACCACCGGACGACCTCGGCCAGCCCTCGCTCGAAGCCGACGCCCGGCTCGAACCCGAGCGCCTCGATCTTGGAGCTGTCCACCGAGTACCTCCGGTCGTGGCCGGGCCGGTCCGCCACGGGGACGACCTGCTCCCAGCCGGCTCCGAACGCGGCCAGCAGCCGCTCGGTCAGCGCCAGGTTGGTGAGCTCCACCCCGCCGCCGATGTTGTACACCTCGCCGCCGCAGCCCTTGTCGAGCACGAGCTGGACGGCCCGGCAGTGGTCGTCGACGTGCAGCCACTCGCGCACGTTGCCGCCGTCGCCGTAAAGGGGGACGGGCAGCCCGTCGATCAGGTTGGTGACGAACAGGGGGATGACCTTCTCGGGGTACTGGTACGGCCCGTAGTTGTTGGCGCAGCGGGTGACCCGCACGTCCAGCCCGTACGTCCGGTGGTAGGCCCGGCAGAGCAGGTCGCCCCCCGCCTTCGCGGCGGAGTAGGGGGAGTTGGGCAGCAGCGGCGCCGACTCGTCCCACGAGCCGGCGGCGATCGACCCGTACACCTCGTCGGTCGACACCTGCACGACGGTGTGCACGCCGGCCGAGAGCGCCGCGTCCAGCAACCGCTGGGTGCCCTGCACGTTGGTCGTCACGAAGCCGGCCGCGCCGGCGATCGACCGGTCGACGTGCGTCTCGGCTGCGAAGTTCACGATGGCGTGGTGGCCGGGCACCACCTCGGCCAGCAGCGCGGCGTCGGTGATGTCCCCCCGGACGAAGGTGTACCCCGGGTGGGAGGCGACCGGCGCCAGGTTGGCCGGGTTGCCGGCGTAGGTCAGCTTGTCCAGCACCGTGACGCGGGCGCCCGCGCAGGAGGGGTAGGCGCCGGCCAGCAGCGCGCGCACGTAGGCGGACCCGATGAAACCGGCCCCGCCGGTCACCAGCAGCCTCATGCCCGCACCTGCACCCTGCTGTGGTCGCCGACCATGAGCTGCAGCGCGTTCGGCATGCCCTGCGCGCGCACCACCTCGACGTTGCGGCCGATGAGGGAGTAGGCCAGCCGGGACACGCCCCGCACCGTCGACTCCTCGCAGACGATGGCGTACTCCACCTCGGCGTCCTCCACCACGCAGCCGTCGCCGATGGAGGTGTACGGGCCGATGTAGGAGCCGCTGATGCGCGCCCCGGCGCCGATCACCGCGGGGCCGCGGATCACCGACCCGCGCACCGAGGCCCCGGCCTCGACGACCACCCGCCCGGACACCTCTGACGCCCCGTCGACGGTGCCGCGGATGCGCGGTTCGATGTCCTCCAGCACGATGCGGTTGCATTCCAGCATGTCCTGCAGCCGCCCGGTGTCGCGCCAGTAGCCGCTGACCATGTGCGAGTGGACGCTGTACCCGTTGTCGATCAGCCAGGTCACCGCGTCGGTGATCTCCAGCTCGCCGCGCGCCGAGGGCCTGATCGCCCGGACGGCGTCGTGGATCGCGGGGGAGAAGATGTAGACGCCGACGATGGCCAGATCGCTGCGCGGGTGGGCGGGCTTCTCCTCAAGGCTCACGATCTCACCGGAGGGCCCGAGCTCCGCGACGCCGTAGAACTGCGGCTCGGCGACCTTGGTCAGCAGAAGCTGGGCGTCGTGTCCGGAGCCGCGGAAGGCGTCCACCAGGTCCGTTATGCCGCCCACGAGGAAGTTGTCGCCCAGGTACATCACGAAGGGATCCTCTGCGAGGAACTCCTGGGCGATCAGCACACAGTGGGCCAGCCCGAGGGGCGCCGCCTGCGGGATGTAGGTGATCTCCAGGCCGAACGCCGACCCGTCGCCGACGGCCTCGCGCACCTCGCGGCCGGTGTCACCGATGATGACGCCCACCTGCGTGACGCCGGCGTCGCGGATCGCCTCCAGGCCGTAGTACAGCACCGGCCTGTTCGCCACGGGGACCAGCTGCTTGGCCGAGGTATGGGTCAGCGGGCGCAGCCTCGTGCCCTTGCCACCTGCCAGAACGAGCGCTTTCATCGCTCACTTCGCCTTCCCGCGAGAACACATGGCCGATCGTCGGGCCCGAATCTATGGGCGGTCCGACCACGCGGCCCCCCGACGTCCGTGGCTTTGCCGAACAATGAGCGCCGGCTTGCCGCCGCCGGGGGTTGACGCCGGCGGCTCCGGAGCCGCCGGCGCCCGGCCCCGGCCGCCGCGGTCGCAAACGGCCGCTCATGATCGTCAAAAGCCGGGCGGGGTCTTTCCCGGCGCGCGGCAACCGCAGGGCCAAGGACACCGCAACCGGCCGGAGCCGCCCTGGCGTGCGCGCCCGCCGATGTGATCGGCTGCGGGCGAGATGATCGGGGGATCAATGTCGGTGTCGGTGGTCATTCCCTGTTACCGCTCCGCCCGGGCGCTTCCCGCGCTGGTGGCCAGGCTGCTGCCCGTCCTGCGCGAGGTGTCGGTCCGGCACGAGGTGATCCTCGTCGTCGACGGCTGCCCGGACGACACCTGGCGGGCCGCCTCCGACCTGGCCGCGCGCTTCGACGTCGTCCGCGCGATCCACCTGTCGCGCAACTACGGGCAGCACAACGCCCTGGTCGCCGGGATCAGGGAGGCCGCCTTCGACGTCGTGGTCACGATGGACGACGACCTGCAGCACCCGCCCGAGCAGATCCCGCTGCTGCTGGCCGCGCTGGAAGGCGACCGCCTGGACCTGGTCTACGGCGTCCCGTACAAGGAGGAGCACGGACTGGTCCGCAACCTCGCCTCCCGGTGGGTGAAGGCCGCCATGGCGGTCGCGCTCGGAGTGCGCACCGCCCGCGCCATCAGCGCCTTCCGCGCCTTCCGCACCCGGCTGCGCGACGGTTTCCAGGACCTGTCAGGCCCGCACGCCTCCCTCGACGTCGCCCTCTCGTGGGCCACGACCCGCGTCGGCTCGGTCAAGGTGCGCATGAGCGAACGCGGCCAGGGCCGTTCGGCCTACACGCCGCGCCTGCTGGTCAGGCACGCCATGAACATGCTGCTCGGCTACAGCACCACGCCGCTGCGGGTGGCCAGCTACCTGGGCTTCCTCGTCGGCGTCATCGGGCTCCTGCTCGGCGGCGCGGTCCTGTGGAGCTTCCTCGCGGGAGAGACCACGGTGGCCGGGTTCACCACCATCGCCTCCATGGTCGCCCTGTTCTCCTCCGCCCAGCTCATGTCCATCGGCGTCCTCGGCGAGTACGTCGGCCGCGTCCACGGCAGCGGCATGGGGCGCCCCGCCTACGTCATCCGCGAACGGGCAGGCGCCCACGTGCCCGCCGACCTTCCCTACCGCCCCGCCGCCACCAAGCCCTACCGCCCCGACGGAGTCAACTGACCTCGACGTCCACCCCTGCCACGACGGCATCGGCCGCCGCGAAATGGTGCCTCCGGCGCCGGCCTTTCCGAGTCGGTGTCGATTGCGCGGGAGTTCGTGAAGGCGAAGCTCGGCCCGACTCGGTCCACTGATGGCGATCGCCGCCACAGGCGGACGGACGGTGCTCCCGCCCGCCGGCAGGGGTCAGTCGCAGTACGGGTGGTTCGGGGACAAGGCCGCGAACCTGATGGGCAGGGTGTATCCGAGTTCGGCCTTGACCGCGAAGCACCCGCCCCGGGCGTCGGCCTGCGTGAGGCGCTTCCTGGCGTTGTTGTAGGGGAGGATCAGCGCGACCGTGCATCCCAGCGCGACCAGGCGGTTGGGAATGCGGGCGCAGATGATGTCGGCGGCCGGCCCGCTGAGCCATCCGGCACGGTCGGCCGCCCTCCTCATCTTGGACGTCGTCGCGGGGGAGAAGGTGAAGGTGCAGCTCAGCTCCGAGCATCTGGCGCGTACGGCCGACGGGGTGGCGGACTGGGCGGGCGCGGCGCCGGCGAGGGCGGCGAACAGCGCGGCGGAGGCGACGGTGGTGATGAACAGGGAAGCGCGCATGGGGGGCTCCTCAGGAGAAACTCGTGGTCGCAGACCACGGTGAGGGCACGTGCGCGTGTCCGGCGAGCGGAGCGGACGCCTTTCCGCGGCTGCCGCGTCCGGCCTGCTCAGGGACGAGTCGGCGGCGCCGTCCGGGTGTCCGGCGGCGCCGGACACCTCACGGGCAGGTCGCCGTGTACGGCTCGCCGGGGAGGAACTGGCCCCATTCCTGTGCGGTCAGCGACCGCCCGGCCACCGCGCACATCGCCCGGTACGGGTCGGACGGCAGCCGCAGCGGCCACCGCTTGACGCCTCCGTCGCGCGCGACGGCCAGCAGGGCGGTGCCGTCCGGGGTGAACGCCAGGCTTTCCGGCCTTTCGGTGTGGCCGACGGGTGGCGCGACCGCGATCTGGCGCCGCGACCGGATGTCCCACAGACGCAATGTGCCGTCGGAGTGGCCGGTCGCCAGGTAGGCGCCGTCCCCGCTGACGGTCATGGCCGAGATGGATGTGGGGACCGGGAAGGGGTTGCCGATCTGCGTCAGGTCGCTGGTGCGCAGCACGCGGACGAGGCCGTCGGTGTCGGCGCCGTTGGTCTCGGTCCTCACGATGGCCTTGCCGTCGGGCATGAAGGCCATGGCGTGGTCGCCGAAGCTCGTGGAGGGCGAGGCGGCGATCTGCCGCAGGGTGGTCGTGCCGCGCAGCGTGAGCCTGTCGCCCGACATGGCGATCATGCCGCCGTCGCGGCTGACGGCCATGGACAGGAACGGGTAGGAGTCGGGGAGGCGGTCGATCGCGCTCACCCGGCGCCGGGTCACGAGGTCCATGACGACGAGCCGGGTGCCGTCGGGCGGCTCCTCCTCCTTGCCGGGGCGCAGGTGGGGAATGCCGGCCACCAGGAGGCGGCCGTCGTGGCTCAGGGCGATGCCATTGAAGTACGAGGAGTGCGGTCCGTCCGGCCCGAGGTCGACCGGGACGCCGATCGGGTGGCCGGTGGCCGCGTCCAGCAGGCGGACGGAGTCCTTGAGGCCGGGGCGGGAGGTCCACCCGTGGACGGCCAGCACGCGGCCGTCGCCGCTGATCGCGGCCCCGCCGGCGGACTCGACCTCGGGCGTGGGGCCGGGGACCTGCGCCCAGACGGTGGTGTCCCAGACGCGGGCGTTCCGCTCTTCCGCCGTGGTCACCAGGCGGGTGCCGTCGGCGGAGTAGGCGAGGTCGGCGATGTAGGTGTCGTGGCCGTGCAGCACGGCGCCGGCCGGTCGCCGGGTGCGGGCGTCGAGGAAGCGGACGGCGCCGTCGCCGCCGCCGACCGCGACGGTCCGGCCGTCGGGAGTGTAGGTCATCGAGTAGACCGAGGTGCCGACGCGCACGGCCTTGCCGATCTTGCGGTGGGTGGTGAGATCCCACTGCTGGAGCAGGCCGCCGTCCTCGCCGAGGTTGTCATTCGAGGTGGTGATCGTCCGGCCGTCCGGGCTGAAGGCCATCTCCCCGGCCACGATCGGCGGCCCGTACGGCCGGCGGGTGGCCAGGTCCCAGACCTGCCAGCTTGAGGTGTCGCGATAGTGGTCGGTCTGGACGGCCAGCGCGGAGCCGTCGGGGCTCAGCACGGTCCAGACCTCCCGGCCCTCGCGCAGCGGACCGAGGGCGGGTCCGAGGCGGCGCCAGGTCCTCGTGTCCCAGCGCTGGACGATCTGGGCCTCGTCGGCCGTGGTCAGCGTCGACCCGTCGCGGCTGAAGACGATGGCGCTCAGCGCGCCCTTGTGGCCGGTCAGCGGCGCCGTCAGCGGCCGTCCGGTGGCGGCGTCCCTGATCAGGACGACACCGTCGTGCTCCTCGTCGCCGTCGCCCGAGGCGATGACCGATCCGTCCGGGCTGAACGCGATGGGGTAGACGCCGGAACCGTGGCCGATGAGCGGCGCCCCCTTGGGCCGGCCGGCGGCGTCCCACAGCCGCACCGTCCCCTCCAGGTCCCCGGTGGCGACCGTCCGGCCGTCCGGGGCTGCGGCGACCGCGCTGACCTTGGCGGACGGGCTGTTCAGCACGGCGTCCAGCGGTGTGGCCAGCGTCGCCAGCATGCCGTACCTGGCCTCGTCGTTCGGAGCGTAGCGCCACGCCGCCGCGGCGAGCAGGCCGGCCAGGATCGGGTCGGCCGTGCGCATCACCTCGCTGCGCACCATCAGCAGCCGCGACATGGCCTCACGGCGCTGCGCCTCGGCCCGGCCGGCGGTGCGCGTCGCGAGCACGCCCGCGACCGTGGCGGCCAGGGCCAGGACCGTCAGCAGGACCACCGCCCCGCGGCCCGCCCGGCGCAGGCGCACGGCCGCGCGCCGCGCCTCGGCGGCGGCCCGCTCCGAGGCGGCCAGGAACGAGCGGGTCCCGGCGTCGGCCGCCGGGTGCGCCCACGACGCCGCGTCGTAGGCGTCGCGTGCCGTCTGCAGCCGGTTGCCGGTGTACAGGTACGCGGCATCGCGCCCGCCCTCGTCCCACTCGGCCGCGTCGGCGTCGAGGCGCTGCAGCACCACCAGGTCCGCGCGGTCCTCCTCGACCCAGGTGCGCAGCCGGGGCCAGCCGCGGATCAGCGCCTCGTGGGTGATCTGCACGGTGGCGGCGTCGACGGTCACCAGCCGGGCCTGCGCGAGACGGTCCAGCACCTCCTGGACGCGCGGATCGCCGCGCAGCTCGGCCAGCGGCATCCGCCGCGCGGTGTCGGCGGCCTCGACGCCCAGGTGGACCAGTCGTGTCAGCAGCCTGCGGGCCGTCTGACGCGAGGCCAGGTCCAGGGCGTTGACGGTGGCGTCCGCCGTCTGGGCCAGCGACCGGATGATGCCTCCGGAGGCCCGGTAACCGGCGAGCGTCAGGTTCGCGCCCTCACGATGCGCCCAGGTCTCGCGCAGCGCGTGCGACAGCAGCGGCAGCACGCCGACGGCGCCGGCGTGGTCGCGGTCGCTGCGCAGGTCCTCCAGCAGCAGCTCGGCGAGGCCGTCCTGCAGGGTCAGGCCGGCCAGCCGCGCCGGTCCTGTGATGACCTCCAGCAGGTTCTCGCCCGTCATCGGCGTGACCGCCACCGGGCGCTCGACCGCCGCGACGAGCTCCGGGTACCGGGTGCAGTGGCCCATGAAGTCGGCCCGCACGCCGAGGACGACCGCGAGCGCGCCGTTCGCGCGCAGCGCCGTCACGACCTCGATGAACCGCCTGCGTCCGCTCTCGCCGACGTCGGTGAACACCTCTTCGAACTGGTCGACGATGACGGCCCTGCCCGACCACAGGTCGCCGAGGCTCCCGGCCAGGCTTTCCGGGGCCGCGCCGGTGCCGGTCCCGGCCAGTTCGCACAACGTGCGCCACGGGTCGGCGCCCGGGGTGAACACCACCGGGGCGGTGGCGGCGCCGCGGGTGAGCGCGGGCACCAGGCCGGCCCGCAGCAGGGAGGACTTGCCCGACCCCGAAGGTCCCATGACGATCAGCGCATCGCCGCCGCCGGCGGCGATGCGGTCCAGCAGCGCGGCCGTCAGCGCGTCGCGGCCGAAGAAGTACGCGGCGTCGGCCGGGCCGAAGGCCGCGAGGCCGCGGTACGGCGGTACCGGCGCGGCGGGACGCGGAGCGCGGGGGGCGCGGCCCGCGTCGCGGACCGGCTCGCGGCCGTCGGTCTCCTCGCGGAGCACCCGGTAGGCCTCGTCCCAGGCGTCGCGGTCGCCGAGCCCGTCGGGCAGGACGCGGGCCGTCTCGGCGGCCACCCGGATGCAGGTGTCGACGAAGACCTCGAAATTGTGCCGCTCGGGCCGGACGGGCCGGCTCTGACTGGTCATCCCGTCGACCGTGCTGCGCCGCAGCCGTATCGGCTCCTGGCCCGCTCGGCGCCGGGGCGTCCGGGCGCTGGCGATCGTCAGTGCGCGCACCGAGAGCCCGGAGGCGTCCTTCAACGCCCGTAATCGCAGGGCGAACCGTGCCCTGGCCTCCTCCACGCCGCGAGTGTAAACCGGGCGGCCGCGCGGCGTCCGGCGTACGGGCCGCCGTCGGGCGCTAACGCAGGAGGTGGACGGTCAGGACGGTGCGGGCCGGCTCGAAGCCGTATCTGGCCCACGCCCGCTGCACCCGGACATTGTGGCCCTGGGTGGAGATCACCACCCCCGTCGCCGCGCGCGCGAGGGCACGGTGCTCGACCGCCTTGAGCAGGTGCGCGTACAGCCCGCGTCCCTGCGCCGAGGGGACCATCCCGGCGAGCAGGATCTCGGTGACCGGGCCGTCCTCCTCCAGCGTCGCGAGGCCGAGGACCGCGCCGCCGCGCTCGTCGCGCAGGGCCAGGCACCGGCCGTCGCGGGCGGAGCGCGACGCCCATTCCTGATATCCCGCCAGCGCCTCGGCCGCGTCGAACAGGGGGTTCGCCATGTAGTGATTGCCGTAGGCGGAGAAGATGTCGCCGATCAGGCCTTCGACCTGGGAGGGGTCGGTGACCGGCCCGGTCCGCAGGCCGGGCGGCGGCTCGGGGGCCCGGCCCCGGCCCGCGCGCAGGCGCCAGTACACGAGCGCGTCGGCGAAGATCGCGGTACGGCCGAGCGCGGTCAGCCCGGCGAACCAGGCGACGTGCTCGGCCGGGTACCGGAGCACGACGACCTCGGCGGCGGAGGCGAAGATCGCCCCCTGGACCTCCGCCAGCGTGGCGGCGGACTCCCGCGTGACGGTCAGCCGCTCCACCGCACGGCCGAACCTGGCCGACTCCAGCGGTGAGGGGACGCATCGCAGCGGCGCGGCCGCCGCTCCCGCGGCGGTCGCTCCTGGCTGCGGCCGCGGCTGCGCCAGGGGGTGCGGGTGCGCGAGGGGGTGCGGGTGCGAAGGCATGAGGTCAGGCCGGGTCGTAGGAGCGGACGGCCTCGACGACGCGGGTGACGTCCGCGTCGGTGAGATCGGCGAACAGCGGGAGCCGTACGAGGCGGTCGGCGACCTGCTCGGTGACGGGGCAGCCGCCCTCGGCGGTGCGCCCGTAGCGCAGGCCGGCCGGCGCGGCGTGCAGCGGCTGGTAGTGGAACGCCGCCCGCACCCCCTCGGCGGCCAGGTGCGCGATGAGCCCCTGGCGGCCGCGCAGATCGGGCAGCAGCAGGTAGTACAGGTGCGCGGGATGGGCGCAGCCGTCGGGGACCGCCGGCTGGGCCACCCCATGCCCCGCCGCCCAGTCCGCCAGCTCCTCGTGGTACCTGCGCCACACCCGGTGCCGGCGGAGCTGGATGGCGTCGAAGGCTTCGAGCTGGGCGGTGAGCTGCGCGGCGAGCACGTCGGAGGGCAGGTAGCTGGAGCCGATCTCGACCCAGCGGTACCTGTCGACCTGGCCGCGGAAGAAGCGGCTGCGGTCGGTGCCCTTCTCACGGACGATCTCGGCCCGCGACGCCAGCCCGTCGTCGTTGAGCAGCAGCGCGCCGCCCTCCCCGCACTGCACGTTCTTGGTCACGTGGAAGCTCTGCGCCGCCATCACGCCGAAGGACCCGAGAGGACGCCCCCGGTAGGAGGCGCCCAGCCCGTGGGCGTTGTCCTCGATCAGGGCCAGCCCGTGGCGGTCGGCGACGGCGCAAAGGACGTCCATCGCGCAGGCCACCCCGGCGTAGTGCACGACCACGATGGCGCGCGTGCGCTCGGTGACGGCCGCCTCGACCAGCCGCTCGTCGAGGTTCAGCGTGTCCTGCCTGCAGTCGGCGAACACCGGGACGGCGCCGCGCAGGGCGTAGGCGTTGGCCGTGGACACGAAGGTGAACGACGGCATGATGACCTCGTCGCCGGGACGCAGGCCGAGCAGGATCGCCGACATCTCCAGCGCGTGCGTGCAGGAGGTGGTCAGCAGCGCCCGCCGCGCTCCGGTCGTCTCGCGCAGCAGCGCGGTGGCCCGCCGGGTGAAAGGGCCGTCGCCGGAGGTGAGCCCCCCGCGCACCGCCTCGGCGAGGTAGCCGAGCTCGTTCGCCGCCAGGTGGGGGTGGTTGAAGGGGATCGTCGCCAGATCGGTCATGCTCACCCGGGCAGTGAACAACGACGGGCGACCGGCGGGCGTGACCGCGGCGCCGGCGTTGGCGAGCCCTTGCGAAACCCTTACGCCCGCGTCGACCGGCGCCGCGCCGCCGAGCCGGGCGGGCTCCGCGACGGGCTCCGCGGCGGGCTCCGCGACACGCCCGCCGCGCCGCTTGATCGGCGTTGCGCGAAGGACCGCCTTTTACAGTCGTGCTCATGGTTTCCGAGAACCGGGGGGTCCTGACATGCGTGAGAAACTGGTCGTCATCGGGCAGGGATATGTGGGCCTGCCGCTGGCCATGCGGGCGGTGGACGCCGGATTCCACGTCGTGGGCATCGACGTCGACGAATGGCGCGTCAAGCGCCTGAGCGCCTTCGAGTCCTATGTCGAGGACGTCAGCGGCGACGAACTGCGGGCCGCTCACCGCTCGGGCCGCTATCTGGCCAGCTCCGACTACGCCGACGCCGCGGGGTTCGACGTCTGTGTGATCACCGTGCCCACCCCGCTCAAGGACGGCGTCCCGGACCTGCGCCACATCGGCGCCGCGGGCGTGGCCATCGCCCCGCTCGTGCGGCCGGGATCGACGGTGATCCTGGAGTCCACCACCTATCCCGGCACCACCGAGGAGCACCTGCGCCCGCTGCTCGAGGAGGGCTCGGGCCTGCACACGCCGGAGGACTTCCACCTCGGCTACAGTCCGGAGCGCATCGACCCGGGGAACCCGCGATGGCGCCTGGAGAACACCCCGAAGGTCGTCTCGGGCATCGACGAGGCGTCCCTCGCGCGCATCCGCGCCTTCTACGCGCGCATCGTGGACGAGGTCGTGCCCGTGTCCTCGCTCCAGGTCGCCGAGCTGTGCAAGCTGCTGGAGAACACCTTCAGGCACGTCAACATCGCGCTGGTCAACGAGCTGTCCATCTTCGCCCAGCAGCTCCGCATCGACGTGTGGGAGGCCATCGACGCCGCCTCCACCAAGCCGTTCGGCTACATGCGCTTCACTCCGGGGCCCGGCGTCGGCGGGCACTGCCTTCCGATCGACCCGTCGTACCTGTCGTGGCGGGTCAAGCGCAGCCTGGGGCACAACTTCCGGTTCGTGGAGCTCGCGAACGACATCAACGACCACATGCCCGACCATGTCGTCCAGCGGCTGACCCTCGCGCTGAACCAGCGGGGCAGGGCGGTCAAGGGCAGCAGCGTCCTCGTGCTGGGGCTGGCCTACAAGAAGAACGCCGGAGACTGCCGCGAGTCGCCCGCCATCGAGGTGACCAAGGCGCTGTGCAAGCTGGGCGCGCGGGTGCGGGTCGCCGACCCGCACGTCGACGCCTTCCTGATGCCCGCGGACTTCGACATGGTGCCGCTGACCGAGGCGGAGCTGTCGCGGGCGGACGCCGTCGTGGTGCTCACCGACCACGACTGCTTCGACTACGAGCTGGTGCAGCGGGCCGGCGCCTTCGTCTTCGACGCGCGCAACCGCTGCCGGGGGGACAACGTCGAGCGGTTGTGACCCGCGACGCGGACGGCCCCGGGAGGCCGGGGCCGCTCAGCGTCCGGTGCGCCGGGAGAACATGCCCACCGCGCCGCGCGGGACGTAGCGCGCCACCGCGGCGATCAGCTTGTACCGCGGGTCGGGCACGCTGACCGGGACGCCGCGGGCGAGATCGCGCATCGCGGCGTCCACCACGCGGTCGGCCGACAGCCACAGGAAGCCGGGGATGCCGGAAGTGTCGATCGAGGCCCGCTCGTGGAACTCGGTGCGCACGAACCCCGGGCACAGGGCCATCACGCGCACCCGCGGCTCGCGGATCTGCGCGGCCAGCGACTCGCTGAAGTTCACCACCCACGCCTTGGACGCGCCGTAGGTGCCGGAGGCGAAGAACGCCGCGACCGAGGCGACGTTGATGACGCCGCCGCGGCCGCGGGCGCGGATGCCGGGCAGGGCGGCCATGGTGAGCCGCAGCACCGCCTCGCAGTGCACGCGCAGCATCACCAGCTCGTCGGAGACCGGGACGTCCTCGGCCGCGCCAGGGTGGCCGAACCCGGCGTTGTTCACCAGCAGGTCCACCCCCTCGCGCAGCCGCTCTTCGACCGCGGCGATGCCCTCGCCGGTGGCGAGGTCGGCGGGCAGCGCCTGGCAGGACACGCCGTAGCGGGCGTGCAGCTCGGCGGCCGCGGCGGCCAGGCGCTTCTCGTCGCGGGCGACCAGGACCAGGGAGAAGCCGTCGGCGGCGAGCCTGCGGCAGAAGGCGGCGCCGATGCCGGCGGTCGCGCCCGTGATCAGTGCGGTGGGCATGGACGAAGACTAGCGACCGCCGGGCGCGGTGGTCCGGCCGGCACCGGGCCCCGCGCGCGATCGGTTCAGGCGCGGCGCGCGCCCTGCGGTCCGCCCTCGGACATCCCGTGCACGGCCGGGATCGTGCCCAGCCGCCCCTTCTGGAAGTCCTCGAACGCCTGCTGGAGCTCGTCCTTGGTGTTCATGACGAACGGCCCGTAATGCGCCATCGGCTCGCGGATGGGCCGGCCGCCGAGCAGGACGACCTCCAGGTTCGGCGTGTGGGAGTCCTGCCTGTCGTCCGCGCGGACGGTCAGGGAGGAGCCTGCGCCGAAGACGGCGGTCTGGCCCAGGTGGACCGGGCGGCGCTCGGCGCCGGCCGTGCCGCGGCCCGCGAGCACGTACGCGAGGCTGTTGAAGTCCTCGCGCCAGGGCAGGGTGATCTCGGCGCCCGGCGCCAGCGTCGCGTGCACCATCGTGATCGGGGTGTGGGTGATGCCCGGGCCGTGGTGACCGTCCAGCTCGCCGGCGATGACGCGCAGCAGCGCGCCGCCGTCGGAGGAGGTGAGCAACTGGACCTGTCCGCCGCGGATGTCCTGGTAGCGCGGAGGCATCATCTTGTCCTTCGCCGGCAGGTTCACCCACAGCTGGAGGCCGTGGAAGAGTCCTCCGGACATGACCAGGTGCTCCGGCGGCGCCTCGATGTGGAGCAGGCCGGCCCCGGCCGTCATCCACTGGGTGTCGCCGTTGGTGATGGTGCCCCCGCCGCCGTTGGAGTCCTGGTGGTCGAAGATCCCGTCGATGATGTAGGTGACGGTCTCGAAGCCGCGGTGCGGGTGCCAGGGCGTGCCTTTGGGCTCCCCGGGCTGATAGTCCACCTCACCCATCTGATCCATCATGATGAACGGATCCAGATGGCGGTAGTGGATGCCGGCGAACGCCCGGCGAACGGGGAAACCCTCACCTTCGAAACCGCTCGGCGCGGTCGTGACACCTCGCACGGGGCGGGCCACGGCGTCGGCCGGCGCGGTCACGCGCGGCAGGGTCAGGGGATCAGCGGTTACGGCCGGCATGGGAGCCCTTCCTTCAAGTGGAGCGGTGGGGACCGCCCGGAGCGACGATACTCCCCACAACAGAAGTTTATATTTCAACTATTCCCGGCGTCCACCGAGGGGTCGCCCAACGTGCGGGGATGTAACAAGTTGAGCTAACTTGCGGCAAGATTTGGTCAAGATTTCCCCAGTCGCCGCACGGGAGGACCTCCAGAAAACGGGCACAGTAACCGTGTTAGCCCGCAAAGCGGAGGTATGGCCCCTGTGGAGAGAACGCGGGTGGGGTCACGGCTGATCACGACGGCGATGATCGCCGTCCTGGTCGGCGCGGCGGCCGGCTGCGGTGGTGCCGATTTCACCTATGTGATGGGCAGTGACGGGCAGAGCTACTTCAAGGTGCCCGCGTCCTGGCGCAAAGTGGACCAGAAGGCCCTGGACAAGAGGGTCTTCGGTGACATGAGCTCCGCGCTCGCGCAGGCCAAGAAGAAGCTGTCCTGGACGGTCGCCTACGACGGGTTCACCACCCCGTCGGCCGACCACCTGTACGTCCCGGCCGCTGTGCCGGACGAGCCCTTCGTCTTCGCCATGGTCTCCAATCTCACCGAGAAGCAACGGGACGCCGTCTCCCTGGACGTGCTGCGCAACGCCGCGACGCTCCCGGTCGTGGTCTCCGAGGAACTGCGCAAGCAGATGGAGGCGACGCCCGGCTACGCCTTCAAGGGATTCGAACTCCTCAAGAACGAGGTGCTGCCGCCGGCGGACGGCGTGCGCGGTGTCCACGTGGTCTACAACTACAAGGTCGCCGGAGGTCCCGTGCAGACCTTCGACCAGACCGCCTATCTCGCCGCCGACGGCACGCGCGTATCGGTCCTCCTCATCCGCTGCTCGGCCACGTGCTACCAGAAACGCGCCGAGGAGCTCGGAAAGATCGCGCAGTCCTTCAAGGTCAAGCGAATTCCCGGGTGACCGGTCGAGGAGCCCCGATGACACACCCCTCCGCCCCTGAGCGACCCGCGGGGCTTCGCGCGCCCGACTCGGGCCCGACCGTCCCAGGCAGGCGCACCATGCCCTTCTGGGACCGGATCAAGTTCCTGCTCGGACTGGCACTGGCCCTCTTCATGCTGGTGTGGCACAACATGGCCGAGTTCGAGGGCATCATGCCGTTCGTCGACGCCGTGCGCGTCACGGTGATGAGCCGCGCCGGCTCGATCATCCTGGCCCTCATGGGCGCGGAAGCCCTGCGGCAGGCCCACTTCGTGGTGAGCGAGCGGTCCGCCCGCTACCACCGCTTCTGGACCACGAAGGTCTTCGGCGGCTTCGACCGGTGGAGCCGCCGGCGGTTCAGCGACTGGAACCGCTATCGCGTCGCCCGGATACTCAAGTGGCTGTTCTGGATCGCCCTCCTGGCCCTGGTGCTCGGCCAGATCCTGGACGTCTCCCCGGCCCTCGCGCTGTTCCAGGCCCCCGCCCTGCTCTGGCAGGTGCTGCCGTACGGGCTGCAGCTCGCCTTCGGGTTCCTGTTCGTCATCGTCCAGTTCGTCGGGCTCTTCTGGTTCATGTCCAGAGGCGGGGTCGAGACCTACTTCCCCGACGACATCAAGACGCGCTTCTCCGACGTGTGGGGACAGGACCACGTCGTCGAGCGCGTCAAGGAGAACATCGTCTTCCTGGAGAAGCCGGACGAGATCGAGGCCAAGGGCGGCTACGTGCCGAGCGGCCTGCTGCTGTGGGGGCCGCCCGGCACCGGCAAGACGCTGATGGCCGAGGCCGTCGCCGGCGAGACCGGCCGGCCGTACGTGTTCGTGGACCCGGGCGCCTTCATCAACATGTTCATGGGCATCGGCATCCTGAAGGTGAAGTCGCTGTTCCGCAAGCTGCGCAAACTGTCCCTGCGGTACGGCGGCGTCATCGTCTTCTTCGACGAGGCCGACTCGCTCGGACGGCGCGGCGCGCTCGCCCAGCAGGGGCCGCCCGGCTCGGCCGGCTCATCGCCCGGGGCGCCGTTCAGCACCGGCGACTGCCACGGGTTCACCTACCTGTCCGAGCACACCCGCGCCGCGCTGACCCGCCAAGCCCTCGGCCCTTCCCGCGCCGAGGCGCCCGAAGCCGGCCGCGACCGCGTCGTCATGGGCGGCATGGGCATGGGCGGGAGCGGCGACCAGGGCACCCTCCAGGCGCTGCTGACCGAGCTGTCGGGGCTCAAGAAGCCGCGCGGCTTCCTCAACCGCTACGTGCGAAGGCTGTTCGGCATGCGGCCCAAGCCGCCGCCGAAGTACCGCATCCTCGTCATGATGGCCACCAACATGCCGAACTCGCTCGACGAGGCCCTGCTGCGCCCCGGCCGCATCGACCGCATCTACAAGGTCGGCTACCCCTCCAAGGCCGGCCGCGTGCGCACCTACCAGGGCTACTTCGACAAGGTCCGGCACGAGCTGACCGCGGAGCAGCTCGACAAGCTGGCCACCATCACCCCCTACGCCACAGGCGCCACCATCAAGGACCTGGTCAACGAGTCCCTGATCACGGCGATCCGCAACGGACGGGAGATCATCACCTGGGCGGACGTCATGACCGCCAAGCGCCTCAAGCAGCTCGGCCCGCCCGAGGACGTCGAGTACATCGAGCGCGAACGCCACGCCGTCGCCGTGCACGAGGCATGCCACGCCGTGGCCGCCTACCGCACCCGCCAGCACCTCGAGATCGACCTCGCCACCATCGAGAAGGGCTCAGACTACCTCGGCATGGTGTCCAGCATCAAGCCCGAGGACCAGTTCACCCGCTGGCGCAGCGAGTACGAGGCCGACATCATGGTCTCGCTCGCCTCGCTGGCGGGGGAGCGCATGTTCTTCGGGGAGGACAACTCCTCCGGCGTCTCGGGAGACCTCGAGAGCGCCACCATGGTCACCGGGCTCATGGAGGCGTACTGGGGCATGGGCGTCGGCGTCGCCTCCCTTCCGGCGCTGCAGCAGCTCGGCATCCGCGACGGCAAGGCGGCTCCGCGGCCCGGCGCCGGAGGCGGCATCGGCTACACCCAGGAACCCGGCGGGCGCCGTGACCTTCTCACCCCCGACATGCTGGCGGAGCGCATCGAGTTCAACCTGGCCAGGCTGCTGAAGAAGACCGAGGAACTCCTCAGGGCCAACCGGCGCGAGATCCTCTGCGTCGCCCACGCGCTGGAACAGCACAAGACGCTCAACGGCGACGACGTGGTCGCCGTCATCGAACGCGCCCAGGGACCGCTGATCGACGGCGCGATCTACGACTCCGACGGGTTCTACGAGGAGATCGAGGCCTACCACGAGGTCGCCGCCGGCGCCCACCGCACGCACAGCCACGTCACCACCCCGCTGCCCAGGCCGCGCGCGGCCGAGGCGCCCGTGCACGTGATCGCCGGCCGGCTGCTCCCCTACACCGGCTCGGCGGCGCCCACCCTGATGCCCCCGCACTCCCCGGCACAGGGGCCTGGTGCGGGCGAGGGCCTGGGGCCCGCCGTCGGGCCGGGCCTGGGGGACGGCCCGGGCTTTCCCGGCGGGCCGCGGACGGGCAACGGCTCGGCCACCGGCGGCGCGCTGGAGACGGGGAACGGCTCGGTGACCGGCGGCGCGCTGGAGACGGGGAACGGCTCGGTGACCGGCGGCATGCTGGAGACGGGGAACGGGTCCGGCGCCGGCAACGGCACCGAGGTCCGCCCGATCGAGGGCTGGACGCTCGCCGCCGAGAGCGGCGCGCCCGTCATGTCCCACGGCCCGGGGTCATCACCGGCCAGGCAGGCCGTACCCGGAGTGGCCGGGTCGCCGGACTTCATCCCCTGGAGCCCCGACCGTCCCCGTCTCGACCCTGGGCAGGCATCCCCGCCCGGCTCGCAGCCGCCGCCCTTGCCCGGCACGGCGCCGGCCGCGCCCAAGGGCCGGTCCTTGCGTCCGGTCGTGATCGCGCTGGCCGCCGCCGTCGCGCTCGTGGTCTTCGTCCTCGCCGGAGTGGGCCTGTTCGGCGGCACGGCGGCGACGGGCGCGGACGCCACGGCCATGTCGTCCACCAACGTGGCCGCCGGGCTGGTCGTGGTGGTCGGCATCCTGCTCATCTGCGGAGGGATCGCCCTGGTGACGCTCAAGGCGCAGCAGGCGGGACGGGCGAGGGCCGAGGAGGCGAGGGACCGGGCCATCGAGCGGGCGCAGCTGCTTGCCGCCGCCATGGAGCCCGAGACCGCCATGCGCCTGCTCGGCTACGACGGACGCAACGGCCCGAACGGGCCCTGACACCGCGCGCACGGCTCGCGGCCCGGGACCGCCTTCACCTCCGGGCCGCGGGACGCCGGCCGCGTAGCCGCGGCTTCGCGGCGTCGCGGGCGGACCGCGGACGATCTGGAGCAGCGGTCACGGGCCGCTTCCGGCCCCTCGCCCAGAGGCCCCCGTGTTCCGGTCTCAAGCGGGGCCGAGGTGGTCCCCGGCCGGCTCGACGATCGTCGCGTCCCGTGTTCAAGTCTCACGAGGGCCGAGGCGGTCCTCCGCGAGCTCGACGATCGTCGCGTCCCGTGTTCCGTGTCACGAGGGGCCGAGACCACCGGGATCCGTTACGCGGCCGGTGGGGTGCTCCGTGCGGTCACAGGCGGAACTCCAGATCGGGGATGATCTCGGCGACGTCCATCTGGGCCTTCTGCAGGCGCCCGGAATAGTCCCAGTTCATCGCCTGCCAGCGGGTGAACTGGTCGAGCACCCACTGCCCCGACTGCCGGCTGCCGTTGCCCGACTTGCCGTTGCCGCCGAACGGCAGGTGCGCCTCGGCGCCGGAGGTGGAGTTGTTGACGCTGACCATGCCCGCGCCGATGCCCGCACGGAAGCGGAACGCCGCCGACGGGTCGGTGGTGTAGATCGACGACGAGAGACCGTAACCGGGCCGGTTGGCCAGCTCGATCGCCTCGTCGAGGCTGCCGAACGCCGTGACGCCCACGATCGGCCCGAACGTCTCCTCAAGGAACAGGCGGTCGCCCGGGCGCACCCCGTCCACCACCACCGGGTGGTAGTACAGGCCCCCCTCGCCGTCGAACCCGCCCCGGGGGTTGTCGGAGGTGACGCGCCCGGTAGGGCCGGTGACCACCGTGTGGTGCGGCTCGATCCAGTCGAGGTAGTCCTCGTAACGCTCGGCGAACCGCTGGTCGAGCATCGGGCCGTACAGCACCTCGCCCGCCGGATCGCCGACCGAGGCCTTCGCCACCGACCTCGCGTACCGGCCGACGAACTCCTCGTGCACCGACCGGTGCACGAGCACCGTGCCCAGAGATGTGCAGCGCTGCCCGGCCGTGCCGAAACCCGAGAACAGTGCCCCCTCCACGGCCAGGTCGAGGTCGGCGTCCGGCATGACGACCATGGGGTTCTTGCCGCCCAGCTCCAGGCAGGGGGACTGCAGGTGGCGCCCGCAGAGCGCGCCGATCTCACGGCCGACGGCCGTCGACCCGGTGAAGCCGACCTTCTGCACGGTGCCCTCGGTGAGCGCCTGGTCGAGCCCGGCGAAGGTCGCCGGCCCGTCGGCGAACACCAGGTTGAGCACCCCGTCGGGCAGCCCGGCCGCGGCGAACAGGCGATAGAGCGCGTGCGCGGAGGCCGAGGCGTACTCGGCGGGCTTCCACACGACGCTGTTGCCGCACAGCAGCGCCGGGACCAGGTACCAGCTCGGCACCGCCACAGGGAAGTTGCCCGCCGTGATCACCGCGGCCACCCCGACCGGCGTGCGGAAGGTGAACAGGCTCTTGTCCGGCATCTCCGACGGCACCGTCTGGCCGTACAGCCGCCGGCCCTCGCCGAGGAAGAAGTCACAGGTGTCGACGATCTCGCGGACCTCGCCCAGGGCCTCGGCGTACGGCTTGCCGATCTCGTCGGTCACCAGCCTGGCCAGCGTCTCGGCGTTGGCCTCGACCAGCCGGCCGATGGAGGCGATCACGCGACCCCTGACCGGCGCGGGCACCCGCGCCCACTCGCGCTGCGCCGCGGAGGCCACGCTGCACGCCCAGGCGAAGGTCGCGGCGTCGGAGAGCCGGACCCTGGCCACGGTCTCGGCCGTCCTGGCCGGATTGACCGAGTCGTAGGTCGAGGCGTTGGCATCCTCGGCGGCCTTGCCACCGACGACGGAGACGATCTGGCGGGTCAACGTTGACCTCCTCGCATGGACGCTTGGAGCCATTCTTCCGCCTACCTGTGATTCTCCCAACTCGCTCGCCCTCCTCCCCGCGCGGCGGCCCCCCTCCCGTCCTCCTTCCCGCCCCACCTCCGCGCCCCGGGCGCGGGGGCCCTTGCCTGCCCCTCCGGCGCGTCGAAGCCCACCCACGACCGGACGGAGAACGGCGCCGGCAGACGGCGGGAGGCAATGGGAGGTGGCGGGAGGTGGGAGGCGGCGGGAGGCTCAGCCCGCCTGCTCCACCGAGTAGTAGTCGCGAAGCAGGGCGATCTTGCCGTCGCGGCAGCGGAAGATCTGCACAAGCGCCATCGCGCTGGTCCCGTCCGGCCCGTCGAACACGGGGTCGAGTTCGACGATGAACACATCGGGGTCGCCGGTGACGTGCAGTGCGACCCGCGACCGTTCCGGGTCGACCGTGCGGGGATCGGGCGGCAGCGCCGCGTAGGACGCGGCCATCCCCTCGCGGATCTGCGCCCGGCCCACCAGGCGCCGGGGACGCACGCCGCCGGGCGGGACGAGCGGCGCCTCGTACACGCCGTCCTCGGTGAACAGCTCCGCCAGCGCGGCGGGATCGCGGGTCAGCGCCCCCGCGTGCAGGTAGCGCTGAAAGATCTCCTGCGGCGTCGCGGCCACGGTGCCTCCTTCGCGAGAAAGGACACAGACGTTAGCGCGTGCCGGGCCAGGCCGGATGGCATTGGCCGAAGTACGCCGGAGGGGTCACAACGCCGTGAAGTCGGCGAAGTCGAACCCCGGGGAGACCACGCAGCTCACCAGGACCTCCTCCTGTCCCGCCGGGCGAGCGGACTGCCACGCGCCCGCCGGCACGAGGGCCTGCGGCACCTGCCCTTTCTCCACACCGGGGCCGAGCGTCACCTCGTGCTCCGCGCCCGGCCGCTCGCCCGTGCCACCGAGAACGAGCGTCAGCGGGCCGCCCCTGTGCCAGAACCACACCTCGTCCGAGCGGACGGCGTGCCACACCGACTCTTCGCCCGGCTGGAGCAGGAAGTAGATGCCCGTCGCGCTCTGCCGCACCCCGCCGTAACCGGCCGGCTCCAGGCCCGTGGACGTGCGCCACGTCTCGCGGAACCACCCGCCCTCGGGGTGGGGGAGCAGGTTCAGCGCCTCGGCGACCGGCGGGCGCCGCTGCACCGCGACGAACCGCCCGGAAACGTCCCGCCGCAGAAAGCGCGGAGGCCCGTCGTCGTCGACGGCCACGAGCTGCTCGGGGCCGGCGAACCTCTCGTTGGCGACGCGCAGGGCCTCGGTGTCGTCGGCCACCGCGAGAGAAGGGCCGCCGGGGTACGCGCCGAGCGTCATGAGCAACACGCCGCAGATCCTACGGGAACCCCCCCACGCCCGCCCGTAGGTGACCACCCCGCCACCCCTCCCAACCCCGCCCCACCACGCGCGACACACGCGAGGCCACCACGCGAAACGCACGCTGGCCGTCACGCGGGAAGCACGCTGGGCCGCAATGCGGGACGCACGTTAGGCCATCGCGCGGGAGGCGCGTTCGGTTCACACGGGGGCGTGCTCGGCCATCGCGCGGGAGGCATCTTCGGCCGTCACACGGGAGGCACGCTCGTCAGAGGAAACCTCACCGTCGTGCCGGCTCCTCGTACGGCGAAGTGGCCGCGCCGTCCTTCTCGATCTCTGGCTCTCCGCTCTCCCGCCGGGCGGAGGCCGCCGGGAGATTGCGCACGCTCGGCACGGCGAGGACGACGCAGCCGGCGACGACCTGCCAGATCGCGCCGAAGCCCAGCACGGCGGTGACCCCTGCCGCCGAGGCCGCCGGTCCCGCGGCGGCCAGCCCGGCAGGGCCGAGAGCGAACGCTCCCATGCTGGTGAGGGAGGTGACCCGCGCGAGCACCCCGACCGGCAGGTACTCCTGATTCGTCGTCGCGTAAAGCGTGCCGCAGACCGCGGAGCCGGCGCCCGCGACCAGCGCGGCGCCCGCCACCACCAGGGCCGGCGCCCCCGCGCCGACGGCGGCCGACGGCAGGGCCCAGCCGAAGGTGGCGACCGTCGCCACCACCAGTGGACGGCGCACCACACGGCCGCCCATCATGGCGAACCCGCCCCCGACGGCGCCGCAGCCGTAACAAGCCATGATCAGCCCCCAGGCCCCGGCCCCGCCCAGCCGCTCATGCGCGACGACCGGTCCGAGCACGAGGAACGGCGCCCACACCAGCATGTTGAACAGCGTGAACTGCAAGGTCGTGATCCAGAGCCAGGGACGAGAACGGAAATGCTCCCACCCTTCCCGCAGCCCCCCTCCCCGCGGTCCCCGCTCCTTTCCCTGTTCCTGCAGTCCTCGCTCCTGTGGTCTCCGCTCTCGCGGTCCTCGTTCCCGCGGTCCTCGTCCCCGCGGTCCCTGTGCCCCCCGTTCTCGCAGTTCCTGCTCTCGCGGTCCCCGTTCACACGGTCCCCGCCGGTCGTGATCGCCTCCGGTATCGGACCGGAGGTCGCGCTCAGCGTCACCGTCACCTCCGCCAGGAGCTCCGGGAAAGCCTTGGAGATGGACTTCGGGGCCGCCCGTGGGACCGCCGCCGGCGGGCGCGGCGGTGTGGCCGGACAACCGCAGGAGCGTGAGCGCGACGGCGCTCACCGCATAGGTGCCCGCGTCCAGTCCGATCACCGCGCCGGGGCCCATCACCGCGACGGCGACCCCGGCGATCGCGGGCCCGCAGACCGACGCCGCCGATTGCGCCAGACCGGCGAGCGCGTTCGCGTCCCGCACCTTCCCCTCGTACACGAGCCCGCTCCCCGCGACCCGCGGAATGAGTGCCCCGCGCGCCGGCATGGAGAACGCCTCTCCGGCCCCCCACACCGCGACCAGCGCGACGAGCGCCCATACGGACGAATGCCCGGTGAGCAGCAGACCGGCCAGCGTCGCCTGGGTGACGCAGCGCAGGACGTCGGCGGCCACCATCACCCGCCGGGGTCCCAGCCTGTCGCCCGCCACCCCGGCGATCGGCAGGAGCACGACCATGGGGAGGATGCGGGCGGCCATGACATATCCCAGATCGGACTGCGTGCCCCCGCCGCCGAGCACCGCGAAGGCGAGCGCAAGTGACGCCATCGACGAACCGAGCAGCGAGGTGGCCTCACCGACGAAGAACAGCCGTAGGTCTCGATGGGTCAGCGCGGCCAGTCGCCGCCGGATCCTTCTCCCGCACATGGTCTTCACCCTGCGGGGCCGATCCGCACCTTGCAACTGATCGGCTGAGAATGCTTGAGTCCCTTTACTGCAGCAACCATCCGGCTTCATGACTGCTCGGCGTCTGCTATTCCACCTGGTGCCAAGGCTCAATAGAATCGATGACGCTCGACCTGGCCAAAGAATTTTTACTGCGGAAGCGCGCCATGACAGAGATCGACAATTGGCGATTTACTGCGGAAGAAGGACTCTCGCCTCAGAAAGGGCGCCACGGTGGCCGATGACGCACTCGTGCTCCAAGGCGCGACGCGGCGGCACAGGGCCCGGCGCGGCCGTGGCAGGCCGGGCTCAGGGCGCCTTCGGCCGGGCGTCGGTCTCGTGACGCCGGGCGCGCGACAAGACGTGACGAGAAGGGCGCCATGACCGTGTCCTCGGGCGAGAGGTGACGTGACGGTGTCTGTGGCGCCTGTCGAGTACGCAGTGGCGATCGACCACTATCTGGCCACGTTGCGGCTGGGGGAGGCCTCGCGGCGCATCTATCGCATCGCGCTGGCGACGTGGGCGTGGCCGCTGGTCGGCAGGACCCCGCCCGAGGGCAGGGCACGTCGCGGCGCCGTTCCTCCCATTGTGCCGCTGGCCCTGCTCGACGCGCCGGGCACCGCCTCACGCCTGCGGTCCGCGCTGAACGAGCGCGCCGCGACCGCCGACCCGCGCACGGTGAGCCGCGAGCTTTCGATCCTGCGCGGCGCGCTCGCCTGGTGGCGCGTGCGCGGCTGGATCCACGGCGATCCGCTGCAGGTGGCCGGCTCGCGCCTGCGGCCCCCGGCCACACCGGTCGCGCCGCACCCGGTGCTGACCCCGGTCCAGGTGGCGCAGATCTTCGACCTGCCGGCCGACCTGCGTGAGCAGACCTGCTGGCGCCTGCTGTACGAGACCGCCGCGCCCGTGGAGCGCGTGCTCGCCCTCAACGTCGACGACCTTGACGTGGTCCGGCGGCGTGTCCGGGGCGTTCCGTCGCTGCGTTGGGGGCCCGGTACCGCCCGTCTTCTGCCTCTGCTCCTGATCGGCCGCACCAGCGGCCCCCTCCTGCTGACACGGCGCCGTGCGGCGCCCGGCGCGCCCGCGCGTGACCGGTGCCCCGTGACGGGCCGAGGCCGCTTGTCCTACCGGCGCGCGGCAGAGTTGTTCACCGCCGCCACCGGCCCGCTCGACCCTACGGGCCACGGCTGGACGCTTCGCCATCTGCGTTCCGCGGGACTCTCCCACCGCCGCGGGTCGGATGGGTGACACGGCGAACAAGCGGGTGGCCCTGCGAGCCGTCGCCGGCCCGCTCGCCCGGTCGGGCCACGGCTGGACGCTTCGCCACCTGCGTCCCGCGAGACCCTCCCACCGCCGCCGGTCGGACAGGTGACACGGCCATCGGATGGGTGACACGAGCAACTGCACGGGGCTCCACGAGCTCGACGCGGCCCGTCCGTCCGACGTCGCCCGTCCGTCCGATGCCGCCCGTCCGTCCGATGCCGCCACTCGCGCGGTGACCGCCGGCTCCTGGCGACCGCGGTTCTTACGGGTTCCTCGGTAACTCCGTTCCTGCGGTGACCTGGCCCCCCGTGGAGGTCGCGGTGGTCGCGGTCAGCTCGCGCGCGGCGCGAGCACGCAGAACTCGTTGCCCTCTGGATCAGCGAGCACGACCCACGGCTGTGCGCCCTGACCCACGTCGGTCCGGCGGGCGCCCAGCGTCAGCAGCCGATCGACCTCGGCCTTCTGGTCGACCGGCCGGAAGTCCAGGTGCAGCCGGTTCTGCCCCCTCTTCTCCTCCGGTACGGGGACGAAGATGAGACCCGGCAGGACGTCCTGGGACAGCCTGATCTCGTACTCGTCCTCCGCGTCGTTGACGACGACCCAGCCGAGCGCCTTGGTCCACCATTCGCCCAGCGCGACCGGGTCGGCCGCGGCGATCACCACTTGCTCCCAGATAAGGCTCATTTGAGCCCTGTACCCCTTAATTGGCGGGTATTCCGAGCCCTGCTCGTGGCCCGATTTTTGTCGGTGGCCGTCGTTAGTGTGACTGGAGTGATCGAACGTTGGAGCCGTGAACAAGTGCTCGCGCTCGCCCCCGACGCCTCTTCCCAGAAGGGCGCGCAGAGCGTCAGCACCCCGGCCAAGTGGTCGACGAGGGGGGTGATGTCCGACGTGCTCTGGGGTGAGTGCAAGGGCAGCGGAGCCACGCCGTACCGCGCGTGCGTCGACCTCGCAGAGCCCGCCTATCGATGCAGTTGCCCGAGCCGCAAGTTCCCGTGCAAGCACGCGCTCGGCCTGCTCCTGCTGTGGTCCGCCGACGGCGTCCCGGCGGCCGAGGCGTTTCCCGGCTGGGTCACCGAGTGGGTCGAGCAGCGCCGGGCCCGCGCCGCCAAGGCGGCCGCCTCCCGCGGTGGCGGCTCGCCGGCCGATCCCGGTGCGACCGGCCATGGGCCCGGCGACGACACCGGCCCAGGTCAGCAGGGCGCCGGGCGAGACCCGGCCGCCGGTGACGACCAGCACGGCTCGGGTGCGAACGGTGGCGACGCCGGCGCGGGGCCGCGCGCGGGCGGGCCGGGTTCCGCCGACGGCGCCGAGGTCGACCGGCGTGCCGCTCAGCGTGAGACGCGTGTGGCCGCGGGGCTGTCCGAACTCGAGCGGTGGCTGGCCGACCAGATCGGCCAAGGGCTCGCCGGGGCACGGCAGAACGCCCCGGCGCAGTGGGATGAGCTGACCAGGCGGCTGGTCGACGCGCAGGCGCCCGGCGTCGCCGGCGTCGTCTCGCGCCTGCCCCGCGTACTGGCCGAGGAAGATTGGCCGGCCCGCCTGCTGGGTGAGTACGGCCTGCTCCATCTGCTCGCGGTCGGGTTCCGCCGGGCGCGCGAGCTACCCGCGCCGCTCTGCGACACGATCCGGTCGCGGGTGGGCTTCCCCGCCTCGCGCGAAGAGGTCCTCGCGGGCGCCGCGCTGCGCGATCACTGGCATGTGCTCGGAGCCCGCGACGAAGAGCAAGACCGTCTCATCTCACGCCGCGTCTGGCTGCGGGGGAGCTCCAGCGGCAGGTCCGCCCTGGTGCTGTCGTTCGCCCCGCCCGGCCAGGCGCTGGACGCCTCGCTCGTCACCGGCACCACCATCGACGCCGATCTGGCCTTCTATCCCGGCGCCGCCCCGCTGCGCGCCCTGATCGCCGTCCGGCACCGAGCGGTCCCGCCGGGGCCTCCGCCGGGCGTCGGGGTGCGCGCGGTCCTGGACGAGCTGGCCGCGGCCCTCGCCGCCGACCCCTGGCTCGAGTCCTGGCCGGTCGTGCTGAACCACGTCATCCCCGTCAAGCAGGCAGACCGATGGCTGCTGGCCGACGCCGAGCCAGAGACGGGCGTCCCCGGTGGCGGGGTCTCCGAGGCGCACTTCCTGGATGGCGGGGTTCCTGAGGCGGGCCGCGCCGAGGGCGCGCCGCCGGCCGGCACAGGGGCCGGGGCGGGCGTCCGTGGCGGCGCGCCCGCACCGGGTTCGGAGCGCGCACCGAGGGCGGGGCAGGGGCCGGGCGCGGGAGTGGTCGAGGGGATGCCGTTGCAACCGTCGGGCGGTGTTCCGTGGCGGCTGCTGGCCGTGTCCGGCGGCCACCCGGTGAACGTCGCCGCAGAGTGGACGCCACGCGGGCTGCGCCCGCTCACGACATGGGACGAAGAGGGCCAGGTGGTGGTGCTGTGATCACGGTCGACGAGTGGGAGCGGCTGGTGTCGGCGGCTCTGGTCGGCACCGACCGCCGCCCCGTGCCCGATCTGCTCGGGCAGGCGGCGGCGCACACGGCGGGAGCGCGGGCGGGGCAGCGGCTTCACAGGGGCGAGCCGCTGCCCGTCGCGGCCGCCGAGGAGCAACCATTGGTCCCTCGTGCGGCGGGTGAGCGTGTGGCGCGCATTCTCGGCGGCGAACACCCTCGCCTGCTGCCCGAATGGCTGGAGGCCGCAGCCGCGCGGGGGTACCGCCTTCCGCCGAAGGTCGTCCCCTCGGTCCTGGACCAGGGGTTGCGTGACCGCTCCCTGCGTTCCCCCATCGGCGTGCTGGCCGGGGCCAGAGGGCGCTGGCTCGCCTCCCTCAACCCCTCCTGGGCCTATCTCCTCCAAGAGGCGTCGGCGCACCTCCCCACCAGCACGGCCGGCCTCGTGCCCGGGGGCGACTCTGTTCCGGCGGGTGGCCCCATGCCCGGGAGTGGTTCCCCTGGGGGCGGCTCTGTTCCGGCGGGTGGTTCGATTCCCGGGGGCGGCTCTGTTCCTCCGGCCGGCTGCGTTCCTGCGGGTGGCTCCCCAGGGGGTGGTTCGGTTCCTGGGGACGGTTCTGTTCCGGGTGGTTCGGCCCCTGGGGGCGGGGCGACTCTGGGGGACGGCTCCGGTTCACCGCCGGGGTCGGGTGACGGGGGCGGGACGGGGTCTGAAGGCACTGGTGAAGCCTCCGCTGGTGAGGGTGCGCCGAGCACCGACGAGAGCGTCCAGACACATCCTCTCTGGGAGTTCGGCACCCGGGGCGATCGGCTGGCGTATCTGCGGAACCTGCGCCGAGCCGACCCCGCTGGCGCGCGCTCGCTGCTCGAGAGAGGCTGGGAGACCGAGTCACCCGAAGACCGGGCCGCGTTCGTCCACGCGATGGACGAAGGGCTGTCGATGGCCGACGAGCCGTTCCTGGAGGCCGCGCTCGACGATCGCCGGCGCGAGGTCAGGAGCCAGGCGGCCGACCTGCTCACCCGGCTGCCCGATTCACGGCTCGGCCGCAGGATGGCCGAGCGGGCCGCGCGGTGCCTGCGGTTGTCCGGCGACCGGTTGGTCGCCGAGCCGCCCGCGGCGTGTGACGCCGCCATGGAACGCGACGGCGTCCGCGCACGTGCCCCAGGAGGCGCCGGGCAGCGCAGCTGGTGGCTCCAGCAGGTCGTCGCGCACACCCCGCTCCGCTTCTGGACCGACCACTTCGGCCGTACGGCCAAGCAGATCGTCGCGCTCAACACCGGCGACTGGTCCAGAGAGATCCGGCTCGGCTGGGAACGGGCGGCCGTGTTGCAGAACGACGCCACGTGGGCGCGGGCGTTGTTCGCCGTGGAGCCGCTGACCGACCTGCTGGCCGTCCTGCCGCCGGGCGAGCGCGCCGACAAGGCCGCCGAGCTGGTCCGCGACCAGCCCGTCGACGGTCAGCTGATCATGATGCTCGGGGGAGTCCCGGCGCCATGGGGCGCCGCGCTGGCCAAGGCCGTTCTCGAGAAGATCCTCGACACGGTCGAACGCCAGCCGTGGAACCTCGGCGAACTGGTGCGGCTGGCCGGTGAGCGCATCGACCCAGGTCTCCACGCGATCGCGGCGCGGCTGTCCCTCGAACCCTCCGTCCAAGAGGTCGCCGCCACGCTGCGCTTCCGCTTCGACATGCTCGCCGAACTGGAGGCGGCCGAGTGAGCCTCCATACCGCGGTTCGCCGCTCCGTGCTCCCGCCCGGGTGTGCCGGCGGCGGGACCCAGAAGGAGCCGGAGCCGGAGTTGCGGCGGCATTTGTTTGTCCTGTGAACGACACCATCGACCTGGCCGACTACGCGGAAGCGAGCTGAAGCCGACATGACCGTCCTGCGTCCGCACGCGGAAGACCTTTACGCCGACGAGCTGGCGATCTTGTCCAAGTCCGACGAACGGCCGAGGCCGCCGGGCTGGCGGCTGTCGCCCTGGGCCGTGACCACCTACCTCCTGGGGGACGGCCGCGAGATCACGCCCAAGTACATCGGGCCGCGCCGCATCGTCGAGGTCGCCGTCGCCACCCTCGCCACCGACCGGGCGCTGCTCCTGCTCGGCGTCCCCGGCACCGCCAAGACGTGGCTGTCGGAGCACCTCGCCGCCGCCATCAGCGGCGACTCGACGCTGCTGGTGCAGGGGACGGCCGGCACCGCCGAGGAGGCGATCAGGTACGGGTGGAACTACGCCCGGCTGCTCGCTGAAGGGCCCTCACGTGACGCGCTGACCCCGAGCCCCGTGATGCGCGCCATGGCCGAAGGCCGCCTCGCCCGCGTCGAAGAACTCACCCGCATGCCTTCCGACGTGCAGGACGCGTTGATCACCGTCCTGTCCGAGAAGACGCTGCCGATCCCCGAGCTGAACCAGGAGGTGCAGGCCTCCCGCGGGTTCAACGTCATCGCCACGGCCAACGATCGCGACCGCGGCGTCAACGAGCTGTCGAGCGCTCTGCGCAGACGGTTCAACACGGTCGTCCTGCCCGTCCCCGCCACCGCCGAGGAAGAGGTCGACATCGTGTCCCGGCGGGTGGCCCAGCTCGGACGCTCCCTGGAGCTGCCCGCCGCGCCGACCGGCCTGGAGGAGATCCGCCGGGTGGTGACGATCTTCCGTGAGCTGCGGTCCGGCGTGACGGCCGACGGGCGCACGACGGTGAAGTCTCCCAGCGGCACCCTCAGCACCGCCGAGGCCATCTCCGTGGTGACCAGCGGCATCGCGCTCGCCGCCCACTTCGGCGACGGGGTGCTCCGCGCCGGGGACGTGGCCGCGGGCATCGTGGGCGCCGTGATCCAGGATCCGGTGTCCGACCGTGTCGTGTGGCAGGAGTATCTGGAGACCGTCGTCCGCGAGCGTCCCGAATGGCGCGACTTCTACCGGGCCTGCCGCGATGCCTCCTGAGCGGGAGTCGCGCGTCATGACGGCGCCTGATCAGACCACTTCGGCCCCGAGATCGGAGCATGCGCCGACGGCCTCGGCCGCGCTACCGGGACATGCTCCGACTGGCTCGGCCGCGAGAACGGGGCACGCTTTGACGGGCACGGCCGCGCTACCGGGGCATGCTCCGATGGGCTCGGCCGCGTTATCGGGGGAGGCTCTGACCGACATGGCCGCGGCTCCTGGGCACGCTCTGACCGCTTCGGCCGCGGACGGACCGCTGGATCGTGGGTCCGCGTCCCCCGAGAGGACGGAGAGGGCGGTCGCCGGTCGTGCCCCGGGGGGGCGTGGTGCCGCCGCGCGCCGTGCGGGGGACGCCTCGGTGGTCACCGTGCTGGGCATCCGCCACCACGGGCCGGGGTCGGCCAAGGCGGTGCTTGCCGAGCTTGAGCGGCTGCGTCCCGACATCGTGCTCATCGAGGGCCCGCCCGAGGCCGACGGCCTGGTCGCGCTGGCGGCCGATCCCGGCATGGAGCCGCCTGTGGCCCTTCTGGCGCACGTGCCGGGCGAGCCGGCCAGAGCCGCCTTCTGGCCGTTCGCCGGGTTCTCGCCCGAGTGGCAGGCCATCCGGTACGCGGCCCGCGCGGGCATCCCCGCCCGGTTCTGCGACCTGCCCGCGGCCCACGGCCTCGCCGAGCACCCGGCCCCCGAATCTCCGAGCACCCCGGTGCAGCCGGACGCAGCTCCTGACTCTTCGAGTACCTCTGAGGGCCTGCCGGTCGCCGGCCCTGACCCCTCGAATACCTCTGAGGGCGTTCCGGTCGCCGGCCCTGACCCCTCTAGGACCTCCGAGGGGCCGCCCGACGTCGCTCCTGAGCGTTCGAGTACCTCTGGGGGGCTGCCGGATGCCGCGCCGGGGCCGTCTTCGAGTGCCTCGGGGGACCTGCCTGCCGCCCCGGAGCGGGAGCACGGCGTTCCCGGGCGCTCGGACGTCGTTCCGGAGGCCCCGGGCGATCGTGATGGCGATGATGGGCAGGAGAACGGCGAAGGGGCGGACGCCGGCGACGGGCCGGAGGCCGTGCATCGCGACCCGATCGGAGAGCTGGCGAGGGCGGCCGGGTACGACGACCCGGAACGCTGGTGGGAGGACGCCGTCGAGCATCGCGGCGACACCCCGTTCGAGGTGATCGCCGACGCGATGGCGGCGGTCAGAGAGGGGTACACCCCCGGCGAGCACGAGGCCCGGCGCGAGGCTTACATGCGTAAGATCATC
This sequence comes from Sphaerisporangium dianthi, assembly GCF_042654065.1. Lineage (NCBI taxonomy): Bacteria > Bacillati > Actinomycetota > Actinomycetes > Streptosporangiales > Streptosporangiaceae > Sphaerisporangium > Sphaerisporangium dianthi. The sequence goes on along the minus strand of NZ_JBHSFP010000007.1, from coordinate 17,186 downwards.
CGCGCCGCCCTCAAAGAGGGGTACGAACGCGTCGCCGTGGTCTGCGGGGCCTGGCACGTGCCGGCGCTGCGCGATCCGGGCCCGGCCGCCCCGGACGACCGCCTCCTGCGCGGGCTGCCCAAGGTCAAGGTCGAGATGACGTGGGTCCCATGGACGTACGGGCGTCTGGCGTCCTGGAGCGGTTATGGGGCCGGCGTCACCTCGCCCGGCTGGTACGACCACCTGTTCACCGTGCCCGACCGCCCGATCGAGCGGTGGCTGACGGCGGCGGCCCACCTGCTCCGCGAGGAGGACCTGCCGGTCTCATCGGCCCACGTCATCGAGGCCGTGCGGCTCGCCGACAGCCTCGCCGTGGTGCGGGGCCGCCCGCTGGCCGGGCTGGGCGAGGTGACCGAGGCGGTCCGGGCGGTGCTCTGCGAGGGCGACGAGCTGCCGGTGGAGCTCATCCAGCGGCGCATGGTCGTCGGCGAGCGCCTGGGCCGCGTCCCCGACGACACGCCGATGGTGCCGCTCCAGCGTGACCTGCGCGACCGGCAGCGGCGGCTGAAGCTCAAGCCCGGGGCCCTCGAACACGACCTCGATCTCGACCTGCGCAAGCCTCTCGACCTCGACCGCAGTCGCCTGCTGCACCGGCTGGGCCTGATCGGCGTCGGCTGGGGCACGCCTCGCGAGGCGCGCGGCAAGGGCACCTTCCGCGAGTCGTGGACGCTCCAGTGGCGCCCCGAGTTCGACATCGACCTCATCGAGGCCGGGGCCTACGGCACCACCGTGCCGGCCGCGGCCACCGCGCGGGTGCGCGAGCTCGTCGATCTCGGCTCGGGGCGTACGGCCCGGCACGCGGCGCCCAGTACCGCGGCCTCCGCGGCGCGACCTGCCGCGACGCTGGCCGAACTCACGGGGGTGGCCGAACGGTGCCTGCTCGCCGACCTTCCGGAGGCCCTGCCCGACGTCCTGGCCTCCATCTCGACCAGGGCGGCGCTCGACAGCGACGTCACCCACCTGATGGCCGCGCTGCCCGCGCTGGTGCGCGCGCAACGGTACGGCGACGTCCGCGGCACGCCGGCCGCCGGCCTGTCGGTCATCGTGGAGTCGCTGCTCGGCCGCATCCGCGCGGGGCTTCCCGCGGCGGTGACCGGGCTGGACGACGACGCGGCCAGAGAGCTGCTCGGCCACGTCGACGCCGTCCACGCGTCGGTCGGCCTGCTGGAGTCGGGCAGAGAGGGCTGGCTGGCGACGCTGCGGGGAGTCGCCGAGCGGCGTGACCTGCATGGGCTGATCGCGGGCCGGTTGACCCGCATCCTGCTCGACGCCGGCACGATCCCGGCCGAGGAGGTCGCGCGGCGCATGTCCCGCTCGATGTCGGCCGGCGCCCCGCCCGCGCAGGCGGCGGCGTGGGTCGAGGGGTTCCTTTCCGGCAGTGGCCTGCTGCTCGTCCACGACCCCGGCCTGCTCGGGCTGATCGACGCGTGGCTGACCGGGCTCACCGGGGAGGCGTTCGTCGACGTGCTGCCGCTGCTCCGCCGCACGTTCGCCGCGTTCGGCCCGCCTGAGCGCCGCGCCATCGGCGGACGCGTCTCCTCCGGCGGGACGGCGAGGGCCGTCACGCCCGAGGCCGATCCTGATCGCGCGGCCCCGGCCGTGCGCACCGTGCTCTCCATCCTGGGGAGCGCCTGATGCGGCGGCGTGCGGGCCGGGGTGCCACTTCCCCCGGCACTCGGGCCCGTCCCCGCCGTCGCGAGGCCGTGACCGGCCACTCGCGCGCGAGATCAGTACGGCGCCCAGCAGCCTGGACGGATGAAGGGAGATCGTGATGGACGAGCGGTTGCGGCGGTGGCGGCTGGTGCTGGGCGGCGACGCCGACGGCACGGGGTGCGCGCTGAGCGGCCAGGACGCCCAGATGGACGCCGCGCTGGCCGCGCTGTACAACGGCGGCCGGGGCACGGGCGAGGGGGGTCCGGGCGGGGGCGGGGACGCCCAGCGGGGCGCCGGGCTCGGCGCTTCGGCGCCCCGCGTGGCGCGCTGGCTGGGGGACATCCGCGGCTACTTCCCCTCGACGGTCGTCCAGGTGATGCAGAAGGACGCCATCGAACGGCTGAACCTCACCCGCCTGCTGCTCGAACCCGAGATGCTGGAGGCCGTCGAGCCCGACGTGCATCTCGTCGGCACACTGCTGTCCCTCAACCGCGTCATGCCCGAGACCGCGCGCCGGTCCGCACGCGCGGTGGTGCGGAAGGTCGTCGAAGACCTCGAACGGCGGCTGGCCCAGCGCACCAGGACCGCCATCACCGGGGCGCTCGACCGGTCGGCGCGCACGCACCGGCCGCGCCGGGGGGCCGACATCGACTGGAACCGCACGATCCGCGCCAACCTCAAGAACTACCTGCCGGACAGGAACACGGTGGTGCCGTCCCGGCTGGTCGGGTACGCCCGCAGGCAGCGCGCGGTGATCCGCGAGGTCACGCTGTGCATCGACCAGAGCGGCTCGATGGCGGCATCGGTGGTGTACTCCAGCGTCTTCGGCGCGGTGCTGGCGTCGATGCGGTCGCTGCGCACGTCCCTGGTGGTGTTCGACACCAGCGTGGTGGACCTCACCGAGCAGCTGCACGACCCCGTGGAGCTGCTGTTCGGCACCCAGCTCGGCGGCGGCACCGACATCAACCGCGCCATCGCCTACTGCCAGGGGCTGATCACGCGCCCGGCGAACTCCATCTTCATCCTCATCAGCGACCTGTACGAGGGCGGGGTGCGGGAAGAGATGCTGCGCAGGGTCGCCGCGATGACGGCGGCGGGCGTCCAGGTGATCGTGCTGCTGGCCCTGTCCGACGAGGGCCAGCCGCACTTCGACCGCGACAACGCCGAGGCGCTGGCCGCACTGGGCGTCCCCGCGTTCGCCTGCACGCCGGACGCCTTCCCGGAGCTGATGGCCGCGGCGATCGAACGGCGGGACATCGCCCAGTGGGCCGAGCGCACCCTCTCGGTCCGTGCCACTTAGTGCGATATGAGACATCGGTGTGGTTTGTGGTACACCGTTCGTCACACGCCGGCCGCCCGCGGGCCGGCGCGCCCGGCCGTTCCAGGGAAACGCCGGCCGCGGCGACGGAGCCGGCCGTGGGCGCCCTAGGGCGAAAGGCCTAGGGCGGCGGCCGATGTGGTGGACGAAACGCATTCATACGGTGAACAGGTGTCCTCAGCTTTGATCGAATCTCCCGCAGAGTCACTCCCTGGAGTGTTCAGCCGTCCGTACCGGGGCCTGAGCGCCGGCATCGTCGCCCTGGTGCTTCTGGTCGCGTTCGAATACCTGGCGGTGGCCACGGCCATGCCCGTGGTGGCCCGCGCCCTGGACGGGCTGCCGCTCTACGGGCTCGCCTTCAGCGGCTCGATGGCGGCCAGCGTGATCGCCACCGTCGCCGGCGGCCGGTGGAGCGACGTGCGCGGCCCCATGGCGCCGCTGTGGACGGGGGTCGGCGGGTTCACCGCCGGCCTGCTCATCGCCGGGCTGGCTCCCACGATGCACCTGCTCATCATCGGGCGGTTCGTGCAGGGCATCGGCGGCGGGCTGTTCTCGGTCGCGTTGTACGTCGTCGTGGCGCAGGTGTACCCCGCGGAGATGCATCCCAGGGTGTTCTCGCTGCTGGCGACGGCATGGGTGCTCCCGTCCGTCGTCGGCCCGGCCATCACCGGCGCCGTCGTGGAGCACATCGGCTGGCGATGGGTCTTCCTGGGCATCCCGCTGCTGGTCGCCCCCGCCTCCGTGGTGCTGTGGCGAGGGATGGCCGGGCGGTCGGCCGTGGCCCGGCCGCAGGACGGGCCGCCGCCCGTGCCTTCCGGCGCGGGGTTCGGGGCCCGCCTGTTCTGGGGTGGCGTCGTGGCCGCCGGCGCGGCCCTGCTCCAGTACGGCAGCGGCCTCGGAGGCGACGGCCACGCGCTGCTCGTGGCAGGGCTCGCCGTCCTCGCCGTCGCCCTCCCGCGGCTGCTGCCCCGGGGCACGATGCGCGCGGCACGCGGGTTCCCGACGGTGGTGCTGCTGCGCGGCCTGGCCGCCGGGGCGTCGTTCGCCGCCGACGTGTTCGTGCCGCTCATGCTGACGGGCGAGCGAGGGCTCAGCCCGACTCTGGCCGGCCTGTTCCTCACCGGGTCGGCGCTGAGCTGGTCGCTCGCCTCGTGGGTCCAGGGACGCCGCCGGTACGACCGCAAGCGGCTGCTGCGCTTCGGGACCTTCCTGATCGCGGTGGGCGTCGCCGGCACGGCCTCGCTGGTCTTCGACGCGGTGCCGCTGGTCGCCGGCCTCCTCGCCTGGCTCGCCGCGGGGTTCGGCATCGGCCTGGTCTACCCGACGTTGTCGGTGCTCACCCTGGAGCTGTCCGCCCCTGGCGAGGAGGGCACGAACAGCTCCTCGCTGCAGATCGGCGAATCGGTCTTCTCGGTCGTCGTCATCGCCGTCACCGGCGCGGTGTTCGCGGCGTTCGCCACCACCTGGTGGGTGTATCTGGCCTGCTTGGGCCTCATCGCCGCGCAGGCCGCCCTCGGCTCGCCGATCGCCGGCCGGGTCGAGCGCTGACGACTCCGGCGGCCGGCGCAGGCTCCCGCGCGCGAGGCCCGCGTTTGGAGCGCACCTCCGCAGCGGGCACCATGGAAGGGACAGGTGTTCGATGAGGGGGTTCCATGCCGCGCGTCCGTGAGCTCGAGGTCTTCCGGCTCGTGCTGCCTTATGGCAGGCGTCCGGAGAGCATCCTGGTCAAGCTCACCGACTACGGCGGCATGACCGGCTGGGGGGAGGTCGTCCAGTCGGGGGAGACCCGGCCCGCCCGCGGGCCGCTCACCGCGGCCGCGGACGCCACGCCCGGCGAGGCCCCCGACCGCGACCGGGACCACGTGCTCGGCAAGACGTGGGCCACGCTGGAGGAGTCGCTCGGTCCCGCGCTCCTCGGCGTCGACTGGGAGCACCCTGACGAGCTGGGCACCGTCCCGGGCGGCACCGCCGTCGACCTCGCCTGCTGGGACCTGTGGACGCGCATGGAGGGCGTCCCGCTGGCGCACGCGATCGGCGGCACCCGCACGTCCCTGATGGCGACCGTGCGGCTGGCCGCCGAGCGGTCGCTCGAGGCGATGGTGGCCAGGGTGAACCGCCACGTGTGCGCGGGATACGCCCATGTCACCCTCGACGTCCACCCCGGCTGGGACGTCGAGCCGGTGCGGGCGGTGCGGGCGGCCTACCCCGCCCTCGCGCTCGCCGTCGACGCCCGCGGCGCCTACACCGAGACCACCGCGCTCGAGGCGCTGGACTCCTACGGTGTCACCGCCATCGAACGGCCCTTCGGCGGCCCCGACGCCGCCGCCGATCTCGACCTGCACGCCGAACTGCAGGAACGGGTCTCCTCGCTCGTGGCGATCGAGGTGCACTCGGTGGCGGCGCTGCGGGAGGCCATCGCGGCGCGGGCCGGCAGCGCGCTGCTGCTGCGCCCGTCCCGGTTCGGGTCGCTGCGCGCCGTGCGCACGGCGCACGACCTGGCGGTGGAGGCCGGGTGGGACATCACCGCCGCGGGCGGGCGCGGCACCGGCCTGGCCCGCGCGGCCACGGTCGCCGTGGCCAGCCTGCCGGGATGCACGCTGCCCAGCGACGTGACCGAGCCGCCGCGCAGCGCGCAGATCGTGACGCCGCCGGTCGGCGCCTCCGGCGGCGTCGTCGCGGTCCCGCTGACCCAGCCCGGCCTCGGCCACCTGGTCGACGAGGACCGCGTCCGCCGGCTCGCCGGCGACTCCTTCCGGCTCTGACGCCGCCGCGCGCCGGTTCGCCCGCGGACCCACGCGTCGCTGCGCCCGGTCTCCGGCGGGTCACCTGATCGACTGGTCGTGGCGGAAGATGTCGTGCGGGTCCCACGTGCGCTTGGCCTGCCGCAGGCGCTCGTAGTTGCCGCCGTAGTACAGGCGGTACCACGGCACCTCAGAGGCGTTCCACCGCGGGTCGCTCAGGTCGCGGTCGGGGTAGTTGATGTAACACCCGTCCGTGACCGCGCCGGGGTCGGCGGCGCCGCCGGCCGCGGCAGGCGCCGGGACGCCGCCGCCGGCGTGGTAGACGCGGCGGTACAGCTCGCGGATCCAGCGTTCGTGGACGGCGTCCTCGGCCGGGTCGGTCCAGTACGTCTGGTACTGCAGCTTCATGATCGAGTCGCGTTGCGCCACGGCGGTCTCGTGCGCGTCCACCGCGTTGATCGCGCACCCGTAGGTGTCCACCTGGATCAGCGCCTCGGGGTTGGCGTAGCCGGTGTTGTCGTAGTCGCCGCCGGGGACTTCGGTGCCGTCGCGCGTGCCGGACAGGAAGTTCCACATGACCTGGATGTGCTCGTCCGGAAACGGTTTGCGCATGTAGGCGGACTTGTACTTCCCGCGCCGGTTGGCGCCCGAGCCGTTGAGCGTCTGGATCGCCTGGATCCAGGGCATCAGCCGCGGCTCGTCGTGCATGCCGTCCATCGGCGGGTGCTCGCCCGTCTCCACGTCCAGGGTGGCGCGGGGAACGTCCAGGCCGTCCTCCATCCGGGCGAGGAAGGCGTCCAGCCGGTCACGGCCGGCGGCGGGGTTGGTGGCCTCGACCTGGGTGATGAGCCCGATCTTGCCGGCCGCCCTGTGGGTGAGCTTCAGGATCGAGAACAGGCCGGCGTACTCGCTGCCGGGATCGCTGTTCTCGGCGCAGAACCGCCCGAAGTTCCCGACAAGCCGGTCGAACCGGTCGTAGGTCATGCCCTCCCAGTTCCAGCCGACGGCGCTGAGCCAGACCTTGATCGGCGGCCGGGGCAGATCTTTGAACCAGTAACGGGTGATCACCCCGAAGTTGCCGCCGCCGCCTCCGGTGTGCGCCCACCACAGGTCGCGCAGGTCGCCGTCGTCGTCCCTGCGGGCGATCACCGCCTGCGCCTTGTAGTCGCCGCGAGGCTCGCGGCGCACCACGACGACCTCCACGGCGTACAGGTAGTCGACCGTGAGGCCGTGCCGGCGGGACAGCAGCCCGTACCCGCCGCCGCAGATGTGGCCTCCCGCGCCGACCGAGTAGCACGACCCGGCGGGCAGGGTGCGGCCGGACTCGCGGTACAGCCGGGTGTAGTTGTGCCAGTTGGTCGCCCCGGCCTCGACGCAGTACGCGCCCATGGCGTCGTCGTGGTGGACGCGGTCCATGCCGCCCATGTCGATGATCACCTGGACGCCGTCTCCGGCCACGAAGTTCTCGTAGCAGTGGCCGCCCGAGCGGACGGTGACCCGCGTGCGGCCGCTGTTCAGCGCCTCGTCCAGGGCTCCGGCCACCTCGGCGGTGGAACGCACGACCTTGACGTAGTCGGGACGTGCGGTCCACCGCTGGTTGAACCCCTGGCACAGCGCCCCGTACCTGTCGTCGACGCCGGTGACGGTGATGCCCGAACTGGCTTCCGCGTTGGACACTGCGCGCTCCTTGTCAGGATTGTCGGCGTCGCCGGTGGGACGCCCTGGGACGGAGACGCCCGCGGATGGGCCCCGCGGGCCCGTCGTGGCGGCGAGGGGTCGTACGGCCCCGGCCGCCGGGCGGCCCGCAGGCTGCCGGAAGAACGCTCGTAACAGGCCACCCGGGGCGCGGATGAGGGAACGGGGAGGGCGCATCGTCGCGGACGGCTCTCAGCGCGACCGCGTCGCGGGGGGCAGGCACACGAGAAAGACTTACCGTAGCGAGATGGTCACTTCACGTGATCGAGGTAGTGCCGTTATCGAACCGTGACCTGGCGGGGCGGGGAGTCAGGCTCCGCAGATGCCCCGTCCCGCCTGCCTGCCCGGCGAGCCCGCGCGCGTGGCGGACGCCGACGGAGACGAGGACGGGGACGCCGGCGGGGTGGCCGCCGCGTCGGCCGGGCGGCCGGAGGGCGCCGCCGAGGGGGAGGGCGTCGCGGGGCCGGCGGCCGAGTCGCGTATCGCCCTGGCGCTCCGCGCGCGGATCAGGGCCCAGTCGGGGTCGGCGGTGCTGATCAAGGGCGGCACGAACTGCACCCCGGTGACCTGGGCGCCGCGCACCTTCAGGGCCAGCGGGACGAGGTGCTCCAGCATCGCGCGCGGGATGTCGGTGCGGAACATGCCCTTCGACGCCCGGGCCAGCTGGTTGAACCTGACCAGCACGGTCGCGGGGTCGGCCTGGTGGAGCAGGGCGTCGAGCACGCACCGCTGGCGCCCCATGCGCGTGTAGTCGTCGCTGAAGGTGCGCGAGCGGGCGAACCACATGGCGTCCGCGCCGCGCAGCCTGCGGGTGCCGGCCTTGACCAGGCCCTCGTTGTACTTGCCGAAGACCACGTCGGCCGGGACGGTGAGCGTGAGGCCGCCGAGCGCGTCGATGATGCGGGCCAGCCCCCACATGTTGACCAGGGCGTACCAGTCGATGTCCAGGCCCAGGGTGTGCCCGATGGTCTCCTTGAGCGTCTCGGGGCCCATGCCGTGGCGGCCGCCGAACAGCTCGGGATGGGTCTCCGCGTACTCCCACACCGAGAACAGCAGGTCCTCGCGGGAACCGTCGGGGTTGGCGGGAAGGCGGAACCCGTCAGGGAACCTGCGCCGCATCGGGCTGCCGGGCGGGAAGCGCACCTTCTCCAGGTTGCGGGGCAGGCTGAGCAGCACGGTGTCGCCCGTCCGGACGTCCACGCTGGCGACGTTGAGGCTGTCGGTGCGCACGCCGACCCGGTCGGGCTGCCAGTCGCCGCCGAGGAGCAGGATGTTCACCCGGGTCCTGCCCTCCCACGGGTCGGCGGGCGGGGCGCCCGGGCCGGGCGCGGACGCCACCGCGGTGGCGGGGGCGTCGAACACCGTGTCCAGCGTCTCACCCGACACCACCGCGTACTGGGCGACGACCACGAACGGCAGCGCCACGGCGACCGCCAGCGTCCCGGCGAGGACGCCGGAGACCACCTGGCCCGCCTGAGGCAGCTCGCCCGGCCGCAGGATCACGTACGAGCGGACCAGCAGGGAGAACCAGCCGAGCCCCGCGACCAGCGCCACGGCGACGATGGCGCGCAGCCACGCGGGGTCGACCAGGCGTCCGGCCAGACCGGCGTCCGCCGTGAGCGCGACGGCCGCGAGCGCCGCGACGAGCACGCCGTACGCGCCCAGCAGCAGCGCCCCGGTGCGGCGGCGCCCGGCGCGCAGGTGCGCCGCGCCCGGCAGCAGGGCCGACAGCGCCGTCCATCCGATGACCGCGGCCGTCCCCGGTGGCTTGATCTTCTCCGGCAAGGCAGCCCCATCCCCTTCGACCAAGGGGGCAATCTATTCGCCGCGGTCGACCTGGACGTGAACGCGCCGGGAACAGCCGTCGAGTTGTACGGGTATGCGAGAAAAGAGAGGCCGGCGCCGGGCGTGCCCGGCTACCAGGGGATGCCGAACAGGCCGTAGTACGCGGCGGTGACCATGAGCATGGCGGTGCCCCCCAGCACCGCGGCGAGCGCGAAACGCTGCCAGCGCCCCGGCTCCCAGCCCTCGCGCAGGGCGGCGACGACGGCCGCGACCGTCGTCACCTCCTGCACCAGCATGAGGATCGCCAGCACCCGCACCACCAGCCACCCCGCGAGCACGGCCGGCCACGCCCCCGCCTGGTTCACCGAGAACAGCACGATCAGCGTGATGAACGCCATCACCGCCGCGAGCAGCCCCACGCCCGTCCAGGCCATCCGGCGCAGGCGGCGGCGGATCCCCGGCCACAGCTCCGGCCGGGACACGATGGCGTCCCGCCCGCGAAGCCGCACGACCATCTCGGTGACCGGCGCGGCGACGTAGCCCACCGCGGTGAGGGTCAGCGCGAAGCCGAGGATCGCGCTGCGCGCGTACCAGGGGGCCGTGGGCACGTCGGCCGCGACGTACCGCTGCACGGGGGTCGCTCCCGCGATCTGCGTCCCGGCCGGCGGCCGCGCCGTGCCGGGCAGCCCGATCACCCAGTTGGCCAGCGTCTCCAGGTACCCGCGGGCGAACGCCCCGCCGTTCACCCGCATCGCGTGGTCGGCGCCGCCCAGGAAGCGGATGGTGTAGTCGGAGTTGCGCGCGTCGCGCAGCGCGGCGGTGAGCTTCTGGGTGCTCTCGACGAACGGGATCGAGGGGTCCATCGTGCCGTACAGCGCGAGCATCGGCTGGGTCACCTGCCTCAGCACCGGCACGCTGTCGTAGCGCAGGAAGTCGAAGCCGACGCCGCCCATCGCCTTGGTCAGCAGCTCGCGGACCCCCGAGGGCGCGTGCAGGCGTTCGAGCTGCTCGTTCAGCGCCCACGCGACCTGCCGCATCGGCGAGACGACGGGGGCCGACACCATCACGGTGAAGGCGACGTCCATGCTCTTGGCCGCGGCGATGGGGAGCACCCAGCTGCCCTCGCTCACGCCCCAGAGGCCCGCGCGGTGCGGGTCGACGTCCGCGCGCCGCCGGAGCACCTCGATCATGCGGAGCGCGTCGTCGGCGAGCAGGCCGAAGTCGCGGTGACGGAAGTCGTACCCGACCGTCCGCTTGTCGTAGGTGAGCGTCACCACGCCCGCCCTGGCGAGCCAGGTGGCCTGGGAGGTGAAGTCGCCCCGGTTGCCGGAGCCCGAGCCCTGGACGAAGACCAGCGCGGGATGGCGTCCGGGAGTGCGCGGCGATCTGATCGTCGCCGTGAGCGCGGTGCCCTGCATGGGCACGGAGATGTCCTTGACGTCGATGGCGCCGTTGTGCGGGACCGGGCGGTACTCCGCCGCGGGCTGCGCGGGCAGGGCGTTGACGCCCGCGCTCTGGCTCAGCCGGGGCGGGTCGAAGGACGGCGGGGACAGCACGTAGCCCACCGTGGCCAAGAGCCCGAGCAGGACCCCGGTCGCCATGCTCAGCCGGCTTCGGACGCTCACGCCACCTCCTCCTCAAGGCGGCTCGTCGTCGGACCGGCGTGCCGCGGCCGGCCGCAGGCCCGGCCCCCGGCGCGCATGTCCTCTATACGAGGGCGTTCCGCCCTTAATATGACCTCCGATCATCAGGTTAAGTCACGCGGATGGAACGATGGTGCTCGAGGGGCCACCTTTGTCGGTGAGACCTGTTAGCTTCCTGCGACATGCGTGTGCTGCACACCTCCGACTGGCATCTGGGCCGGGCCTTCCACCGCGAGAGCCTGCTCGAGGCCCAGGCCGCCTTCGTCGACCACCTGGTCGAGACGATCAGGTCGGAGCGCGTCGACGTGGTGGCCGTCGCCGGTGACGTGTACGACCGCGCGCTCCCCTCGGTCGACGCGGTGGCGCTGTGCAACGAGACCCTGCGGCGGCTCGTCGGCGAGAACGTCCGCACCATCCTGATCAGTGGAAACCACGACTCCGCGCGCAGGCTCGGCTTCGGCGCCGACCTGATCGACGCGGCCGGCGTGCACCTGCGCACCGACCCCGCCCGCGTCGCCGAGCCGGTCGTCATCGACGGCGTCGCGTTCTACGCCATCCCCTATCTCGAGCCCGAGGTCGTGCGCGCGCCGTGGCAGCTGCCCGAGCGCAGCCACTCGGCCGCGATCGAGCACGCCATGGCCATGATCCGTGACGACCTCGCCGGGCGCGACGCCCGTTCGGTCGTGCTCGCCCACGCCTTCGTCACCGGCGGCCAGGGCAGCGACAGCGAGCGCGACATCAGCGTGGGCGGCGTCGCCCACGTCCCGGTGACCGCCTTCGACGGCGTCGACTACGTCGCACTCGGGCACCTGCACGGCCGGCAGCGCATGGGCGAGTCCGTCCGCTACTCCGGGTCGCCGATCGCCTACTCCTTCTCCGAGGCCGGCCACGTCAAAGGATCCTGGCTGGTCGACATCGGGCCCTGCGGGTTCCGCGCCGCCGACTTCGTGCCCGCGCCCGTGCCCCGCCCGATCGCCCGCGTCAGCGGCCGGCTCGCCGATCTGCTCACCTCGCAGCGGTGGGCGCGGTTCGAGGACCACTGGCTGCAGGTCACCCTCACCGACCCCGTGCGGCCCAAGAGCGCGATGGAGAGCCTGCGGCGGCGCTTCCCCCACACGCTGGCCCTCGCCTTCGACCCCGAGGTCACCGCGCAGGCCGCGCCCCGCCCGTCCCGCATCTCCGGCCGCCCCGAGATCGAGGTCGCCCTCGACTTCGTCCGCGAGGTGCGCGGCGAGCCGGCGGACGACGACGAAAGGCGACTGTTGCGCGAGGCCGTCGAAGCCTGCCGGGCGAAGGAGGCTCTCGCGTGAGGCACGCGTGCCGTGGCGGCCGGGCCGACGCCCGCCCGGCGGAAGAGGGCCGCACCGGCGTGCCGATCGTGAAACCGATGATGGCCGAGGCCCGCCCGGCGGAAGAAGACTGCACCGGCGTGCCGATCTCGAAGCTGATGATGGCCGACGCCCGCCCGGCGGAAGAGGGGTTCGCGCCATGAGGCTGCACCGGCTGCGGCTGACCGCCTTCGGCTCCTTCCCGGGGGAGGAGGAGGTCGACTTCGACGCCCTCGGCGAGGCGGGCCTGTTCCTGGTCCACGGCCCGACGGGCGCGGGCAAGACCACCGTGCTCGACGCCGTGTGCTACGCCTTGTACGGCCAGGTGCCTGGCCAGCGCAACAGCGCCCGCCGCCTGCGCTGCGACCACGCCCCGGCCGATCGCGGCCCCAAGGTCGTCCTCGACGTCACCCTGCGGGGCAGGCGGTTCCGCCTCACCCGCTCGCCGGTCTGGCATCGCCCCAAGTTGCGCGGCGAGGGCCTCATCGAAGAGAAGGCGAAGGTCCTGCTCGAGGAGGTCCCCCCGTCCGGCGAACGCGTCTTCCTCTCCAGCCGCGCCGACGAGACCGGCGAACTGATCGGCGGGCTGCTCGGCATGAACGCCGACCAGTTCTGCCAGGTCGCGATGCTCCCGCAGGGCGACTTCGCCCGCTTCCTGCGTGCGGACGGCGAAGAGCGGCGCAAACTGCTCGAAAAGCTCTTCTCCGTCAAGATCTACAGCGATGTCGAGCGGTGGTTGTCCGACCACCGCACCGCGGCCGGGCACGAACGCCAAGAGTCGCGCCAGCGCGTCGACTCCGCCGTCGACCACATGCGCGGCGCCGCCGGTCCCGCCCTCCTGGCGCTCCTGACCCCCGCCGACGTCCCGCCCTCAGCCCCGCCGCCCCACGCCGCCACAGCGCCACCCTCCGATGCCGGCCTCCTGCTACCCGGTGACGCCGCGCCCTCCGATGCCGGCCTCGGGGCCCTCCTGCCGCCCGGTGGCGTCGCGCCGCCGCCTGACGTCGCCGGCTTCGCCGCCGCTCCCGACGCCAAAGAAGAGCCGCTGCAGTGGGCGCGGGCGCTGCTCGCGGTGGCGCGCGAAGCGTACGAGTCAGAGGCGCAGGCCCAGGTGGCGGGCGAGGCGGCGCTGCGGTCGGCGCGCGCCGAGCTCGACGCGGCCCGTGAGCTGGCCCAGCGCCAGCGCGTCCACGCCGAGGCGGTGGCGCGCCGCGACGACCTCGACCGCACCGCCGACGAGCGCTCCGACCTCGAGTCCATCCTGGCCGACGCCGCCCGCGCCGACGCCGTGCTGCCCCTCGTCCAGCAGGCCGAGCAGCGCGCCGAGGCCGCCGCGAAGGCCGAAGGGCTCGCCGCCGACGCGGTGGCCCGCGCCCTCCCTCTCACCGGCCGGCCCTCCACCGTCCACACCCCTGGCGCCGGCCCGCCGCACGCGCCGAAGGCCGCCGAGACCTCCTCACACGGTGGCGGTGGCCCTCGTGTCACGCGGTCCTTCGAGGCAGGCGGCGGCGACCCTTGTGACCCGCGGTCCTTCGAGACAGGTGGCGGCGACCCTCGTGTCTCGCGATCTTCCGAGGCAGGCGGCGGCACCCCTCGTGTCACGCAGTCCTACGAGGCAGGCGGCGGCGATTTGCGTGCCTCGCAGTCCTCCGAGGCTCATGCGCGCGGCGCCGCGTCGCATCCGGTCGAGCCGTCCACTCCCGAGCGGCTGGCCGAGTTGGCACAGGCCCGGCGCGACGAGATCGTGCGGCTGGAACAACTCCGGCCTGAGGAGGCACGCCTCGCGCGCCTGCGCGAGCGGCTCGCCCAGTCCGCCAAGCGCCTCGCGACGCTCGCCGCACAGGAGGCCGAGGCCGTCGAGCGGCTCGCCATCCTTCCCGAGTCGCGCCGGCAGACCGGTGAGCGCCTCGCGCAGGCGCGTCTCGCGGCCTCCGGCCTGCCCGCGGCCCGCGCCGCCGTGACCGCCGCGACCGGCGACCTCGAGGCCGTCCGCCGCCGGGACGCCCTGGCCGGGCATCTCGCCGCCGCCGTACGCGACCTGCTGGGCGCGATCGCCGCCCTCCCCGCCGCTCTTTCCACCTCGGACCCGGCCAATCCCTCCGGAGCCACTGGGACGCCCGAGCTCTCTGGAACATCGGAGACGGCCGACCCATCCGGCACTTCAGAGACGACTGATCCTTCTGGTGCGTCAGAGACGGCCGATCCCTCCGGAACGTCGGGAACATCCGGGTTCTCCGGCGCGTCTGGGGCGCCCGAAGCGGAGGCGCCGGCGTTCCCGCTGTCCGCTGCGCTCGCGGAGGTGGCGCGAGAGGCGTCGTCCGGAGGACGACGCGCGTACGACCCGGCGCGGGCCGAGGCGATCGTGCGGGAAGTCCGAGACCGGCTCGCCGCGCTCGAACGGGCGCATCGTGACGAGCTGGCAGGGCTCGAGCTTCGCCGGGCCGAAGAGACGCGGTTCGAAGAGACCCGCGTCAGGCTGCACACCCTGGACGCCCTGCTCGCCGAACTGGCCGAGCGCGAGACCGCCCTTGCCGACGCGCGAGCCGAGCTTCCCGCCCGGCTTCAAGAGGCGCTCGGCCGGCTCGAGGCGGTACGGGCCGAGGCGGCGCTGATCCCGGCGGCCACGTCGGCCTGTCAGAAGGCCGCAACCCTGCTTGAGCAGGCGTCGCGTCGAGACGCGCTCACGGTCGAGCTGGAGACCGCCGAAGGCGAACGGCGCCGGGCCACCGACGAGGCCCAGGAGTCGCGCGACCGGCTGCAGGCCGTCCGGCAGGCCCGCATCGACGGCATGGCGGCCGAGCTGGCCCGCGGCCTGGTGCCCGGAGAGCCATGCGTCGTGTGCGGTTCCGCCGACCATCCCGTGCCCGCGTCGCCCGCCCTGTCCACGCCGGCGGTCGACGACGAGCGGGCGGCGCAGGCGCTGTCCGACGCCGCGCAGGAGGTGCGGCAGGCGGCCGAGGGCAGGGTCGCTGTGCTGTCCGCCCAGCTGGAGGACGCCACCCTGCGCGCCGAGGGCCTGCCGGCCGAGGTGGCGCGGGCCGCGCGCGACGAGGCGGAGGCCGAGCTGGCCCGTCTCCACCTGGCCGCCGAGCAGGCGCCCGCCGCCGAGACCCGGGCCCAGAGCCTCCAGGATGAACTCGACGCCGCCACGAGCCAGGCGCGCGAGCTCGACGTCCTGATCGCCGAGCAGCGTGCCAACCAGGCCGGGTTGCGCCAGGAACTCGACCATCTGGCGGAGGTCCTCGACGCCGCACGCGGGGGCGACGACACGGTGGGCGCTCGCCGAGACCGTGTGACCGCCGAGACCCGGCTGCTGACCGTCGCCGTCCGAGCGGCCGCACGCGCGGGCGAGACCGTGGCGGCCTGGGCCGAAGCCCGCGCCGCGGTCCTGCGCACCTGGTCCGGCCGCGAGGGTGGTGCTGCCGGGCCGGGGGACGCCGTGGTGGCCGAGGAAGAACCGACCTTGGCGCGGGCCGAGGAGGCCCTGCGCGAGGCGGAGGCCGCGCTGGTCCGGCTACGGGAGGTCGCGCACGGCGAGGCCGCGCTCGTGGAGGCGGTGGCCCGCATCGAGGCCGAGATCACCGAGCTGAGCGAGATCGCGACGCGCGCCGGTCTCGAGATCGCCGCCGAGCGCGCCGCCGAGACGGGCGCCGCCGCCGACGCCGAGCTGCTCGCCGCCCGACTGGCCGAGGCCAGGGGCGAGGACGCCACGCTCGCCGCCCGGCTCGACCGGCTCGCCGAGGAGGCCGGGCTTCTACGGGACGCCGTCGACGCCGCGCGGCTCGCCGAGGCCGAGAGCGCCGAGCGCGACGCCGCCGCGGCCCGGGCCGAGAGCGCCGCCGTGAAGGCCGGTTTCGCGGGCCTGGCGGACGTGCGGGCCGCCGCCCGCCCGGCGACGGCCCGCGAGTCCATGGCCGAGCGGCTGCGCGAGCTGCACGCCGAGCGCGCCGCCGTGGTCAAGCTCCTGACCGACCCCGCGCTGGCGGCCGCGGCGGCCGCGCCGGCGGCCGCCCTGCACGTCCTCGCCGACGCCCACGACCGGGCCGAGCGCGAGCACGCCGTACGCACCTCCGCGCGCGACCAGGCCGAAGGACGCCACGACGAGCTGCTGGCGCTCACCGCGACGCTGGAGGCCGCATTGGCCGCCTGGCGGCCCGCCGAAGAGCGTTACCGCCTGGCCAAGCGTCTCGCCGAGCTGGCCGTCGGCACCTCCTCCGACAACAGGCTCGACATGCGCCTGTCGTCGTACGTCCTCGGCGAGCGGCTGCGCCAGGTCGTCGACGCGGCCAACGCGCGGCTCGACCACATGTCCGGCGGTCGCTACAGCCTGCTGTACGACGTGCGCAAGTCGGCGGCCGACCGCAAACGCTCCGGCGGCGGGCTCGGGCTGCGCGTCCTCGACGGCTGGACGGGCGTCGACCGCGACCCGGTGACGCTGTCCGGCGGCGAGGCGTTCATGACCTCGCTGGCGCTGGCCCTGGCGCTGGCCGACGTGGTGACCGCCGAGGCGGGCGGGGTCGAGCTCGGCACCCTCTTCATCGACGAGGGCTTCGGCACCCTGGACGACGAGACGCTTGACGGCGTCCTCGACATCCTGGACGAACTGCGCGACGGGGGGCGGGCGGTCGGCATCGTCAGCCACGTCGGCGAGTTGCGGGCCCGCGTGCCCGCGCAGCTCAAGGTCACCAAACAAAGGTTCGGTTCCAGCCTCACCGTCGCCGTCCCCGCCTGACCAACTTCAGCAGCGCCCTCGGCCGACCAAGACCGGACCCGACTCACCCCCACGGACGTGGCGAGGACTCACCGGCATGGGCGGTGGCGTAGGTGGACTCCGGCTCACCCCCACGGGCGTGGGGAGGACTTACTGATCGTTTCAGAATGAGGTTCGCAGGCGGCGGAGGCATATGAGGCTGCAGGCCAGTTCGAGCAGCCCGTGGTGGAGGTCGGCGCGTCGTTCGTAGCGGGTGCGGAGTCGTTTGAACTG